>CAUJDH010000037.1 GCA_963169225.1 Actinomycetota bacterium
TGTCTTCCTCGTCGCGTAGCTCGTACATGTACTTCCAGATTGAGCTGCGAGTTTGTGGATCCAGTCCAACAGTTGGTTCGTCGAGGAACAACACTCGAGGGGAGTGCATGAGGCCACGTGCGATCTCGAGCCTGCGTTTCATTCCGCCGGAGAATGTCTCGACCAGTGAGTCTCTGCGATCCCAAAGGTCTACCATCTCGAGAACTTGCCTCATTCGTGGCGCTACTAAGTCTCGCGGGACTCCGTAGAGTTCGGCGTGGAACTCGAGGTTCTGAGTTGCACTCAAATAGACATCCAAAGTTGTCTCTTGGAATACGAGACCGATATTTCGCCTGACTTGATCTCGCTGGGTGGCAACGTCGAAGCCCGCGACTTCGGCAAGACCGGAAGTCGGTGCAAGCAGAGTGCACAGGATCGAGATCGTTGTGGATTTTCCCGCACCATTAGGACCCAAGAACCCGAAGGTTTCTCCAGACTTTACTTCGAAGCTAATGCCGCGGACGGCCTCGAAGTCTCCAAATGATTTGGTGAGGTCCCGTACTTTGACAGCGTTATCGGTCAATGAAGTTGATCCTTAGATGAGGTTGGTGCGAATTCGACCTGTGTTTAATCGTCGCACTTCTTAGTCTAGTTTCGCTTCGAACTGGGAGGTATTCACCCCTTTTGACCTACTTTGAGGACATTAATTTGGTTTTTGTGTCCACTGAGCAGGAAAGAAGGGGTCAATACTCGCGATCATTTGCTCAAGATTGTGCGCGATGGCGTGCGTTTACTCGACCAGAATTTACTCGACCAGAATCGGAGTGATGTTGTGGACACCATCATTTTCATTGTCCTCCTAGTGGCGGCGATCGTCGCATACAAGGGAATGAGCACGAAGGTAGTCCTTCCTGTGTTCGTCCTGGCCTTTGTGTTGACGTTCATCCTGTTTAGGCATCACGTCACTTCCCAGCTACCCCTACAGTTCTAAGGAGCGTGACATGAGTGCAACTAACACTGCCCCTGATACAGCTCCTGTGCCCGAAGCGCACGAGCTGATTCCTGAAGGTGACCATCACGAGGTCACGATCTGGAACAAGCTCGGCTACTGGTTCCCACACATTATTGCCGTTGGCTATGCGGGTGTTATTGGAGCTGCTTTTAGCATCCAAATCACCCAAGGCGATATGCCATGTCCGCTTTGCATGTTGCAACGTATGGCGATGGTCCTCGTGGGCATTGCTGGATTGTGGATGATCGGTAAGACGCGCAAGGGTCATATGAACCTCAATATGTACATGCGCTGCTATGGACTGATGCTTCTGTCAGCTGTGCTCGGCGCGGTGATCGCTGCCCGTCAAGTTGAGTTGCATATTCTTCCGGGCGATGAGGGCTACGGCGATCCAGTCCTGACGCTGCACCTCTACACCTGGGCGTTTATCACCTTCTGTGTCGTGATCATTTACTCCGGCATCATGCTGATCTTTGGGCGAACCTTCCTTCCCGTGGTTCCGCGCGGAAACGCTGCCAAGTGGATCAGTGGAATTCTCGTTGGAATCTTCATCTTCGTCATTGCGGCGAACCTGGTGTCGGTCTTTATGGAAGAAGGCTTCAACTGGGTATTGCCTGATGATCCGGTTCGATACGAGTTGCCATATCAGCTCGGTCTCAAGGATTAACTAGAGCTATTTGAACCGCAGTTGCCAAGCTAAGACACGCTTGGTGGAGGCCACAGCTTTTGCGCGGTTGATCTTGCCTGACGAAATTGCCTTGGCGATGTTAGTGATCATCGACTTAGGGCTGGCACCTTGCACTAATGCCAGATCGGCCCCGCTACGCAAAGCACGAATTGCCGCTTCAGTCTGACTCTGGCGCATCGAGCTGGTGACAGCGGCCATAGCCAGCGAATCGGTCATGATCACCACCCGGTCGCCTGCCTGTTGGCGTAGTGCCTGGTAGGCCCTAGCTGACTGAGTGGCGGGCAGTCCGCCGGTGAGACCTGGAACACGTGCATGGCTCACCATTACCGAAGCTGCTCCTGCTTTGAATGCTGCGGTAAACGGAACCAAATCTCGTCGCTTCAAACTGCTCCAATTAGGAGTCTTGCCTGCGCCCACATGAGTGTCCGCAACGGCTCCACCGCCTGGCCAATGTTTGACAGTTGCGCTAACTCCAGAGCGTTGGAGCCCCTTCGCAAATGCGGCAACATACTTGCCGTTCTGAGTGGGGTTGTTCTTGAAGGCGCGCCCATCACGTGCCGTCCATGAGCCGCGGTAGAGCAAATCTGCGACCGGGGCAAGGTCGCTGTTCACGCCAAGTCGCTTGAGTTTTTTGCCGAGTCCGCGTGCGAGTTTCTCGGTTTGGTGGACAGTCTTGGTGCGTCCGATCGTGGCGGCACTCGGGTAGCGGCCAACGAGCCTGGCCAGACGCTGGACTGCGCCACCTTCCTCATCGCTGGCGACGATCAGCCGCTTGGCTGGCGATTTTGATCGCGTCTGCTGGATTTTGGACTTCAGATTGCCTGGCGGATTGCCGAATAGAACGACTCCGGCTATGCCAGCTTTAGACCATGAATGAGTGCTGGCGAGCGAGTTCGATCCCACACCAGCCAACACCAATTGCGCGGCTAGCCGCTTATTGGACCAGGTGGACGGATCGTTGGTAGAGCGAGTTTGTGAGGCGACGACCGAGCGAACCTGGTTTGGATTATTGCCCGTCGAAGGTGAAGGATCGCTTGCACCGAGGCTAGAAGCAGAGGTTGAGTGGAACCCAACGATGGCGATAGTTGCCGCGAGAACCACGGCGAGAGCAATCACCACAGTGCGCTTAAGGTGCATACGCATCTCTCTAGCCTAAAACAGGTCATTTACCGCCACGACACGAACCGTGAAAAGTCAGTGTGATTCTCACCAAGCTACCCATTTCACACCTAGAGTGGCGGAATGCAGATAGTGACCTCGTACGAGGATATTCCCGTGGCCGGACGAACCATGCGTACTTTTGTGGCCGCGCCAAATGACGATCGTCAGTACCCGGGGGTTGTCTTTTATTCCGATATCTTCCAGCTCACCGAGTCAACGCTTCGCTGGGTATCGCGCCTAGCTAGCTACGGCTTTGTGGTTGCTGCACCTGAGATCTACTTCCGGGTAGAGGAGCCGGGCGAGGTTTTCGCGTTCGATGATGAAGGTAAGGATCGTGGACAAGCAGATGTCGAGAAGCTGACCGCTGAACAGTTCGATCAAGATATTGAGGCGCTACTTTCATGGCTTGAGACCAATGACCGAGTTGAGCCCGGCAAGTTAGCGGCTACTGGTCACTGCACTGGCGGGCATATCGGATTCCGTGCGGCCTTCAACGACAAGGTGGTAACCACGGCGCTGTGGTATCCGACAGGGTTGCATAACGGCAAGCTAGGGGCGGATGCTGATACCGGCTCACTTCAGCAAGCGGCTCAAATTGCCGGACCCATGCTTTTGATCTTTGGAACCAACGATCCTCACACGCCGAAGCCTGATCGCGAGATAGTTCACGCCGGACTAGAGGAGGCCGACGTCAACTTCGAATGGATCGAAGTTGAGGCCGAGCACGCCTTCGGTCGCGATGTTGGACCACGTTGGGATCCATCGGCAACCGACGAAGCATTCGCTGCCACTGTTGAGTTCCTCAAGCGCACTTTGGGCTAAACATGACACCATCAAATGGTGCTGCTGTGGCTACGGTCAGTGGCAACGACGACCTGCGAGCCGAAGTCCAGAAGCGGACGCTCAGAGTAGTAATGCTCGCCCAGATCCTCGGGGGTTTGGGCCTGGCAGCTGGTATTTCGGTCGGCGCATTACTTGCCGAAGAATTACTTGGCAGTGACAGTGTCGCTGGTCTGCCAACCGCGCTTTTTACTTTGGGTTCTGCAGCTGCCGCATTTATTATTGGTCGCTTGACGCAGCGTTCGGGTCGCAGACTGGGACTTGAACTGGGGTTTATCGTCGGCGGGATCGGAGCTGTTGGTGTCGTATGGGCCGCAGCAATAGACAACGTTCCGCTGTTGTTCGGTTCGTTTCTTTTATACGGAGCCGCAACTGCTGCGAACCTCCAGGCTCGATATGCGGGAACTGATCTTGCGTTGCCTGACCGTCGCGGTAAGGCGATCAGTATCGCTATGGTCGCCACGACTATCGGTGCTGTAGCGGGGCCAAATCTGATTGCGCCGCTTGGTAGCTTGGCTTCGAGTCTGGGTTTGCCAGAGCTCACTGGGCCCTTCCTACTTGCTGCGGTAGCAAACTTCGCTGCTGGTATAGCTCTATGGATATTTCTGAGACCAGATCCGTTCCTGTTGGCGCAACAACTTGAATTGGAGAGCGATTCGGGCGTCCAAGGAGATGCCCCGGCACTTGAGGTTGAAGCGGCAGCGGAACTAGAAGGAACTTATCTTGGTGCTGAAGATCAAGAACACGACCAAGATCAACAGAAAAGTGGCAAGCTCCAAGGTCGTTCGTTTGACGGAGTAGTGGTCGGGGCGACAGTTATGGTTCTCACTCAGATCGCCATGGTCGCGATTATGACCATGACGCCGGTGCATATGAGTGCGCATCACTTTTCGTTGTCGGCGATTGGATTCGTGATTGGCATTCACGTGGCGGCGATGTTCCTGCCCTCACCTGTGACCGGGTATCTAGTCGACAAATACGGGCGCGTGCCGCTATCCATCGCGTCTGCTGTGACTCTATTGTTCGCCGGACTTATTGCTGCCTTTGCGCCTAACAATTCGTTGGTGCTATTGATCGTGGCGTTGGCACTACTTGGATTGGGATGGAACTTCGGACTCATTGCTGGCACAGCAATGATTGTCGATGCCACAACGCTGAGCAATCGTGGTCGAGTTCAAGGCTCTGTAGATGTATTGATCGCTTTGGCTGGGGCAGGTGGCGGGGCGGCTTCTGGCGTTGTGATGGCGACTTCTGGATTCAGTGGCCTGTCACTCATCGGTGGAGTGTTGTCATTGCTGCTGGTTCCTGTTTTAGTCTGGGCTCGGTCTCGTTCTCGAGCGCGCCTAGACGGGACGGACCAGCGGCATTCCACTTGAGCCATCGCTCCTATCGACAACACCAAGGGCCTGATGCAGGCCGAGTCCAGCATCGATGAAGCCCACTGCTGAAGCCGCCATATAGAGCTTCCAGGCGCGTGCCCGTTCAAGCCCGACTAGCTCAACGGCTTCATCCCAATTGGCCTCCAGATTCGCGATCCAACGGCGAAGTGTCATCGCATAGTGCTCACGTCGCGACTCCACATCCCGAATCTCAAAACCTGCCTGCTGCATAGCGTCGAGTGAGTCACCAATGTCAATAAGTTCGCCACCAGGAAAGATATAGCGGTACATGAAGGAACGTGATGACAGTTTTGTGCCGCCGATCATTGAGATCGCTTGATTGAGTAGGCGTCCCTCTGGTCGGAGGGCAGTCTTGAGGACCTTGAAATAGTCCACCAAGTTGTTTTTACCTACATGCTCGGACATGCCGACGGAGGAGATTGCATCGAATTTTTGCGATCCGACATCGCGGTAGTCAAGAAGTTTGATTTCGACCAGGTTGGATACGCCGGCTTGATCAACTCGGATCTGTGCCAATTCAGCTTGTTCTTTGCTGATCGTGATCCCAGTAACTTCTGCGTCGAAGTGCTTCGCTGCATGTATCGCCATGGAACCCCAGCCGCATCCCACATCGAGAAGACGTTGACCGGGTGCAGTGTGAAGTCCCAGCTTGCGGCAAATGTTGTCGTGTTTTGCGGCTTGGGCATCAACCAGAGAAGTTTCCGGAGTTTCAAAAAGCGCGCATGAATAGGTCATGGCATCACCCAGGACAAGTTCGCAAAAGTCATTTGAAACGTCGTAGTGATGACTGATTGCGTCTGCGTCGCCCTTCCGAGAATGTGTCCCTAGTAACGGGGGTTGGTACTCGATCTCAGGTACTGCCGGTGGTCCGCCGATAAGGCCAAGAGATTTTGCTGAACCCAATACCGATGGGAGTGACTTGGCTAGCCCGGTCAAAGTGGCATCGCCTTGTGACAAAGCCAGCATGACATCTACTACGTCACCCGTGGCATCAATCTCGCCTGACACGTAGGCGCGCGCCACACCCAGGTCACCAGGAGCCCACAGGATGTGTTTGACGGCGTCTGGAGAAGATACTTCGAGTGCCAGTGTCGAATCGGTAGGGCCGAGGCTGGAACCGTCCCAGAAGTTGATTGAGATAGGCGGTTCGCCAAGCAGGGATTCAACGAGTGGCTGGACACGTTCCGCAATTGTCTTAAAGCTAACTCTAAGTTGCCTAAACAGACCTCTGATAGTTGGTATGGGAAGTTTTGGGCCCTAATTGAGGTAAACAAGGTAGCGCTGAGTAGGGAATCCGATGGCTTAGGAACGCTAAATTGAATTCGTGAACAGCACTGAGGTACAGGACGTCTCAAAGAACCCTGTCGACAGCAAGCTGTTCAATACAGTCGATATTGCGGCGACCGCTATTTTTGCCATCGAAGGTGCTGCGGCAGCTGCGCATGCCGGATTCGATTTGCTCGGTGTCATTGTGGTCGGATTCTGTGTTGGACTTGGTGGCGGAGTGATTCGCGATGTTTTGTTAGGTGATTTGCCGCCAGCCGCTTTCCGATCACCTAGTCGAATTCTGACGGCTGTCGGTGCCGCATTAGTCACGTTCCTGGGGATCTTGGTGTTTCCGAATTTTTCCACGGAACCACTAGTGGTATTGGATGCAGTTGGGCTTGCGCTATTTGCCTGTGCGGGTGCCCAAAAAGCCTCCGAGCGTGGATGCAACTTGCTTGTCGTCTCCATCTTGGGTGCAATCACTGCGACCGGTGGTGGAGTGATCCGCGACCTATTGCTGAACCGCACGCCATATGTTTTTAGCGAGAGTGTCTACGGCACTGCCGCGTTATTGGGCGGCTTCGTAGTGGGCTTGACTATCAAAATCACAGGAAATACCAAGCTTGCGATTTTGTTGGGATTCGCGGCATGCTTTGGCGTGCGGCTGTTGGCTATCGCGTTTGACCTACAACTACCCAGAATCGGATGAGGAGCATCGCGGTCTTTAGTCCGCGGGTTATTCGGATTGTGGGGCCTTAGCTACGTGAGCGAGGTTTGTAGTTCTTTGCATCATCCAGGTTGATCACGTTGCCCAGCTGCACTGTTTGAGCGCGCGGAGTGTTCCAGTAGAACTCCTGGTTCGGAGCGAGGCGCGAGAGATAGTCGAACAAGATTTGTTGTGGTCTTGGCATAAGTTTGCTTTTGCCAGGTTTGATCGCTGGTACAAAAACAACCCAAGTCGTGGTACTTGGGTCCACGGTTACGCCCAATTCGTCCATCAGTGTCAAGTCATCGGCGAGATCCACCTTGTCCATGAATCCGTAGGTGACTATGACCTGTGTGAAGTGCGGTGAAAGCTGTGAGACTTCAAGTCGATTCTCTCGTGGCATCCACGGACGGTTAGCGGTCTTCACTGTCAGGATGATGCTGTTGCCAGCCACGCTGCTCATTTTGGCGACTTGTTCCACCAGCGCCGGAGGCGTGGCCACTTCGAATTGGGTGATGAATACCTCGGTGGTGGGAGTTGTGGGTAGATTCTGTACTTCGACTTGGTGAGCGAAATCTTGAAGCGACGGATTCTTGGATGCGATTGCTTTGCGAAGGAGACGGTTTCCTTTGGCCCATGTCCCTAGCAAGACAAAGATGATTCCGGCAATCAAGATCGGGAACCATCCACCATGACCAAATTTGGTGAGGTTGGAAGCGAAGAACGCGAGGTCGATCACGAGGAACACTGTGGACATCGGAATCACGATCCACAGGCTGAGCTTCCAGCGCTTGATTGCGACCACCGTTATCAGAGTTGTGGTGACGACGAATGTGGCAGTCACAGCTATTCCATACGCCGACGAGAGGTTCGACGAGTCGCGGAATGCCACTACGAGCCCGATCACAAACACCATGAGTGCCCAGTTCACTGCAGGAATATAGACCTGGCCGCGCTCGGTATCTGAGGTGTGGCGGATCTGGAGCTTGGGTAGGTAGCCCAGGTGAATCGCCTGACGGGTCATCGAGAAGGCTCCCGAGATCACGGCTTGTGAGGCGATTACCGTAGCCACGGTTGCCAAGATCACCATGATCAATTGCATGCTGGCTGGCACGAGGCTGTAGAACGAACTATCGACGGCTTCCGGATTGCGGATCGCAAGTGCCGCTTGACCAAAGTAGTTGAGGTACAAGGCGGGAACAGCAATGGCAAACCACGAGATCCGAATCGGTTTAGCTCCGAACTGACCCATATCTGCATAAAGTGCCTCGGCGCCAGTCACACACAGGACGACGGATCCTAGGGCGAGAAAGGCGATCCACGTTTCACCCAGGAAGAAGTTGACCGCATGCATTGGGTTGATCGCTTGAATGACTTCTGGGTTGCCGATGACGCTGACCAGCCCGAGTAATCCGATCGCCACGAACCACACCAACATGACAGGCCCGAAAGCCTTGCCGATTATGTGAGTGCCGAACCGCTGCACCATGAACAAAATAAGCAGGATCACGACGGCGATGGGTACGACCCAATTTCCAAACGAAGGGTTTACCAGCTCGAGCCCTTCGACAGCGGATAGAACCGACACAGCTGGTGTGATCATGCCGTCGCCGTAAAACAGTGCGGCA
Organism: Actinomycetota bacterium; assembly: GCA_963169225.1. Lineage (GTDB taxonomy): Bacteria > Actinomycetota > Actinomycetes > S36-B12 > UBA10799 > KLAP162. Next base: position 8,681 of record CAUJDH010000037.1, read on the forward strand.
CCGAGGATTCCGGCCGTTAGTATCCAGTTCTTGGCTTTGGCGATGTGGAACTTGGGTCCCGCCGCGAGCGAGGCTAGGGCCATAATCCCGCCCTCGCCTTTGTTGTCGGCGCGCATGACAACGAGAACGTATTTGACCGAGACGATCATGGTTAGCGTCCAGAACACGAGGGAAGCTGCACCCATGACCCGTGATTCATTGACGGGAATCGAATGTGAGTTTCCAAATATCTCGCTAAAGGCATAGAGCGGACTCGTGCCAATATCTCCGAACACGATCCCCAGTGCGCCCAGGGTGAGCAGTGGTAAGCCGGTGCGTTTGGCGACTGTGCCGTTAGTGGAAGTTTCGCTGGACGGCTTCTTGATCACGACTCAAGACTAATAGTTGTTTGTCTTGTTCGCCGAGGCTAGACAACTCCTGAACTACTAGTTCGTGGCAGAGGGAACTGTGGACTTGGGTTCAGGGTCTTCTTGTGGATGGGTATTGGGCTTCTGCTCGGGAACAAATTTGGCAAAGAAACCAGCAACGATAGCGATCGGAATTGTCGCAAACCCACCGGCGATGAGACCCATGATAATTGAGAAGGCAACGACAATGGTCCACTTTGGGTGAGCGAGATACACGACCGCTGCTGTGATCCCTGCGGCCGCGCCAGCATGGGCGATGTCGGGTGCAATGAGTGTGACGATGCCGCCAACTCCAGCGCCTAGGAAGATCGCAGGAAAGTAGGGGCCGCCGCGGAATCCGCCACCCATGCTGAGCGCGTATCCGACCCATTTGAACGCCATAGTCAGCAGAATGCCTCCGACACTTCCGATGGCTAGCAAATGTTTGACGTTACTTTCGCCGCTGGTCATTACCAGTGCGACGCTGTGCCCTGTGGTCGAGTGGTAGATCATCGCGAGTAGGCCGACGAGTAGGCCTACGACTGCGGTTGCCAGCACATTTGGATTTACGAACAAGGGATGTTCGCCGATGCGGATGGCCAGCCACCGAACGCACCAAATTAAGAGGCCAGTGAGGACACCGACAAACGCAGCTCCGATGAGATCAATAAATCGGAATTGGTAGTCGCTGGCGACATCGAAATTGCCATGCAAGATCGGCTTGATGAACAGCGCTATTACAGAACCCGCGATACCAGCAATAGTTCGAGTTTTGACATCAAGACCTATCCGAGAACCCAGGAATGCGCCGACTGCGGCACCCGTGCACACCATGGCTGCCTCTGGGCCAAGCACAAGACCACCTATCAAAGTAATAGCGATTCCACCGATGATGCTTGGATAGTCCGCAGGTTCGACAGGAGACATTGCAATACCAGTTAACGGGTTGTGCCCGTCGTTACCAGCCTTGCGGATCATCGCTACCAAGGTGCCGGCGATAACGGGTAGGGCCAGTACGAAGATCCACATCAAGGGAGTGCTCAGACCTGGTGCGATCGAGAACCATAGCCAGTCCAAGACAGATTCGATGATCTGCAAGACCACGAATCCGGCGATTAGTGCCACGATTCCGACGGCGAGACAGGCGAAGACTGTGGCTGTGCGGGTTTTTGCCATGCCTATACCGTGCCAACATTTGTGCGCCAGCGCTCATTGAGGGCGTCATTTCTGGGTCTTTGGTGGGGGATTGTTAGCGACCGAGAAAGTTTTCTGAATACAGACTTGCATTATCCAAGTTAGCGATATATCGTTATTTATGTGATAGTGATATATCGCTAACATATCGTGAAATGAAGAAAGACTTCGATTCACATTGAAAAGTAATGAAATGTAAGGAGGTCGTGATCATGAAACGCTCACGATTTAACAACCAAGAAAATTATGCAAACTTTGAAGCCATGCGCGAACAGATGACTGCGGGAGGCTCAGATTTTGAGGGGCGATTTGAACGCAAACGTCGACATGGACATGGATCCGACGAGATGCGCGGCGGATCCGGACACAAAGGCGGTCCACGTGGTCGCGGTCGTGGACCGGGTGGGCGAGGTAGGGGGCGCGGTCCAGGTGGTCGCCCGCAGCGAGCACGTCGCGGCGACGCTAGGCTCGCAATCCTGTCGGTCTTGGAAGCTGCTCCGTCGAATGGCTACGGAATTATTCAAGCAATCGCGGAGCGCACTGACGATGCATGGAAGCCCAGTCCGGGAAGTATCTATCCAACTCTCGAACTTCTGACCGATGAAGGACTTGTCGAGCAGTCGGTGGTTGAAGCAAGTGCTGACGGAGAATCCAATCGCGGGGAGTTTCAACTTACCGACGACGGGCGAACCTATGTCAATGAGAACAAAGAAGAGATCAACCGTGTCTGGCAGTCGCACCCTGCTTCATCGAGTAGCGGTAAAGCTCTACGTAACGAGCTACACGCGATTAGAGATGTGATGATCAACTTCCGGTTCGCCAGCGATTCACAGCGTGAGGCTGCTGCCAAAGAACTAGCTCGAACTAGGCGAGCGCTGTTCGCAATCCTCGCCGAAGAGTCCGACTAACGCCAGCCAAGGGCGGGGGCGACCTCGGTGAGGATCGCTTCCATCACATGGGCGCAATAGTCAACACCCAGTTGATTGGGGATCGTCAGCAGCAATGAGTCTGAGGCGGCAATGGCCTCGTCCTTGGCAAGTTCACGAATTAACTCGTCCGGTTCGGCTGCATATGAGCGGCCGAACACGGCACGGGTGTTCTCGTCGATATTGCCGAACTGGTCGGTTGAGTTTCGGTCGAGACCAAAGTAGGAGCGGTCAAGGTCGTTAGTTATAGCAAAGATCGAGCGGCTTACCGAGACTCGAGGTTCGCGCTGGTGGCCTGCCTCGATCCAAGCCTCACGGAATGCTTCGATTTGCTTACGTTGTTGGATGTGTAATGGCTCGCCGGTTTCGTCAAACTTGAGGGTTGAACTCATCAAGTTCATACCCATTTTTCCCGTCCAGACAGCAGTTGCGTCCGATCCGGCACCCCACCAGATCCGGTCACGCAAACCCTCGGAGTATGGCTCGACTCTTAGGAGCCCTGGTGGATTCGGGAACATCGGGCGTGGGTTTGGAGTGGCAAAGCCTTTGCCTTGGATCACCTCAAGGAAGACCTCAGTGTTGCGCCTCGCCATCGCGGCATCGTCCTCGCCTTCGCGAGGGGAGTAGCCGAAGTATTTGTAGCCCTCAATCACTTGCTCCGGTGAACCACGGCTGATACCAAGCTGAAGGCGACCGTCGGAAATAAGATCGGCGGCTCCAGCATCTTCAGCCATATAGAGGGGGTTCTCGTAGCGCATGTCGCGGTTGCAACACTCGCCTTATCGGTCGCTCTCGCCGCCTTGCATGCGGTCGCGCAACGCCTCATCGATCTGTGTTGCCGCCGGTGCGCCGGCGAAACCGTTCTCAGCCACATAGACACGGCACGCCAGTGAGTGAACGAGTGTTGTCGGGAACAGGTCGATGCCGTCGACGAGAATCGTAGGCGAGCCTCCGAACCCAGTGTTCGCCGCTTCGGCCTCGGTCCCGATCGTCACCAGCTCGACAGGCACGGCCCCGAGTCCGAGAGCGTCCAGCGCTGCCCGTGCGTTGGCTTCGGCGATTCCCGTGTTCGGGCAGTCGGCGATGTGCAGCAGTTCCACCTTCATGAAGCTTCTTCCGTTCGTTCACCCTCAGCTGTCGTGCGAGGGGTCTGCGTGAGGAGGTTCAGACATACCAGGCCGACACCGGCGACGACGAAGACGTCGGCGACGTTCCCGACGAACAGGTCGCCGTAGGCGAGGAAGTCCGTGACGTGCCCCTGCCCGAACGCGGGCGAGTTCACGAGCCGGTCGACGAGGTTGCCGACCGCGCCGCCGAGGACCAGCCCCAGCGCGACGCCCCACCGCGCCCCGCGCATCCGTGCGGCAAACACGACCACCGCCACGGCGGCGAGGAGGCCGCTGATCGTGAAGATCCAGGTGGCCCCGGAACCGATCGAGAACGCGGCTCCGGGGTTGTAGACCAGCGACAGCCCGAACAGGTCGCCGACCAGCGGGATCCGCTCGCCCTGGGTCAGCTGCGCCGCGGCGAGGACCTTCGAGCCTTGATCGATCGCCAGAGCGAGCGCCGGGACGACGAGGGCGACGACGAGCGCCTGCCTGCTCCTCGTGGATGCCCCGCCCGTCGACTCGACGACAACGGCGTCCTGCGCAGTCACGCGGCGCTCTTCCGGGTCCGGGCAGCCCGCAGGCCGTTGAGGATCACGACGACCTCGGCGATCTCGTGCACGAGCACCACGGCCGCGAGCCCCAGGACGCCGAAGAGGGCGAGCGGGAGCAGGGCGGTGATGATCAGCAGCGAAAGGATGATGTTCTGGTTGATGATGTGCCGTCCGCGGCGGGCGTGGTCGAACGCACGCGGCAGCAGGCGCAGGTCGTGGCCGGTGAACGCGACGTCGGCGGACTCAATCGCGGCATCCGAGCCGGTCGCGCCCATCGCGATGCCGATGTCGGCAGCGGCGAGGGCGGGAGCGTCGTTGATGCCGTCGCCGATCATCGCCACAGCCCCCTTCTCGCCGAGTTCTGCGATCGCGGCGGCCTTGTCCTCCGGGCGCAGCTCGGCACGCACGTCGCCGATCCCGGCTTGGGCGGCGAGGGCGCGGGCGGTGCGAGCATTGTCGCCGGTGAGCATGGTGACCCCGATGCCCTGTGCGGCGAGGGTGCGGACGACCTCGGGGACCTCGGGACGCAGCTCGTCGCGGACGCCAATCGCGGCGACCGGCGTGCCGTCGCGGTGCACGATCACGACCGTCATGCCCTGCTCCTCCAGCCCAGCAACCTGCTCGCCGAGCGTCCCGGCGTCGAGCCAGCGCGGGCTGCCGACCGTGATCCGCGCACCGTCGAGGGTTCCCTCGATGCCGTGCCCGGCCTGCTCGGTCACACCGTCAGCCGCGGGGGCCCCGGGGGCCGCGGCGGTGATCGCGGCCGCAAGGGGGTGGGTGCTGTGCTGCTCGAGCGCGGCGGCCCAGGCCAGCGCCTGCTTCTCGGTCACGCCCTCGGCGGTGAGGACGGCGGTGACGGCGGGCTCGTTGCGGGTCAGGGTGCCGGTCTTGTCGACGGCGACGTGGCGGATCACGCCGAACCGTTCGAACACGGCCCCGGACTTGATGATCACGCCGAACTTGCTCGCCGACCCGATCGCGGCCACCACGGTCAGCGGCACCGAGATTGCCAGCGCGCAGGGAGATGCCGCCACGAGCACGACGAGGGCGCGGGTGATCCACAGCTCCGGGTCGCCGAGCAGCGACCCGATGATCGCGACGAGGGCGGCGAGGATCAGCACGCCCGGG
>CAUJDH010000038.1 GCA_963169225.1 Actinomycetota bacterium
ACTCGGCGGTAACTCACCAACCGCTCAGCAAATTCGGAAGGGGTCGAAGCCTCAAGTAGCATTTCGAGTTCTTGCCAATTACCACCGTTGACGTACACGGCACGAGCGAGAATGCCGACTTGTTCTCGTAGCTTCTGGATCTCGCCCTTGACTCTCTCGATCTCCGCCTCAGCCTTAGCAGTCTCGGCTTCAGCCTTCTTGACCTTGGCTTGCGCAGCAGCAGTTCGTTGCTGCGCCGCTTTATAAGCGGCCTGTGCCTTGGCTACCTTCGCTTTAGCCTCAGGCAGCTTCTTATTGGTCTCCTCTAACACCAACTTGGCAGCGCGAACCTTTTTGCTAGCGCTAGATAGCTTGGATGAGGCAGCATCCAGCTTGTCGTCAAACGACTGGCTAGGAACGTTGAGCGCGGTTGGCGACATTGCGTTGCCAACCAAGGTCGGCGACACAACCAACGCGCATGAACTGGCGAGTCCAACCGTTAGCTTGATTGCTTTCGGTTTCATCGTTTCTCCTTCGGCACTTTGTAGAGCTTGGTTGAAACTGACTTTCTCGCTCTCAGGGCTGCTACACCTTGAGGAATCTTCGAACCGCGAAGTAGGCGGCTACGGCGGACAGCACCACACCGACCAGGAACGTGATGATCATGATCGTGTAGGTCGTGTTCCACGTAATAAACGATGTGAACTTGAACGCAGGTTTCAGTACTTGATCGACGAGGTACCACTTCTCAACCCCTATCAAGACCACAGCGATCACACCACCGATCACCGCCGAACATACAGCCTCAAGAACAAATGGGAACCGAATATAACCGTTACTTGCTCCCACCAGCTTCATAATCCCGATCTCGCGCCTGCGGCTGTAGGCAGCTACGCGCATCGTGTTGGCCACCAACAAGACTGTGACCACGAGCATGGCGATCGCAATACCCAAGGCACCTGCTTGTAGGCCGCCGAGGATACTGAAGAACTTGTCGAGCAACTTGCGTTGATCTTGGACTGACTCGACACCAGGCGAGCTGACAACCGCATTGGCAACCACTTGGTAGTCCTCAGGGTTCTGCAGCTTGACGCGGAACGATTCGGGTAGCGAATCCTGCGTCACGTTTTCAAGAATCGGTGACTCACGGAACTGCTCCTTGAAGCGTTGATACGCCTCGGCACTCGATTCGTAATACACCTCTTCGACAGTTGGCTTGAGCGCGTTTAGCTTGGCCTCGACAGCCTTGCGTTGAGCGGCAGTCACCGCACCGTCGGGGCAGATGCTCGTGTCAGAAGATTTGCCACACAAGAACACCGAGACCTCAACACGGTCATACCAGTAGTCCTTCATAGCGTTGACTTGCGAACGAACCATAAGGCCCGTTCCAAACAGGGTGAGCGACACAGCGATCGTGAGGATCGTTGCAATCGTCATCGTGATGTTGCGACGGTAGTCGTGGCCGACCTCGCGGAAAGCTAGTCCCAGTCTCCTCATCGGGAATCACCGCCAACCTGGTAGCTACCAACCGCTTCGTCGCGAATCAAGTCTCCATTTTCCAACTCGATAACGCGGCGCTGCATCTGGTCGACGATCCCCGCATCGTGCGTCGCGATGATCACGGTCGTGTCTTTTTCGTTAATGGTCGTGAGAAGTTTCATGATGTCCTGTGACGTTGCCGGGTCCAAGTTTCCGGTGGGCTCATCAGCAATCAAAATCGAAGGATGGTTCACGAACGCGCGAGCAATAGCTACGCGTTGTTGCTCACCACCGGAGAGTTGGTCGGGCTTGCGCTTGGCCAGATCCTCTAGACCGACGAGTTCGAGTGCCTCAGCAACCCGAGTCTTAACCTGTTTGCGCGGAGTTCCAATAACCTCGAGCGCGAATCCAATATTGCGTTCGACGGATTTGTCGCTGAGCAAACGGAAGTCCTGGAACACGGCGCCAACGGTGCGGCGATACTTGGACACCTTGCGGTTACGCAGCTTAGCCAAGTTGATGCCATTGACCGTCACGGTTCCAGAAGATGGTCGGGTCTCTCGAAGAAGCATCCTGAGGAAGGTTGACTTGCCCGAACCGGACGGACCGACTAGGAACACGAGTTCGCCATCTTGGATCTCAACACTGACATCGTTAAGAGCCGGCGAGCCTCCCCGCTTATAACTCTTGGTGACATCTTGAAACTGAATCACACGCAACAACTTTCTTATTAGGAACGAGTGGGTGCTCTTGCGGCGTACCTGAATGGGTTTCAAGGCACGGCAAATGCACAGCTATTCATGAGACTAGATCGGCTGTAACCCATTTGTCGTGCGAATCCGCCGCGTGTCTGAATCGAAATTTGTCAAGAGATCAACAAGTTCTGACACTAAGAGTAGCCGTTGACTCATGGTCAACGGCTACTATCTTGTGGTCTATCTGCGCTTATTCGGCGTGATTGATGGGTCCCTCGATGGGAACACCCGCTGGAGGCTTGCCCTCGGTCATGTTCTGCTTTGAGCTTGGCTTCTTAGCCTTGGAGGGAACCTTGGCGTCGGCATCAGCATTCTTGCCGTATTTGGGTTCTTGTGCAGACTGTTTGCTGTCACTAGTCGTTGTGACGGGGTTGCTCTGGCGCACTGGCTGGTAATAGACCGGATCTGACTGGGTCTCGGAGTTATAGTCATCGGCCTTCTTAGTTGCCTTTGTCTTAGCGGCAGGCTTCTTCTCGACCTTGTTTGCCGCTTGAACGACATGCGCATCATCGGCGAGAACTGGAGCCTCGGCGGAAGTTGAAGCAACTGAAGTTACGATCAGCGCAGCAGCGGCAGTTGACACGCCAGCAATTCCGACTAACCATTTGACACCTACACGAGAGCGCTTAGGTTCACAAACAGCAGAATCGTCACTCTCCGTTGTCGAAACAGGGTTCTGAGGAATAAAACTCATACGTTCTATTATACCGAGCCTAATCCGAACGAACCAGGAGGCTTAAGTGAATCACGCTACTCAAGAATCAATTGATGTCCCTTTTGTCGGGTTTTTACATCTCTCGTGCAGCTTGACCAATAGCGGCCGCGAGAACAGGCCTGGGAAGACCGAGCTCGTCACTCATCATGATTGCAGTATCACCATAGGCGGCGATTACAGCTAGTGACGGCCCGTCCACAATCTCCGGCATCCCGTCGCTCTGTCCATATGCCCGGCAAATGAGGGACTCAGCTGTCTGCTTTGCCACCGGATTGACCGCCAACAGCTCGGGGAAGGCCTGGAACGCAGTGTCCGCAATCTTGCCGCGAACCAGCTCTGCCGCACCTTCTTCACCTTCGGCCAATGTCATGCCCAGTAGTGCCACAACATTGGACAAGCCCAAGCTCACATTGAGAATCTGCGTATCGTGCACCGGCAACTCTAGAACCCCACGCAAAGCGGTCATAAATGGAGCAGACGAATCCGAGTCAATGTAGTTAGCGAATTCACCACCAAGCTGCTGGATTAATTCGCGATCGATGGTCGCTTCGGTGGGCGCCGACAGAACTTGAAAAGCCATGTGAAGACCCTACGCGTTATCCGGCTTAACCAACGGGAACAACACCGTCTCGCGAATGTTCTTGCCCGTGAGCAACATAATCAAACGATCGATTCCCATCCCCTGTCCACCAGCTGGCGGCATGCCGTACTCCAGCGACCTGAGGAAGTCGTCGTCAAGTTCCATCGCCTCTTCGTCACCTGCCGCGGCCAAAAGTGACTGCGCAGTCAAGCGCTCGCGTTGGTCAAGCGGGTCCGTCAACTCGGTGTAGGCGGTTCCGATCTCGGCACCCCATGCCACCAAATCCCAGCGCTCAGCGAGCAAAGGCTCGTCTGGCTTTGCCCTGGTAAGCGGCGACACCGCAGTTGGGAAGTCGGTATAGAACACTGGAGTGGTCGTGGTCTCCTCCACCAGCTGCTCATAAAGTTCAAGTGCAACATGTCCCGCATCCCACGCAGGGTCGAGCGCGACCTCGACCTTTGCAGCGAGTTCGCGGAGCGTCTCAAGCGGGGTGTGAACCGTAATCTCTTGGCCGAGCTTCTGCGAAATAGCGGTAAACATCGGCACAACTGGCCATTCGCCTGAAATATTGACGAGCTCAAATTGGGGCTCTTCATCAGCCTCACTTGCAGCATCAGAATCAACCACAAGCGGACGACGCACAACCTGCTGGCCATGAACGGCCTCGGCCGCCGCCTGAATCAGGTCTTGTGTCAGAACCCTCATCGTCTCGTAGTTGCCATAGGCCTCGTAAATCTCGATGCTCGTGAACTCGGGATTGTGAGTGGAATCGGCGCCTTCGTTGCGGAAGATCCGGCCAATCTCGAACACCTTCTCGGCACCGCCAACCAGCAACCTTTTCAGGTGTAACTCAGTGGCGATTCTCAGATAAATATCTAGGTCATATGCATTGATATGGGTCTCAAACGGACGCGCATTAGCTCCACCATGAATCGGCTGCAAGACCGGAGTCTCAACTTCATCAAAGCCTCGGTTCCAGAGATATTCACGGATAGTGCGAACCATGGCTGCCCGCTGACTAAGGATGTCTCGCGAGTCCTGGTTGACGATCAGGTCCACATACCGTTGGCGAACTCGAGCTTCAGGATCGTTGAATCCGTAATGCTGGTCAGGTAGTGGCACCAAACATTTTGAGGTCATCACAAAGCTCTTGGCCATTACCGATAGTTCGCCACGCTTGGACGTAATAACCTCGCCCTCGACTCCTACTTGGTCACCGAGGTCAACAAAGCTCTTCCAGTTCGCCAATGCCTCCTCGCCTGCCTCCGCCAACGAGATCATGACCTGCATCCGCCCCGACCAGTCTTGAACTTGGGCGAATACGAGTTTGCCGGTCACACGATTGAGCATCACGCGACCGGCTACTTTGACCGTAACACCTGTACGCGCATCTGCCTCGAGTCCGCCGAATTCGGATTTAATCGAGTCAATTGACCGGTCAGGACTGAACGTTGTGGTGTATGGATCCAGGCCAGCAGCTCTCATCTGGTCCAGTTTTTGACGGCGAAAGCGCTCCTGCTCGGGAAGCTCGCCACCTGTTGACTTGCCTGCTGCATCCACATTGGTGGGCTCGGATCCAGGCTCGGTAGTAGACACGTGTTCCCTTTCGGCACTATTACTTGGGTACGGATGATGTGACGACGACTTTAAATGATCAAGATCATGGAAATGCTTTAGCAAAGACTCTATGCCACCGTTCACATTCTATCTTTCATGTGGCAGGATTAACGGGTGCCTTTGACACCGCTAACCCTCACGACGAGTCGACTCATTTCACGTCGACACGTCGACCTTGGTCGTGTGTCTAGCGCCATGTGTCTGTGTTTCTAGTCTTCTGCCTTCCGCCCTGGAGCGCGCTCTTAACGGTCGACCAGACCTGGGCCCCAAGATACCGACAGCCAGAAGATCTAAACCCCCTCAACCTCAGTTGAACCGCGGAACAATCCGCAACCCTCGCCCATTTGCACGACAACTCAAGGACTACAACCAAGTGACTCCTCCCGACAGAGAAGCCAATGTTCGAACCGCGCCTCGTAACGCCGCCGGCGCAGCCAATCGCGCCCCACGTCGCCCCAAAGGCATGGGCCAGTGGGCACTCGGCCACGTCGAGCCACTGAATCCGAATGAGCGCACCAAGAAAGACGACAACGGGCTCAACGTCCGGGACCGAATCATCAACATCTACTCCAAGGCCGGATTCGACAGCATCGATCCAGGCGACCTACGCGGTCGATTCCGCTGGTGGGGCCTATACACCCAGCGCGCTCCGGGGATCGACGGCGGCCGCACCGCAACACTCGAGCCCGAAGAGCTCGATGACAAATACTTCATGATGCGCGTCCGCAGCGACGGCGGTCGCCTGTCACTAGCCCAGCTTGAGACGATCGCGCAAATCTCCAAAGAGTTCGGCCGCAATACCGCCGACATCACCGACCGTCAGAACATTCAGATCCACTGGATTCGCGTCGAGGACGTCCCCGAAATCTGGGACCGCCTAGCTGCCGTTGGTCTGGGCACTACAGAGGCATGCGGTGACACTCCTCGTGTAATCCTCGGCTCACCAGTAGCTGGTGTAGCCGCTGATGAGATTATTGACGGAACTCCCGCGATCGAAGAGATCGTCAAGCGCTATATCGGCGATCCCGCCTACTCCAACCTTCCACGCAAGTTCAAGACTGCGATTTCGGGTTCACCACGTCAAGATGTCGCCCATGAGATCAACTGTGTCTCGTTCATTGGTGTTGTTCATCCAAAACACGGCCCCGGATTCGACCTTTGGGTCGGCGGCGGTCTGTCGACCAACCCGATGCTCGCCCAGCGCCTCGGTGCCTGGATTCCACTCGAGGACGTTCCAGATGTGTGGCAAGGCGTGGTCAGCATCTTCCGCGACTACGGATACCGACGCATGCGTACCCGCGCTCGCCTCAAATTCCTCGTCGCCGACTGGGGCACCGAGAAGTTCCGCGAGGTGCTCGAGACCGAGTACCTCAAACGACCACTCGTTGACGGACCTGCGCCAGATCCGATCCCCGATGACCGCCGCGACCACGTCGGCGTCTACCCGCAGAACGACGGCAAGTTCTACATCGGTGGAGCGGTTCCAGC
>CAUJDH010000039.1 GCA_963169225.1 Actinomycetota bacterium
ACCACCGAGCGGCTGCTGGGTGATCATCGAGTACGGACCAGTCGAGCGAGCGTGAATCTTGTCATCCACCAAGTGGTGAAGCTTCAAGATGTACATGTAACCGACCGACACTGGGTCTGGGAACGGTTCACCGGAGCGACCATCGATCAGACGTGCCTTACCGTCACCACCCACGCGTTGGATGCCGTCCTTAGTCGGACGGGTCGAGGACATCAGTCCGGTCAACTCGTCTTCCTCAGCACCATCGAACACTGGGGTTGCAACCTTGGTCCACGGCTCAACCGAACGCACCTTCTTGTCGAAGTGCTTGGCCCACTCAGGCTCACCCTCGATCTCCCAACCTTGGCTGGCGATCCAACCGAGGTGAGTCTCAAGAACCTGGCCGACGTTCATACGTCCCGGAACACCAAGCGGATTCAGGATGATGTCGACCGGAGTTCCGTCAGCCATGAACGGCATGTCCTCGGATGGAAGGATCTTTGAGATAACACCCTTGTTTCCGTGGCGACCAGCAAGCTTATCGCCCTGGCTGATCTTGCGCTTCTGAGCGATGTAGACACGGACCTCGCGGTTCACACCCGGAGCGAGCTCGTCGCCCTCTTCGCGGTCGAACACACGAACTCCGATCACGATTCCACCGTCACCGTGCGGAACCTTGAGCGAGGTGTCACGAACTTCGCGCGACTTCTCACCGAAGATTGCACGAAGCAGGCGCTCTTCTGGAGTCAGCTCAGTCTCACCCTTTGGTGTGACCTTTCCGACCAGGATGTCGCCAGGGACAACCTCGGCACCGATGCGAATGATTCCACGCTCATCGAGATCAGCAAGGACCTCCGGGGAAACGTTAGGAATATCGCGGGTGATCTCCTCAGGACCCAACTTGGTGTCGCGGGCGTCCACCTCGTGCTCGTCGATGTGGATCGACGTCAGGACGTCCTCCTCGACAAGACGCTGGTTGAGGATGATTGCGTCCTCGTAGTTGTGGCCTTCCCATGACATGAACGCCACGAGCAGGTTACGACCGAGTGCAAGGTCACCTTGATCGGTGCAAGGACCGTCGGCGATGACTTCGCCAGCCTTGACCTGCTGACCCGCCTTGACCAGCGGGCGCTGGTTGAACGAGGTCGAGTGGTTCGAGCGCATGAACTTACGTACCCGGTAAGTCTCTTGCGTTCCGTCAGCGTTGGTCACGTCGATCGCATCGGCGCTAACCGCGTCGACCGTCGCATCTTGGTTGGACAAGATCACGTCACCGGCGTCAGCAGCGGCGCGGTACTCCATGCCGGTACCAACGAGCGGAGCATCCGTGGTGATCAACGGCACCGACTGGCGCTGCATGTTGGCACCCATGAGTGCACGGTTCGCATCGTCATGCTCGAGGAACGGGATCATGGCCGTACCGACCGACACCATCTGGCGCGGGGAAACGTCCATGTACTGAACATCCTCTGGAGCGACGTAGTCGATGTCACCTGCGGACAAGCGAACGAGTACGCGCGGACCGACCAGGTTGCCCTTGTCGTCCAACTCGGAGTTCGCCTGCGCCTTGACGTAACGATCCTCCTCGTCAGCGGTGAGGTAGTCGACCTTGTCGGTCACCTTGCCGTTCTTGACGACGCGGTACGGGGTCTCGATGAAGCCGAATGGGTTCACGCGGGCGTATGCCGACAACGAACCGATCAGACCAATGTTCGGACCTTCAGGAGTCTCAATCGGGCACATACGGCCGTAGTGAGACGGGTGAACGTCGCGAACTTCCATGCCGGCACGCTCGCGACTCAAACCACCTGGGCCAAGCGCCGACAGACGACGCTTGTGTGTCAGACCGGCAAGCGGGTTGGTCTGATCCATGAACTGCGACAGCTGCGAAGTTCCGAAGAACTCCTTGAGGCTGGCAACAACCGGACGGATGTTGATCAAGGACTGCGGCGTGATTGCCTCGACGTCCTGAGTCGTCATGCGCTCCTTGACCACACGCTCCATACGGCTAAGGCCGGTACGCAACTGGTTCTGGATGAGCTCGCCTACAGTACGTAGACGACGGTTACCGAAGTGGTCGATATCGTCAGTCAGGATCGGGATCTCACCGCGTGCGCTCTTGGCTTCGGTTTGACCATCATGCAGGCGGCACAGGTACTCGACCGTCGCCATGATGTCGTCCTTGGTCAGAGTCTTGACCGAGAGGTCAGTCTCGAGACCAAGTTTGCGATCGATCTTGTAACGACCGACCTTGGCCAGGTCGTAGCGCTTCGGGTTGAAGTAGTAGTTGTTGATCAAGGTCTCGCTGGCGTCACGCGACGGTGGCTCACCTGGGCGAAGCTTGCGGTACAGGTCAACAAGTGCCTGATCTTGATCTTCGTTCGAATCCTTCTCAAGGGTGTTGCGGATCGACTCGAAGTCACCCAACCGCTTGAGGATGTCAGCTTCGGAGAAACCGAGAGCCTTGAGGAACACGGTGGCCGGCTGCTTACGCTTACGGTCAACACGAACCGAGACGAGGTCCTTCTTGTCGATTTCGAACTCGAGCCATGCGCCACGGGACGGGATCACCTTGGCGGTGAAGATGTCCTTGTCGCTGGTCTTGTCGATCGCTGACTCGAAGTACACACCTGGCGAGCGAACCAACTGGGACACGACGACACGCTCGGTGCCGTTGATGATGAACGTGCCCTTGCTCGTCATAAGCGGGAAGTCACCCATGAACACGGTCTGGGACTTGATCTCGCCAGTCTCGTTGTTCATGAACTCGGCGGTCACGAACAGCGGTGCTGCGTAGGTTAGGTCCTTCTCGCGGCATTGCTCTTCGGTCGCCTTGGGTGGCTCGAAGCGGTGATCCTTGAACGAGAGAGACATGGTCTCGTTGAAGTCCTCAATTGGACTAATCTCTTCGAAGATCTCTTCGAGTCCCGAGATCGTAGGTACATCACGATCGCCGGCATCAATTGCTGCTTGGATCCGCTCTTCCCAGATCTCGTTTCCGAGGAGGGTGTCGAACGAAGCCGTTTGCAGGGCAAGAAGATCTGGAACCTCAAGGGGTTCACGGATCTTTGCAAAGCTGACTCGAGGTGAAATGGGCTGGGCTGGTGTTACGGTACTGCGCGAGGCGGCCAACAGAGGTCCTTCCGAACTGTCGCGGATCAGGTGCGGAATTGCGCACAAGCCCCAAAAAACTCACCTTTACCCGGGCAGGTCAGACTGACAGGCACGTCAATCTGGTTTTTATCCCCAACTAACCCAAGTAAATGGCAATGAATGAAATGGCGGCAAGCTGCGCAAATAACAGCTTATCGTACTGAATTCAAGCTGCCACTGGCAGGTCCCTCATTAAAGGGATGCCAAATGTTCGAGTGGAGCTGCCGCGCGCTTAGGCCTTAGCCAGCGGCGCGCGGCGGCTCCCTCGTAAAAAGTTGTACTACTTGACCGAGACGGTCGCGCCGGCAGCTTCGAGAGCTTCCTTTGCTGCGTCTGCAGCTTCTTTGTTCACACCTTCGAGGATAGGCTTTGGTGCGCTCTCGACGAGCTCCTTTGCCTCTCCCAGACCCAGGCTGGTAAGTCCACGAACTTCCTTGATGACCTGGATCTTCTTTCCGCCGACATCCTCGAGGATTACGTCGAACTCGTCCTTGTCAGCAGCAGCTTCGCCTGCGTCGCCACCAGCGGCACCAGGAGCAGCAGCAACTGCAACAGGAGCAGCAGCGGTTACGTTGAACTCATCTTCGAACTGCTTGACGAACTCGGAGAGCTCAAGGAGGGTCATTTCCTTGAATGCGTCGAGCAATTCATCGGTGGAGAGCTTCGCCATTTTGGCGTCCTTTCAGTTGTTCTGGCTGATTCACCAGAAGGTTTTTCGGTTTTTTCTGATTGGGTCTGCCCAATCAGGGGTCTGTGTTTATTGAGTTGTTATTCGGTTTCTTCGGCAGGTGCTTCGTCGCCAGCTTCTTCAGCCGATGCTTCGGCTTCAGTTGCATCGTCGGCTTCGGCTGCTGGTGCCTCTTCAGCGGCAGCTTCTGGTGCTTCCTCGGCCTCAGCAGCTGGCGCTTCTTCGGCTTCCGCGGCGGGTGCATCGCCAACAGAGCCCTCGGTCTCGACCTTGGCGCGCAGTGCCTCGACCAAACGTGCAGCCTGGTTGAGTGGTGCTGCGAACAGCGCAACAGCTTGCGAAGGTGCAGCGTTCATTGCACCAGCCAGCTTGGCCAGCAGAACCTCGCGGGACTCGAGTTCAGCAAGCTTGGCAAAGTCGCTTGGATCCATGATCTGGCCGTCGACGTAGCTGGCCTTGATTACGAGTGCTGGGTTGTCTTTGGCGAACTTTTTGAGTCCCTTGGCCGCTTCAACGACGTCACCCTCGACGAACGCGATTGCACTTGGGCCGGTCAGGAGGTCATCGAATCCCTCGATGCCTGCCTCTTTGACAGCAATCTTGGTCAAAGTGTTCTTGACCACGGAGTAGCTGGCTGAGTCGCCCAATAGAGTACGAAGCTCTTTGAGCTGCGCAACAGTGAGGCCGCGGTACTCGGTGAGCACGCTTGCTGACGAGTTATTGAAGCGCTCGGTAATCTCGGCAACTGCGGCGGTCTTTTCTGCGTTGGCCATCGCGTTCCTTCCAGGTTTGTGAAGCTTTGAGTGTTCTAAAGTCTGTGTTCCCCAAAAACTCGCTAGGTCAAACAAAAAGCCCCGGTCGCACAAGCGAACCGGGACTTAGTTAGTCACACTCAACTTTGACGCTGAGCAAGATCTTGCGATCTTAGTTTCACCTGCGCGGGCACCAATTGTGGTTTTGATCTTGATTGAGATTCCCCGAAAGTCTCCCCAGCCAAGAACCAGCGGTCTTTGGTCTTTATCTACTTTACAGGTAGGGCAGGAACAGAAATTCGGTGCCCTACCTGTAAAGAATAAGTTTGTATGAAGTTGTGAGTTCTGGTAAACGCAGCTACGCGTTGACGCGAGTCACGCTCGGATCCAGTTGAACGCCAGGACCCATAGTGGTCGAAACAACAACCTTCTTGAGGTAGGTGCCCTTAGCACTCGATGGCTTTAGGCGGAGAACTTCATCCAGCGCCGCTGCATAGTTCTGAGTTAGCTCCTCATCCGAGAATGAAGCTTTACCGATCACGAATTGTAGATTGGCATGCTTGTCATTGCGGAACTCGATCTTGCCGCCCTTGATCTCCTCGACTGCCTTGGCGACATCGGGGGTGACGGTTCCGGTACGTGGGTTTGGCATTAGGCCACGGGGACCAAGCACCTTACCGAGCTGGCCGACCTTACCCATGAGTTCTGGTGATGCGACGACTGCGTCGTAGTCGACCCAGCCATCCTTGACCTTGTCAACGAGTTCGTCAGCACCGACGTACTCAGCGCCAGCAGCCTTGGCTGCTTCAGCCTTGTCACCAGTTGCGAACACGAGGACACGCTTGGTGGTACCTGTGCCGTTTGGCAGGCTCACAGTTCCGCGAACCATCTGGTCAGACTTACGTGGGTCAATGCCCAAACGCATGGCGACCTCGACAGTTGCGTCGAACTTGGAGGGGCTTGATTCCTTCGCGAGGGCGATTCCCTCAGCGGGTGCGTACTGCTTGTCGCGGTCGATCTTCTCGGCTGCGTTGCGGTAGGCCTTACCTTGCTTTGCCATTCTTCTTCCCTTCTGTTGCGCCGGTCTTGCTCTTAGTCAGTCTGTTAGCTGACCACCGACGTTGTGGTGTGAACCGGGACGGCCCTCCCACTGGTTAATGTTTTGAGATTTGGGGAACATTACATGGCGTACGGCCGGGTAATCTTCCCCAGATTCTCGGATCCTACTTATTTGACGTCAATACCCATCGAGCGTGCGGTGCCCTCGATGATCTTGGTAGCGGCGTCGATGTCATTAGCGTTGAGATCCTTCATCTTGGACTCGGCGATCTCAGCAGCCTGAGCCTTGGAGATTGAGCCAACCTTCTCAAGCGGATTGCCCGAGCCCTTGGGGATTCCGGCAGCCTTCAAGATCAGCTTGGCAGCTGGCGGAGTCTTGGTGATGAACGAGAACGAACGATCTTCATAGACCGTGATCTCGACTGGGATCACGTTGCCACGCTGCTCTGCGGTGGCGTCGTTGTATGCCTTGCAGAACTCCATGATGTTGACACCATGCTGACCAAGTGCAGGTCCAACGGGCGGTGCAGGGTTCGCTTGGCCGGCTTGGATCTGAAGCTTGATCAGTCCGATGACCTTCTTTGCTGGTGCCATGTCGTGTTTCCTCTTCTAACTTTCTTGGTTCTTGGAAGTTCTAGTGATTAATTCTTCTGGATTTGGGTGAAGTTGAGTTCAACTGGGGTCTCGCGACCGAAGATCTCGACCAGGCCGGTGATCTTCTGGGCATCCAAGTTGATCTCGGAGATGGTGGCGTTCAAGGTAGCGAACGGTCCGTCGATCACCATGACTGAATCGCCAACGTTGACATCGATCTCGGTGGTCGGTGTGGCAACAGTCTCGCCGGTCGGCTCCCCAGTTTCCTCATCAGTGACGACCTCAGGTGCCGGCGCCAGGATTCGAACGACCTCATCTTCGGTCAACGGGATCGGCTGATGTGCATTGCCAACGAATCCGGTCACGCCTGGAGTGTTGCGAACAACGCCCCATGCTGCTTCGTTCTCCATATCCATGCGGACAAGAACGTAACCCGGGAACTTATTGCGCTTAACCTTCTTACGCTGACCGTTCTTGATCTCGATGACTTCCTCGATCGGAACCTCGACCTGGAAGATCACATCTTCGAGGTCTTGGGACTTGGCGCGGGTCTCGATATTGGTACGAACCTTGTTCTCATAACCGGCGTAGGAGTGAACGACGTACCAGTCGCCCTCCTGCATGGCCAACTCAAGCTTGAACTGCTCAAGCGCATCAAGTTCGCCGTCGGCTGCGGCTTCGTCAGCCTCGACCTCGGCGGCGTCATCCGAAGCATTAGCCTCAGCGGCAGCCTCGTCGACCTGCTCGAAGACAGCGGCTTCTTCAGCCTGAACAACGTCCTTGACGTCAAGCGCGGCTTCCTCTTCGGTCGCAACACCGTCGGCAACTTCAGCTTCGGCCAGCGCTTCCTCGGCTTGGATCGCAGCTTCAGCATCAGCGATATCGCTAGCGATTTCGCCCTCGTTGGCAATCTCCTCGGCTTCTGCGACGACCTCAACGTCGGCGGCTGCGTCCTCGACCGTCGCTTCATCAGCGATCTCTTCAGCCTCGACCACAACTTCAGCCTCAGCAGCCTCGTTAGCGGCCTCTTCGTGTTGCTGCTCGTCTGTCACGTGCCCCTCGCTCATTTCAGTCATGTCTCTCAAGTCTGTTGCGTCTGCTAGTTGCCTCGGTCGTTAACCGAAGATCGCCAGCACGCCCTTTCCAAATACAAAGTCGAGCACCCAGATAAACGCACCCATCAACACCACGAACACAAGGACAACCCACGTGTAATTGACCAGCTCACGCTTGTTTGGCCAGATGACCTTCTTGAGCTCGGCAACGACCTGGCGGAAGAACAGTGCAAGGCGAGCCATAAAGCCAGCCTTCTTATTGTCCTTCGCAGCAGTGGCACGCTTCTCTGCCTTGGCCGCGCGCTTGGCTGCCTTGCGATCCGCACGCGAATCCTCAGAACCTTGCGGCTCCTCTGGCGCTGAATCAGCGTCGCTCACGTAATGCTCCTCGTCGAGGTCGGTGGAACAGATGTTCCCTTGGGTCTTGCTGTAGTTCTTGATGCGCAGGGCCGAAGGGACTTGAACCCCCAACACCTGGTTTTGGAGACCAGTGCTCTACCAGTTGAGCTACGGCCCTCCGGTGAAAATCGCCCCTATTCAACCGTGCCTTCGGCCTCGAACCTCTCGGTTTGATCGAGTCCGTCCGTCTCAAACCTCTCGGTTTGAGACATGCTTACGCACTTTCAATTCGCGTGAATTGGATGCGGTTGCAGACATGCTTGCGCACAGGTGAATTCCACCAAGGACTTCCAGTCTACGCGAGGTTCAGCCTGCTGAAAAGGCTGGCCTACCGTTTTTCGTAGCCTTCCTGATGAAGCCTTGCCTCGATAGAACCTTAGTTAGACAATGCTAGCCCGCGCAGAAACCAAAAGTAGCTGGTTTCGACTTGCTTACCTTCTGGTTCCACGGCTTGCCAGTTGCGGTAATCGTGTTTCCGGCAACCTGATGCTCAGCTTCCCACAAAGTTGTGAGCTTGCCTTTCTTGATCGGAACTTGAACGCTCCAATCGATCAGGCTAGCGCTGGTTGTAGTTACTTTGACATCCGCACAGTAGCCACTACCCCAGTCAGATGTAACCGTGATTTGAGTAGACACTTGCCCGGCAGGAGTTGTCGGAGAAGCCGTTGGGCTTGGAGTCGGTGTAGGAGTCGGACTGGGCGTTGGGGTCTGAGTTGGACTGGGGGTCGTTGGTTGAACTCCCTTGATGGAACACGACACAGCCGCGCCATTCAATTTTGCTGTGCAAGTCTGGGGCTTCTGAACGACACTGTGGTTGTGAGTGAAACCGTAACTCGCATTAGCGCCCGGAGTTAATTGACCGTTCCAACTTGCGTTAGTTGCCTTGAGGTTGTTCCCGTCCTTAGAAACGGTGGCGTTCCATCCATTCACTGAACCATCCCAAGGAACACTGATCTCCCAGTTTGATGATGTCTGACCGGTGTTGTTTTTTACAGTCGCGTCGACCGTTCGACCTGAACCCCACTCTGTGTTAGTTCTGAAATCCAGTTCCACTCCATTACCTGTCGGCTGAGTCGGACTTGGGGTTGGAGTCTGAGTAGGCGTCGGACTTGGGGTTGGAGTTTGAGTAGGTGTGGGTGTCGGCGTGGGCGTAGGTGTTGGAGTCTGGGTAGGCGTCGCCGATCCCTTGTTGACAGTTACATCGCTGCAGGAATAAAAAGCCTCGGGCGAATCACTTCGCTGCCACACGGAATAGAGAATCGCCCGCTCGCTGCGATCTGGCAGCGTGACATTGACAGTAGTGAATTGTTCTCGAGGGCGAGGGCCGCTGTCTCCCACCAGTTGAAGGTCACTCCATTTGAGTGGAGCAGCCTTGACATCAAAACCAGGCTTAGTGATGTAGACCTTGTTGTAGGCAGTCTCGTGGGGTGCTGTGTTCTCCCATTTGATCGTGGTGTGGCCATTCGCATTAGTGGTCATATTCGTTACCGGCCATTTGTCTGATGCGGTATTGAACGCCGAGTACTTGTCGCGTCCTGCACCACACAATTGACCATCAGGCACAACCGCTTGATGATTGCCGTTGGCCTGTCCTTGGTTAACCTCCATCCAGTCATAAAGTGACTGCGAATTGGCGTTCCAGGCTTGCTGACACATTTCGGAATTAGGCACGATGAACCGACACTGATACGTACGCGAGGGAGGGTCTTGCACTGAACCATGTGCCGAAGCACTGGTAGCTGCACTCACCATGCCGACAGTCGCTACCGCACCTACCGAGAACACCGACACAACACGTGAGAACACAGAACGCGGACTGTAATTCTTCATGGCTTCCTCCAAAATAAATAAAGATCAACTACACACTTTTGGTCGATTTCAGTTCCTCATTAGTTGGGATGAGCCTAACAACGTCGTGAACCGATTCACCCCGATTAATTGGGTCAATACTGCTAGCCAAAAGGACGAACTTGGCGTTGCGATATCACTCTCTGTGCTCCTAGCTCATAAGGGTGGGGATACCCCCATCGAATACTCGGCTCACTCCCTTCGTAGAGGTTGCCGAGGCCTCGTCACACTGCTTTAGTCGTTGAATGTTCGATGTTGTGTTGGCCAACAAATGTTGTCTAGAGTCTGCTCGTAACACTCACTATTCCCAGAAGGACTTCAAATGATTCCGACCCCACGACGACGCTCAACCATGACTGCCCGGCTCGCCGTCGGCGCCGTTTGTTTGGGACTCCTCGTATCTGGTTGTGGATCAAACGCCTCACCAACAGCACCTGAAATCAGTGGCGATATGGCGCCAGCACCGGGATCGCAAACCGGGCTAAGGACGGTAGCCGACGTCGACTACGAGCAGTTCACTTTGAGTGCGGATACCCAATTGATCAAACTGGCGAAACTTGCACAAGAACCAGCCCGTGACGCAAGCACGAAGGTCAAGGACACGGCAAAAGAGATTTCGAAAATCGCTGGTCCTGATGCCAAAGAACTTCGCATGCGGCTCATCGAGTCTGGTGACGCATTAACTGACCATCATGGTTCGGGAACTAAGGATGCTCAGCAACTCCAAGAACTCACGACTCAAACAGGCACTACCTTCGACAAAAATTGGAAGGTCGCCGTTCTCGCCGCAAATCAAGAAATCATCGACGCAGCAACGACCGAACTGAACCGAGGCGAAGATCAAGAAACACGCGCATTGGCTCGCAAACGTATCGAGAGTGCCTCAAAACTCAAATCGCAACTCTCGGGATCCTAATCCGCCGACCCTGCGATGTTACTTAGCTTCACCCAAAAGTGCTGCAATTCGTCCGATGCCCTCTTGTAGATCGGCGTCAGCAAGCGCGTACGAGATACGCACATAGCCCGGGGTTCCAAAAGCTTCACCAGGCACAACGGCAACCTCTGCTTCATCCAAGATCAACTCGGCGAGGTCTGCAGACGTCTGCGGGGTCTTCCCACGGATCTCCTTACCCAGCACACCCTTCACACTCGGATAGGCGTAGAAGGCACCCTCAGGGGTTGGGCATTCGACGCCTGGGATCTCGTTCAACATCTCAACCGCAGTCAGGCGGCGGCGGTCGAACGCCTCACGCATGATGTCAACTGCGGCAAGGTCACCGGATACCGCCGCGAGAGCAGCCACCTGTGAAACGTTGGCCACGTTAGAGGTTGCGTGCGACTGAAGCCGGCTGGCGGCTGCAATTACATCTTTGGGTCCGATCACCCAGCCCACACGCCATCCGGTCATGGCGTAGGTCTTGGCCACACCATTGACAATGATGCAGGTGTCGGCAAGCTCAGGAACTTGCTTAAGGATGCTGGTGAACTCGGCGTCGCCGTACACGAGGTGCTCGTAGATCTCGTCGGTGATAACCCAGATGCCGTGTTCGAGTGCCCACTCGCCGATCGCCTTGACTTGCTCCGGCGGGTAGACCGAACCGGTTGGGTTTGATGGG
>CAUJDH010000040.1 GCA_963169225.1 Actinomycetota bacterium
TCAACATCGAGTCGGGCGCGTAGGGGAACGCGATTAAGTCGAACGGCGCCACTGGCTTCGTGGGCTTGGGCAGAGTTGACTCCGAATCGGGGGTCAATCGGGGTCTTGCTCGGGTCCTTGATGCACAGCATTGTGGTGCCAAGACCGGTGTGATCGGGAACGAACGACCGGTCATGCGCCCACGCTTTCTTGAGCACTTTGGCGAGTGATTTCGAGTCCAAGCACGGCAGGTCGCCAGTGACGATCGCAATCGGCGGCCGAGGCCCTTCTCGCATACCGTTCTCGTCTTGAATTGCTCGAAATTGATCAGTGGCAAATTGGATCGCGGCGTTCAGTGGTGACAGGTGCGTAAGTTTGGGGTGTTGCTCCCACGACTCAGGCTCTTGCATCGCGCAGGCACCCCGGTCGATGGCAAGGTTCGCTACGGTTTCGTCGCTGGTCACTACCTCTGGTTGATCAACTTTGAGGCACGGTACCGATGCAGAGATCACGTCAAGTGCGAACGCCAAGGCAAGATCGGCGGTGTTTGGTGATGCGATTGAGCTTGATGTGAAGTCTTCTCCAGTGTCACTGTCTTGGTTGCCGGACGTCGATAAGCGGGACTTGGCGGTATCCAGCCCTTTGACTGGAATTACCACAGTCCAAAGAGGGGTGCGGCTGGTTGAAAAGAAGCGCTTCATCGTGCCATTCTTGCCGAATGGGCAATTCGAAGAAACGGTCAAGGTTCGATAATCGCGGTAGAAAACATGGCTGGACCTATAAGGCTGTGGTCGCTGTTTCTTACCCGTTCATGCAATATATGACCAAACAGGAGCGACAAGGCACCGAATATCTTGAGGCCGAGTATCCGCCCAACGATGGTGTCATTATCGCTGCCAACCATATGTCCTGGTTCGATCCGATGAGTATCGGCCACGCGCTTGTCGATTCTGGTAGGCCGCCACATTTCCTGGCTAAGGACAAGCTGTTCACAATGCCTGGGCTCAGTTTCATCATGAATAACGCAGACCAGATCCCGGTCTACCGCGAAACCGATAACGCTACTGATGCGATTCGCGATGCAATCGACGCGCTCGAAGATGGCCAGACGGTCTTGATCTATCCCGAAGGCACAATGACTAGGGACGAGGATTACTGGATGATGTCCGGTCGAACTGGTGTAGCGCAACTCGCTCTTGCGTCGGGCGCGCCGGTTATTCCTGCCGCTCAATGGGGGCCGCAAGAGATCATGCGTCCGTACCATAACGAGTTCAAAGTATTCCCTCGTAAGACCATGCACACACACTTTGGTCCCCCCGTTGATCTCTCCGATTACCAAAACGTGCCCGTAACCAATAAGGTGCTACACGAAGTTACTAATCGAATCGTCGACACCATCACCGGCATGCTCGAGGAGATTCGGGGCGAGAAGGCTCCGGACGAGCGGCTGGACTTCAGGCAATGGCGTGAAGAACAAGAGCGAAAGAAGGACCAGTAATGCGCGTAGCAGTCATGGGAAGCGGATCGTTCGGAACGGCTATGGGGCTTGTGCTGACTGACGCCGGTAACGACGTCATGATGTGGGCCCGTGAGCCCGAGGTCGCGGAGTCGATCAACGAACGTCACGAGAACGAGATGTACCACCCAGGTCTCGAACTGCCAGAGGGAATGGTCGCCACGACCGATCCTGCCGAGGCACTCGATGGTGCCAAAGTTGTGTTCTTGTCCGTTCCCGCGCAGGTGCTTCGCGAGGCGCTAGCGAACTGGGTTCCATTGATTCCCGAAGACGCGATCTTGGTAACCACCATGAAGGGTGTCGAGCTCGGTACCACTATGCGTATGACCGAGGTCATTGCCGATGTCACTGGCTTCCCGGAGGATCGCATCGCCGTGATCTCGGGACCGAACTTGGCTCGCGAGGTTATCCAACGGCAGCCAACCGCCGTTACTACTGCATGTACCAGCAAAGACAATGCTCAACTGCTAGCCGACATTGTGACTACTGACTACTTCCGCCCGTACTGGACTCCAGATGTGCTTGGTGCCGAGCTTGGCGGTTCGGTCAAGAACGTCATCGCGCTGGCCAACGGTATGGCTGCTGGTCAAGGAATGGGTGAGAACTCGCAGTCCTCGCTGATCACTCGTGGCCTGGCCGAGATGACCCGTCTGGGCGTCGCGCTGGGTGCCAACCCCATGACGTTCCTGGGTCTAGCCGGCATCGGCGACCTCGTTGCCACCTGTACTTCGAGCCTCTCGCGTAACCGTACTTTTGGTGAAAGCCTGGGTAAGGGCAACAGCGTGGAGTACACGTTGAACAACCTGAACCAAACATGTGAGGGATACAAATCGTGTCAGTCGATCTTGGATCTGGCTAAGGCAAACGGCGTCGAAATGCCGATCGCCGAGCAGGTTGTTCAGGTCGTTCATCACGGTATGGATCCCAAAGAAATGTTGAACAATCTGATGACTCGCGACACCAAGGCAGAGCAAGGTTCGGGACACGCCGACGTATAAAGTGCTTCTATGAAGCAACGCGCCGCGATCCTGTTTGGTGGCCAAAGTTCTGAGCATTCAATCTCTTGTGTTTCTGCCTCCGGCGTACTCGATGCGATTGACCGCGAGCAGTTTGATGTCGTCGCAGTGGGGATTAGCGACGATGGCAAATGGCGACGTGTGAGTGACGATCCTACGTCCTGGCAATCACACGATGGCGAACTCCCATCGGTTTCTGAACAGAATCCAGAGCTTCAACTTGTTGCTAGGTCGCGGGTTGCTAGCGATTCAGATTTGTCTGACTCTATGGTCGCTGTCGACGTTGCCTTCCCCGTTTTGCATGGCCAGTACGGTGAGGATGGCACGATTCAGGGTGCGCTAGAGGTGCTCGGCATTCCTTATGTCGGATCCGGTGTTTTGGCATCCGCTGCGGGAATGGACAAACAAGCAACCAAGATCTTTCTAGAAGCTGCTGGTCTACCTGTTGGGCCATACACGACATTGACGAGATCGGAATGGGACTCGACGCCTGCGGAAGTTCAGTCCAAGGTGGAGTCGCTCGATTTTCCAGTATTCGTCAAGCCTGCTCGGGCCGGTTCCAGTGTCGGAATCACTAAACTCAAGGACATTGCGGAGCTACAGTCCGCAATTGATCTCGCACTTGAGCATGACGACAAAGTGATCATTGAACAGTCGATCGAGAACGTTCGTGAGGTTGAGTGCGCGGTTGTCGAGGCTGAAGACGGTTCGGGTGCCACGGCTAGTCGCTGTGCCGAGATCGTCGTCGGGGGAGATCACGAGTTTTACGACTACGACGCCAAATACAAAGACAATGACGTCGACCTCATCGTCCCGGCAGACTTAGATCCCGCGCTTCATGACCGACTAGGCGAAGTGGCGATACAGGCATTCGAAGCGCTCGGATGTCGAGGTTTGGCACGCGTCGACTTCTTTGTCGCGGAGGACGGCAGTTTTGTGATCAATGAGGTTAACACTATGCCCGGGTTTACCGCAGTCTCGCTGTATCCACGGATGAGTGCTGATGCCGGCATCGGTTTTGAGCAGCTTGTCGCTAGATTGTTGCGTCTGGCAATGGTCCCTACAGTTGGCCCACGCTAGTCGTAATCGTTGCCTGGTTCCGTAGTTTGGTCGAGACCATTATTTGGTCGTCGATTATTCTGCAGCTAACTGCCTGCCTGCGCTAGTTGGTGACCGGATCGCTCTGCTTGATCAAGTCGGAAATCTCAGTCAGCGCGGTAGCCTCTGGTGAATAAGCCTTGGGAACTGTCATCTGAACATTGACGGATCGTTTGACGGTCGTAAATACAAAGCCATCGGTATGTTCTTGAGTGAACCATTCAACTCCGTTGACCGAAGCCAGTACCGAGGTCGGTGTCAGATCTTCCGGGGTTTCGACGCCGCAGCGGTAGACGATGGGCGGATCGCCCCAAGCGGCGGTGCGAACATCAAGTGGTTCAACGTTTCGTTTGGCTTGGTCTGCTACGGACTCTGGCAGCTGGCGTGACATTGTCAAACAGACATCTTTTACTTCGTTAGAGGTCTGGGGTGGGTCAACTGCGACAGGTGACGCACAGGCGGCTAAGAGTGTCGCCGATGCAGCAGCAACTCCTATGAGAGCGAGCAGTCGAATGTGCATCGTTCAAGCATAGAGTCAGTTGTAGCAAAGATCTCGTGCTCGGGTGCCGACGGACTTGATGGCCCAATGGGAAGTCGCCCTAGCCGTAGAGGTCGAGGAGTAGACGTTATGGAGGTTGGTAGACAATGGCCTGGTGACTACAGGCAACGCATCGAATCAAGGTTTCGGACCGGCTACGACAGTGGCCGAGGTGGGCGAGCATAAGCTGATCTCTCTGATCGGCGAGCAACTAAAGGCTGAGGCTAGTTCGACTGATTTCGAGTCAGCGCTGGACAAGCCTGTCGATGTCGAAGTCGAGGTCGACTCGGGTGATGATGCGGCCGTGCTGAACCTCGGTAGCGATCGAGTCGTGGTCTCGACTGACGTCCTGGTGGAGGAGCGTCACTTCCGTGTGCGCTGGTCATCCGGCATCGATGTAGGTGTGAAAGTTGCAGCAGCCAACTTAGCTGACATTGCCGCCATGGGAGCAAGCCCAGTGGCGTTGGTTGTTGCGTTGGTGCTTCCAGGAACAACGCCGCTCAGCTGGGTGCTGGATCTCGCCCGCGGTCTCGCCCGCGAAGCTGCTCGGGCAGGGGCGATAGTCGTTGGTGGCGACATCTCTGGTGGCGAGGCGATCTCCGTCACCGCAACCGCGATTGGCAGATTGGAGACAGAAGCAAAGGCTATTCGACTCGACGGAGCCCAAGTAGGGGATCAGGTAGCTATTGCTGGTCGACTTGGCTGGTCGGAAGCCGGTCTGACGATCCTGTCTCGAGGGTTCAGCTCTCCTAAGGTGATAGTTGAGGCGCATCGTCAACCGAGCCCCGATTATGTTGCAGCCTTGGCAGCTGCCAAAGACGCGCACGCTATGACGGATATCTCGGACGGCCTCGTTGCGGACCTCGCACACATCGCCCGGGCGTCGAATGTGGCTATCGAGGCTGACTATTCTTTATTGCCCCAGAGCGACGAACTAGTGCAAGCGAGTGCCGCGCTCAGCGTCGAGCTCAGCGGCTGGCTTCTCGGTGGTGGCGAAGACCACGGATTCCTCGCCACGTTCCCGTCGAGTGCTCAACTTCCCACCGGTTTCACCAAAGTCGGAACAGTCGTACCCCGCACTGAAGGCACGGCGATCGTCTCGGTGCTCGGCCCCGAAG
Organism: Actinomycetota bacterium; assembly: GCA_963169225.1. Lineage (GTDB taxonomy): Bacteria > Actinomycetota > Actinomycetes > S36-B12 > UBA10799 > KLAP162. The sequence continues at coordinate 5,266 of CAUJDH010000040.1, forward strand.
GTGTTGAAGGTTCCGGAGGCGAACCAATGGACCTCCGTCCCTTCCGTGGTTACGTTCACTACTAGTTAGCCCACCCTGACCCATTGTTGAGGCGAGGTCAGTTCAGGTTCGTCTCAGATCCGTTCACTCTCTGACTGTTCATTCTCTGACCCAGTGTTTGAGTTTGATTTGTGGTCGTCCGGTGTGGTCGGTTTCTATATCGTGTTCTTGTTTGTGTACTTCATGGTGGTGTTTGGAACACAACAACACCAAATTGGGCAGGCTGGTGGGTCCGCCTTTGCTCCAATGTTGAATATGGTGGGCTTCGGTCCATCCTGGTGGTCGGTCGCAAAAGGGGAACACGCATCCTTTATCGCGAACGATGAGTGCCCGGCGTATGTGGGTAGGTATCAAACGAGTAGTGCGACCGATATCCAATGGAAGACTGTTCGGCCCCAGGATGATGCGCTGCACCGTGGCATCACAGGACAACATTTGTGCCGACGTGGTGCTTAACAGGCTGCTGCCTGGGCCGTTATTTGTCTCTATGTGTGCCGACTGATACTCGATCTGATCATCGAGTATGGATTGTTGAATCGCTTCGTGGTTGCCATTCACATCCTGTGGGTTCTGTAGCCGATCCATCGGAACGGTCACCAACACATGTGGCAAGGCACCACCACACGTTGGCAGATTGTCGCCAGCGAGAGCTGGCTCAACGAGATGTTTGATGAACGCGTCCGCACGTTGCTTCGCAGACATACTTACGGCCGCAAATTCAGACTTCCTGGTTTCGCATGATTCTTCCGACTCATCAGACGTGTTGACTCCTTCGCCTGTTTGCTTGTCGTGGACTCTCTCGCACTGGTCCTGGTCCCCGACAAACTCGCCACCCTTATGTGTGGCTTTGTATTCCGCAGTGAATGCCGCATTTAACACAGCCATGATTTTCATGCCGTTGGTCACATCGAAGAAGCCATCAAGTTTCACTCCGTCACCAAGCTCACTAATGTGCAGATAACGTCGGTGGAATGCGTCCGACTCGTCCGAAGCAGTCACTAGCGGGTCTACTTGGTCGGCCCAGGCACGCAAGACTTGCCGCAATTT
>CAUJDH010000041.1 GCA_963169225.1 Actinomycetota bacterium
GCGTTCGTGGTCCGTAACCCCGACGAGAACCATCTGACGGTGTACCGCTGGCTCTTGGAACGCAACCGAAAAATCTATGCACTCGCTTATGCCTCGGACCAATTCGGCGATATCTACCTTGTCGGCAAGTTTCCTCACTCATCGATGAACCCAGACGAGCTGGATCGGATCTTCGGATCTATTGCCGAGAATTGCGATGGCATGTTCGATCACTTGCTCGAACTTGGATTTAAGACATCGATTCAACGCGAATGGGCATGGCGACTCTCACGCGGCGAATCAACGCGCAACTTGGCAGCGTTCACCCATCTCAAACCTGATGCGGCCGGGGACGACGAAGCGTCAGGATCCTGGGACTCTGTACCCACACTGCCAAAGGATTAGGGCAGAATACAGAAATGACCTCAGTAGACAACTCAGAAAATAACTCAGCACCCCTTGGCAAATTGATCTTGCTTCGCCACGGCCAGAGCACGTGGAACGAGAGCGGACAGTTCACCGGATGGGTCGATGTTGACCTCACCGATCAAGGTCGCGCCGAGGCACTACGCGGAGGAGAACTCCTCGCCGAAGCTGGAGTGCTCCCAGATGTGCTGCACACCTCACTGTTGCGTCGAGCAATCGAGACTTCTCAGTATGCACTTGGTACTTGTGATCGCCATTGGATTCCGGTCAAGCGTTCGTGGCGACTCAACGAACGGCACTACGGCGCGCTACAGGGAAAGAACAAAGCGGAGACCCTGCAAGAGTTTGGGGAGGAACAGTTCTATGAATGGCGCCGATCGTTCGATACGCCACCACCTGCGATTGACCCGGACACCGAATACGCACAGACGTACGATCCTCGTTACCGCGAGCTCGCACCAGAGTTGCTACCTAGCACTGAATGCCTGGCCGATGTAATCGACAGGATGCTGCCCTACTGGTACGACGAGATCATTCCGGATCTACTAGCCGGCAAAAACGTGCTCGTCACTGCCCATGGCAATTCACTGCGCGCACTGGTCAAGCATCTCGAAGGTATTTCGGATGAAGACATCGCCGAACTCAACATCCCCACCGGCATCCCGCTGCTCTATAACTTGGACGCCAACCTGAAGCCCGTCGGTGGACGCGGCGAATACCTGGATCCCGACGCCGCCAAAGAGGCCGCTGCAGCAGTCGCCAACCAAGGCAAATAAAACCAATACAAAAAGGGACTGACCAAATGGTCAGTCCCTTTTTGGTGGATCTAGGGTCTAGCGGTTGACGAGCTCACGAACCTTGTCGATTGCATCGCTGAAGCGATCAAGGTACAGCTCGTGCAGTTCACCAGCGAACTCCTGAACACGCTCAGGCGCGCCGACTACCGCGTCTTGAGCGGTCTCGAGACGCTCAACGACCTCGGTGCGAAGTTCGTCCGTAGAAGGAAGGTCGAGCTTGCGAAGGTCGATGGTCGGAACCTCGACGCCGAACACGGTCGACTTCTTGACAGCCGAAGCTACCCGGTTCTTGCTCGATACAGTCTTGCGAGCAGTGTGCTCCTTGACTGGCTTACGAACTTGGCTAGGAGCCTGAACCTGGCGGGCCTTGGTGACCTTGGCAGGAGTCTTAGTCTTCGCCTTGGTCGCAGCTGGCTTGCGCGTCGTGGTCTTTGCCTTAGTTGCAGCTGGCTTCTTCGTGGTCGTCTTGGCCTTTGAAGCGGCTGGCTTCTTTGTCTTGGCAGCGGTTGCCATGTGAATCATCCCTTTCAGAGATATTTTGTGGGCTTGGATAGTGATGTGTAGAGGTCCGGGAATCTATACCTTCACCTGCAGTTATGTTGTTGCCCAACTAAGGACTACCTAAACAGAAATAGCCAATAATTACTGTGAGTCAGCACACGTTCATGATCAACTTCTAAGATTTTTTACATAAACCAATACGGTACGTAATGGGTTGCAAGCTGAATGTAATGAACGAATGGAAATCTGGAGTCGAATTACTACGAAGCGTTACGGCGAATGCGAGCGTGTGCCAGCAAGTCATCTACCTGAGCAGCACCTGAAACATAACGCTGAGTTAGTTCAGAGGAAATAGTGTCTAGCTCTACGTGAACAGCGGCCCGATCTCGCGAAACAAGCTTCTCGTGCTGAGTAAGAACTTCGATCGCTGTTGCCAGCTCATCGTCACTCAATCCGCAGGGGTCAGATTTGGTGGTGTCGGCGATAACACGCGAAACCTCGCCGCTATGCGAATCCTCATCGACCGACTCACTAATGCTCGCGTTGATCGGAACATGACGTGAAGCCGAGGATTTGCCCGATTGTTCGTCAGCAAGAATTTGTGGGAGCTTCTCGATAAGGGAGGAATCACCTGAACCGCGGCTAGCTAGCTCTTCTCTAAGGATGTCTATGCGGCCTTGCAGCATGCGACGCAAATATGAGATCTCTTGTTCTTCGCCTTCGAGCGCGCGACGGCGATCACGCAAAGCATTAATCTCAATTGCTGAGTAGTCCACAGTTCCTCCCGAACACATGTGCTGACCTAAAACCAACGTAACTTAACCCTCGGGGGATGTGGCGGAAGACACACTTGTCACCTATCGGGCCTTGGGCTAGGCAACAACGATGACTTGCTGGGTGGCAGCAACAGTCGGTGAATCTTCCTCATCGCCGAGCGCCACTTCGAGAACATCTTCAACTGGCACGGAACGTTTGAGCACAGCGAGCGCGATGGGGCCAAGTTCGTAGTGCTGAGCGACAGTGCCAACTCGACCAATAGCACGACCATTCCACAGGACATCCGCCCCGGTTACCGGCAGATCGCCAGCTGATCCATCAAGATGTAGCAAAGCGAGCCTGCGAGGTGGCTTGCCCATATTGTGAACCCGAGCCACCGTTTCCTGCCCTCGGTAGCACCCTTTTGCCAGATGGACGGCAGGACCTATCAGCCCGAGTTCGTGCGGCAAAGCACGATGGTCGCCTTCCAGAGCTGAACGGGGAACTCCAGCGGCAACACGCAGTGCTTCGAACGCCCATGTTCCGGCCAAGTCGTCTCGTTCAGCCAAAAAACTCTGTAGATCCACTCGAGGAATCAGCGCTAGTACTCCAGTGAGGCTTCCCGGACGCTCGGGCACGTATTTAGCTGCGGTTCCGCCTCGGTCCTCTCCAGCGTCCGTCTCACCTGTTCCTAAAAACTCTGCCGGAGGGTTCCAAATGATGACCGGATCAAGTCCCGCCAAAACCTCGATAGCTGCATCGGCCACAGCCGCGCTGCCATCTTCAGGAACAGCCAGCCAAAGCGCAGCCCAATCGTTCGACGTGTCTTGGACGGCAACATCTCGCATGAACCGCATCGAATCCAAGTACGCCACCAGTCCGTCGACCTGGCTTCGTTCTGAGATGAGCCAAGTCACTACACCGTCATCTACTAGCCGCAATTCATGTTCCACATGACCCTTAGGGTCAAGGATCAAGGCCATGGATGAGCTGCCCGGCACAAGATTGGCGACAAGCTGTGAGGTGAGATCGTTGAGCCAACTCAGCCGATCCGACCCGGATACTGATACGACACCCAAATGTGAAAGGTCGACGACTCCCCCACGCTCAACGAGAGCGCGTTGCTCACCAAGAGGGTCACCATAGTGCCAAGCCACACCATGGTCGACTGACTCGTCCGGTGCTGCTATCGCCTGGTCGATGCTCGCCATGGAATCCTCAAATCTTGGCTGAAAAGTAAGTGTGGAACCTCAGTCAGTTTGGAAATGCTGTGGGTCGCCGATATAGCTGGCCCGCTTAAGCTGAGCCGCAAGGTGGTTCTGCATTGGTTGTCCAACGGCAGCCATATCGAAGGCCCAGAACAAGTCCTCGTTGTTGAGTCCATACATCCGCTCACTAGCGGTGTACTCCTTCGAACCCTCGACTCCAACGATTACGTCAGATTTGAGTTCGGCACGAGCACCCTTGATCACTGCATTCTCGATCGAGGTGACGGTGTTCTCACCCAACATCAGCTCGCTATAGCCATTCGAGTAGGTCATCAATACTTGAAGCTTGTCCTCAACGGGACGCCAATAACCAGTCTCAGAAAGTGCCTGCCTGACCTTATTACCCTCATCATCCACGATCCAACTAAGACTTTGGTAGTAAAGGAACGGACGCCCGTCGCTCCAAAAGCGAAGCTCTTGACCAAACCGGAAGTCCTCAATTGTTGGGTACTGGCCAAGACCAACACCAACCCAGGTACCGATAAGCCAAGCGAGCGGGACGATCGGTTCTGGCAGTTCGCTGGGCACTGGTGGAGCATCGACCGGAGCCGACGGCACCGATGTCTGATCAGACTGCTCGTCTGCTGATGTGGCTTCTTGTTCCGACATAAGTGCGAACCTAAGATGATGAATCGTCGTTCGCGATTGCCGAACCACTTGGTGTTGCCGTGACCGGGGCATCTGTTTTGAACAGGCGCACGATCACATAAATCGCGAACCACAAGGTCGCAACGGCGACGATGACCATGAGCGCGGTGAAAATAATGTGCAGCATTCTCCTAGCTTATCGCTAAGTTACGCCGGTATCGTCAAGGGCATGAAGAAGCTCGCTGTGAAGATTGCCAGCTCCCCCACCGATCTCGAACGCTGCACTCAAGCACTAACTGTCGCTGCTAGCGCCTTGGCAGCAGGTGCCGAAGTTCGATTGTGGTTGGCAGGCGACGCGGTGCAGTTTGCTTTGCCTGGATTTGCGGAGTCACTCAAACTTGAGTACTCGATGTCGCTTGCAGAGCTACGAGATTCGATTCTCAGCCTTGGCCAGATCTATGCCTGCACCCAATGCCTTGCCCGCCGTTCCCTAGACCAAGACGACCTCTTAGACGGGGTTGAAATTGCAGGAGCTGCGGCCTTCGCAGAACAGATCCTCGATGAAGGTACGCAAGCGTTGGTGTACTAGGCAGAGCGTTCTACGACGAAGTCACAGAGTGACTGAAGCGCGCGCTTCACCTCAGCATTGTCGAGCGTCGAGACATCCTGCCACGCTTCATCCGCCCACTTGCGAGCCTCCGCCTTGGCCGCTGCCAACGCTGGGTGCGCGCGTAGCAGCTTGAGTGCCTCAGCATGATCGGCATCGTCTGGCAATGGCCTGGACAGAAGTTCAATCAAGCGAGCATCTTCAGGATCGTTCGACTGCACAGCCAACAGACCAGGCAGGGTGAGGATGCCTTCGCGGAGGTCAGTTCCCGGTGTCTTACCCGAGACACTGCCCTCACTCGTAATGTCAACAATGTCATCAGCCAATTGGAATGCGACGCCCACCTTCTCGCCGTATGAAGTTACCTGGGCGATCTCCTGCTCGGATGCACCGCCGAACATGGCACCGAACTGAGCGGAAGTCGCGATCAACGAACCTGTCTTATCGGCCAGTACCTGCATATGGTGTTCGACCGGATCTTCACCATCGACCGGGCCGACAGTCTCATGGATCTGGCCAGTAACCAAACGTTCGAAAGTTTCCGCTTGAATCAAAACCGCCTCGGGTCCAAGCCCAGCCAAGAGTTTGGATGCCCTGGCGAACAAGAAATCGCCGGTCAAAATCGCAACGGTATTGTCCCAACGGGCGTTTGCGCTAGCGGTTCCGCGGCGACGAGCGGCTTCATCCATAACGTCGTCGTGATACAGCGTCGCAAGGTGCGTGAGCTCAACTACGACAGCAGATTCCGCAACGCCGTCTCCGTTGATGTCACCCAGGCAGGCAGCAAGCAGCGTCAATAACGGACGAAAGCGCTTACCACCGGCAGCGACTAGATGTTTGGCAGCGTTGGCGATGAACTCGTCATCAGAGTGAACTGACTGCTCAAGCAAAGTCTCAACCCGGTCGAGTCCTTCACTAAGAGTCGCCTCAAGTTCGGCGTCACCAAGTTTGCTAAGAAATCCCTGGCTCATCTGATAAATATAGAGGCCTTCTCAGCCAGTTCGATCAACGGCTGCGGGAAGATTCCGAAGATGACGGTAAGGATGACCGACACTGAGATCGCGATTCCGGTAAACGGGCTCGGCGTGACGACGGTTGGGCCGTCCTCGGCAGGGTCAGTGAAGAACATTAGAACGATAACGCGCACATAGAAGAACGCCGCGATCATGCTGGCCACAGCACCGACAATTACGACAGGAGTGGCACCACCAGCAATACCAGCACCAAACACTGTGAACTTACCGATGAAACCTGCGGTGAGTGGAATACCAGCGAAGCTCAGCAGCAAGATAGCGAATCCACCAGCGACTAGCGGTGAACGCTTACCCAGGCCTGCCCATTGCGACAAATGAGTCGCCTCACCGCTCGGACCACGAACCAAGGTTACGATGCCAAACGCTCCCACCGTCGCTGTGGCATAGACAACGAGGTAGATCAGCGTTGATGCGATGCCTTGCGGGTTCAACGCGATTACTGCGATCAGCAGGAAGCCGGCATGCGAGATCGAAGAGTAGGCCAGCATACGTTTGATGTCGGTCTGTGTGAGGGCCAAAATCGTGGCAACCAGCATGGTGACGATCGAGACGATCCAGAACAGTGGTCGCCAATCCCAAGCCAAACCGGAGAAGGCCACATACATGACGCGCAATAGCACGCCGACGCCGGCAATTTTGACGCAAGAAGCCATGAATGCTGTAACAGGTGATGGCGCACCAACGTAGACATCCGGTGCCCACATATGGAACGGCACAGCTGCGATCTTGAAGAACATTCCGACGCTAAGCAGGGCAACAGCCGCGATGATTAGACCGTTGGGTCCTGGCAGCGCACTAATAGCGTTAGCAATATCACCAAGACGGATGCTTCCTGCAAATCCGTAAGCCATAGCACTGCCGTATAGGAAGAATGCAGAACCGAAAGCACCAAGCAAGAAGTACTTCATGGCTGCTTCTTGGCTGAGTAGACGGCGACGACGCGCGATGGCTGCCATGAGGTACAACGGCAGCGACATGACCTCGAGTGCCACGAACAGAATGAGCAAATCGTTAGCAACAACGAATAGCAACATGCCACCGACACTGAATAGGAACAGTGGCCACAGCTCGGTCGTCGTCCAACCACGGTTAGTGTATTCGCGCTCGTCTTCGCTACCTGGCAGCGAGTTAGCACGCGCGGTAAACGCGTCACCAGCAGGGTCAAGACGGTTCTCTGCCATCAGCATCGCAACGAATACAGAGACGATCAAGATCGTGATCTGCAAGAAGGTGCCCGGCCCGTCTACGGCAATAGCACCTTCACCGGTGATCGCCTGTTGACCAGCGCCGGTTACTGCCCAGATGATGGCAGTAATCAGAGCGAGGAACACGAGTACGAGTTGAACTACCCGACGGTTGGCACGTGGAACGAAGGCCTCGACCAACACCGAGATGACAGCCGCACCAAGGATGATGAGGATTGGTGAGAGTTGCCGGTAGTTGATAACCGGGGTCTCAAATACGGAGGCAATCAGTTCGTTCATGACTGACCTCCTTCTCCGTCATTGGCTTCTCGCTCAAGCGGTACCACCGCATTCTCGTCTACCGGGATGGTCACATTGTCGCTAATTGCAGGTTGCGGATCGACCACACCGACTTGTTGCATAACGCGGTCGACCGACGGGTTGATCGCGTTGAGCACCGGAGCTGCGAAGAAGCCGAAGAAGATGATCAAAGCGATGATCGGTCCGACGCTCCACTTCTCACGCGTGTTGAGATCAGTGAAGTTCTCGCATCCTGGTGCTACCGGACCGGTCATCGTGCGTTGGTACAGCCAGAGGATGTACAGCGCCGAGAGTACGATTCCGACCGTGGCGATGATGGCCGCCCACTGGTAGGTCTCAAAAGTGCCGACCAATACAAGGAACTCACTGACGAACGAGCTCATACCTGGCAGCGACAAGGATGATAGGCCAGCCAGCAAGAACGTACCCGCCAGAATCGGCGCCACCTTGTGAACGCCACCAAACGACTCGATAAGCGAGGAGCCGCGGCGACTGATCAAGAATCCGGCGATCAAGAACAAGGCACCGGTCGATAGGCCGTGGTTGAGCATGTAGAACGTGGCACCCGACATACCTTGCGAGGTCATCGCGAAGATACCCATGACGATGAAGCCGAAGTGAGACACCGAGGTATAAGCGATCAAACGCATGATGTCGCGTTGGCCGAGCGCCATGATCGCACCATAGATGATGCTGATCAGTGCAAGTACAACGATGAACGGTGCAAAGAACTGGGCGGCCTCAGGGAACAATGGCAGACACAGAGCCAGCATCCCGAAGGTACCGATCTTGTCCATCACACCAACCATGAGCACTGCGCTACCTGGCGTGGTCTGTCCAGCAGCATCTGGAAGCCAGGTGTGAACTGGCCACATCGGAGCTTTGATAGCGAAGGCGATAAAGAAGCCTAGGAAGATCCACTTCTGGATGCCGCTGTCGAGCTGCAGTGTGGACAGTGCGCTCAGGTCGAAGGTTCCTTCGCCAAGTTGCGAGGCACCTTGGACGTACAGTGCAATCACTGCGACGAGCATGAGCAGTCCACCGACAAGGCTGTAAAGCAAGAACTTGACGGCAGCGTACTGACGCTGTGGTCCGCCGTATCGCCCGATGATGAAGTACATCGGGATCAGCACGGCTTCGAAGAAGATGTAGAACAAGAACCGGTCGGTCGCCATAAATACGCCAAATAGCAACGCCTGCAACGTGAGCATGAGCGAGTAGTAACCCTTGACGCTACCGATCGCGTCGTCGGCCTCGTTCCAACCGCCAAGGATCACCAGTGGCATCAAAACACCGATGAGGCCCACCATGACGATCGAGATACCGCTCAAACCGAGCGAGAACTTGACGCCAAGGGCTGGGATCCAGCTATAGGAATTGACGAGTTGGAATGCCTGATCCGAATCGGAATCGAATTGGAACAGCGTCACGATCGTCACGATCAGCGTGATGAGGCTGACTGCGAGAGCAACCTTCTTTGCCTGGGTAACGGACTCGCGGGGCATGGCAGCAAGAACGATGGCACCGATGATCGGAATGACGATGAGGAGAGTCAACCAAGGGAATGAATTCATCTAAATCACACCCTCACCAAGATCAAGAAGCCAAGCAAGACGACAGCGCCAATCAACATCCATAGGCCGTAGGAACGGACGTAGCCGGTCTGGAGGCGACGCAAGCGACCAGAGAGTCCGCCTGCAAGTGCTGCCACTCCGTTGACTGCTCCGTCAACCACGCGAGAGTCAAGGAATACGAGCGAACGGGTGAGCCACTGGCCAGGACGCATGAACACAGCCTCGTTGAAGGCATCGCCGTACAGATCGCGGCGAGCTGCCGTCGTCAAAGCAGACACATGCTGTGGTGGAGTGATCGGAACATCGCGGCGGTATTGCAGGTAGGCGATAACTGCACCGGCAATCACCATGGCGAGAGTTCCGTACTCAATGATGTAGTGATTCAGCACTGTCTCCTGCTCGGCATAGCCGGTAACGGGGGTAAGCCAATTGATAATCGCATCACCATAAGCCAAGATGAAGCCGATCGAGACCGAGAGGAACGCAAGGATCGCGATAGGAATCAACATGATCTTCGGCGACTCGTGCGGGTGCTGATTGTCTTCAGTCCAACGAGCTTTCCCAGTGAATGTCATGGTCCAGAGGCGAGTCATATAAAACGCGGTAATACCTGCACCGATTGCAGCCACGAGGCCAGGGATCCAGCCGTGCATGAACGCGGCCTCGATGATCTTGTCCTTAGAGAAGAAGCCTGCGAACGGTGGAATACCCATAATCGCAAGCCAACCGGCGCTAAACGTAATGAACGTGCCCACCATGACAAATCGCAGAGCGCCAAAGCGACGCATATCGACCTGATCGTTCATACCGTGCATGATCGAACCGGCGCCGAGGAACATATTCGCCTTGAAACAACCATGGGCGACAAGATGGAAGATAGCGAAGACGTAGCCGATTGGACCAAGACCGGCGGCCAGCATCATGTAGCCAATCTGGCTCATGGTCGAACCGGCGAGCACCTTCTTGATGTCGTCCTTGGCGCAACCGATGATCGCACCGAACATAAGCGTTATCGCACCGATCACGATCACGGCCGTTGCAGCTGTTGGTGCGGCTTCGAAGATTGGTCCCGAGCGAACAATCAGGTAGACGCCCGCGGTCACCATGGTCGCAGCGTGGATGAGAGCCGAGACCGGGGTCGGGCCTTCCATCGCGTCGAGCAGCCAGGATTGCAGCGGGAACTGTGCCGACTTACCGCAGGCCGCCAGCAAGAGCATGAGGCCGATCCAGGTGTTGGCGGTTTCGCTAGCCATACCAACGTTGCCAAGCACACCCTCGAATGTCACCGAGCCGAACGTGACGAACATGAGCATGATGGCGATCGACATTCCGATGTCACCAACACGGTTGACGACGAATGCCTTCTTACCGGCAACAGCAGCGCTTGGCTTGTACTGGAAGAAGCTGATGAGCAAGTAGGACGCGAGGCCCACGCCTTCCCATCCGAAGTACAGCACGAGGTAACTGTCCGCCAGGACGAGCAGCAACATAGCTGCGACGAACAAGTTGAGGTACGCAAAGAACCGGCGGCGCGCTGGATCCTCCGCCATATAGCCGACGGCGTAAATGTGAATCAGTGAGCCAACACCGGTGATCAACAAGACGAAAGTCATGGACAACTGGTCAAGGTGCAAGGCGATCGGCACTTCGAAGCGACCGACCGCGATCCAGTCCCATAGATGCAGAGTCTGCGAGCGGTCCGCGTCTGGCGAAGCAATCATGGCAAAGAACATGACGACCGCAGTCGCGAACGACGCCAGCGACATGGCGACACCAAGCCAATGACCCCACTTGTCAGTACGACGACCGGCAAGCAGAAGGAATGCGGCGCCAAAAAGCGGGAACGCGATAAGCAGCCACATCCAGGTGAACGCACCGGATGCCTGCATCGCGTAATTCACAGACGCCTCAACAGCCTCAGACTCTTGGCCTGAAGCTATGAGCGAGCTTGTGAGATTCACTAGGGCTCCCTATTCCTTAGAACTTCAACAGATTCGGTTCGTCAACCGAAGCTGAACGACGAGTACGGTAAATCATCAAAATGATGGCCAAGCCAACGACGACCTCGGCTGCGGCAACCACCATGACGTAAAAAGCAATAGTCTGACCGTCGAGATTGCCCCACTGATTGGCAAATCCGACGAAGGCCAGGTTAGAAGCGTTGAGCATGAGCTCGACGCACATGAAGACGATGATCGCGTTGCGGCGCACCAAGAAGCCAAGAGCTCCCAGTGTGAAGAGGATTGCCGACAGGATTATGTAGTACTCGGGTGTCATTGGCCCTCCTCCTCATCTAGCTGCACCGAATCGCCATCAACGTAGTCGAACCCCTCAGAGATCGTACGTACCTCGTCCACATCGGCTCGGTTGACAGCGCGCTCGGATCCACGATCAATCAAGGCATTTGGTACTGACTCATGCGCGACAGAACCATCTGGCAACAAAGCAGGAGTGTCGACCGCGTTATGGCGAGCATAAGTACCGGCTCCAGGCAGGTTGCCCGGATGCTTGTCACGCTTGAAGCGCTCGATCGACATCTCTTCTTGCGAAACCTTAGGTGCAAAACGCTCGCGGAACGTCAGCATCATGGCTCCCAAAGCTGCCACAATCAGCAGCGCCGAAGTGACCTCGAATGCGACGACATAGCGAGTGAAGATCAGATGAGCTAGGCCTTGAACGTTGCCACCGTATTGAGCATTGGCAGCCTCGATTGAGCCGGTCGGTGCGATTGATCCGAAACCGTTGGAAATCGCGATGATCAACAAGGCAGCGAAGGCGAATGCCGTACCCAACGCCAACCAACGCTGACCCTTGAGTGTTTCGACGAGTGAATCCGAAGCATCCACACCGACGATCATCATCACGAACACGAATAGCATCATGATTGCGCCGGTATAGACGATCACTTGCACCATTCCGAGGAATGGTGCATTGAGGCTGATGTAAAGCACGGCGATGCTGATCATGGTCATCACGACGAAGAGTGCACTGTGTACAGCCTTGCGCGAGACCAGCATTCCTACCGCACCTGCGACAGCGATAATCGCGCACACCCAAAACAAGAACGGCCCGCCCATGGCGACCGCTGCTTCGGGAGCTGCACTTATCGGAGTCGGAGTCACGCCGCGCCTCCCAAATCTTGTTCTTCGTCTTTAGCGATGTCAGAGGCAACCTTCTCGGCCTCAATCGTTGCATCAGTCTTGGCTTCGGCTGCTTTTTCTTCGGCCAACTCACGCGCTTCGACCTCTGCGAACTGTTCAGGCGTAGCCGAGGTGACCTTACCGGAGTAGTAGTCGCGCTCACTCATGCCATCCACCATGGAGTGCGGTGGCATCGCCATGCCGCCTTGGAGCGGAGCCAAGAGGTCCTCTTTGGTGTAGATCAGCGATTCGCGAGTGTGGTCAGCAAGTTCGTACTCGTTGGTCATGGTCAGCGCACGCGTCGGGCAGGCCTCGATGCATAGACCACACAGGATGCAGCGCAAGTAGTTGATTTGGTAGACCGCTCCGTAGCGCTCACCTGGCGAGTGACGCTCCCCTGCCTCGTTATCGGCGCCCTCAACAAAGATGGCATCCGCCGGGCAAGCCCATGCACACAGCTCACAACCGACACACTTCTCAAGCCCGTCAGGGTGACGGTTGAGTTGATGTCTTCCGTGGAACCGAGGTTGGGTCGGAACCTTCTCGTCCGGGTATTGCTCAGTGGAAGCCTTGCGGAACATCGTGAAAAACGTTGTTCCAAACCCGCGCACTGGCTGCGGCAAATTCTCAGGCATCTCAGCCACCACGCACCTCCTCGTTGACTTCTTCGGTCGTTCCTTCGATCACATTGCTCTTGCGAGTAACGGGAACATGGTGTTGACCAGGTAGCGGTGGAACAGGATGTCCACCTGCGAATGGCTTGTAATCGCGCTCAATCGGGTGCTCGTCAACGAACTTCTTGCGCTCCTTCTTACCAACTCGCGAACGAACGAAGAACAAGATGAGCATGAAGATCACGCCACAGCCGATCGCGATCAGCGCAGTGTGAGACCAAGTGCCCTCGACGTCAAGCGTGCGGATGACGGCCAAGATCAGGATCCAGGCGATTGACGCTGGGATCAGTACCTTCCAACCGAAACGCATGAACTGGTCGTAGCGGTACCTCGGCAGGGTTCCACGTAGCCAAATGAAGATGAAGACGAAGATGAACATCTTGGCCAGGAACCAGATGATCGGGAACCAGCCTTCGTTGGCACCATCCCATAGAGAGATTGGCCACGGTGCGCGCCAACCACCCAAGAACAAGGTTGTCGCGATTGCCGACACCGTCAACATGTTGATGTACTCAGCTAGGAAGAAGAGCGCGAACTTCATGGTCGAGTATTCGGTGTGGAATCCACCGACCAGCTCGCTCTCGGCCTCAGGCAAGTCGAACGGTGCGCGGTTGGTCTCGCCAACCATGGCGATCGTGTAAATCACGAAGGACGGAATCAGCATGAGTCCGAACCAGAGATCGATTTGACCGTTCACGATTCCCGAAGTCGACATCGTGCCGGCGAATAAGAACACACCAACAAACGACAAGCCCATCGCAATTTCGTACGAGATCATCTGGGCTGACGAGCGCAAACCACCAAGCAGCGGGTATGTCGAACCTGATGCCCAACCGGCGAGCACGATTCCGTAAATACCCATCGAGGCAATAGCGAACATGTACAGCAAGGCGACCGGGAAGTCGGTGACTTGCAGCGGCGTCGAGACGCCAAACATCGAGACCTCAGGTCCGAGCGGAATCACGGCCCATGCCATATAAGCAGGCACACACGACAAAATTGGCGCGAGGATATAGACCATCTTGTCGGCAGCGGTCGGGAAGATTTCTTCTTTGAACGCCAGCTTAAAGCCGTCCATCAAGCTCTGCAAAAGGCCCTGTGGGCCAACCCGGTTCGGGCCGATTCGTTGCTGCATCCAGGACACGACGCGGCGCTCAAGCCAAATGGTGAACAGCACCAAAATCACGAGGAGTGCGAAAACACCAACGACCTTGATGATCGACAGCCACACCGGATCATGGCCGAATAGCGTGAGCGTCTGTTCGTTCTCAATCATGGATTGTTCGACAGGATTCATCAGGCGCTCACCTCCGCGTCTGCCGAGGCTGCGTCGGAGACAGCCTTAGGGCCGCCGGCAATTCGAACCGTGCTGCCAATTGCATCACCCAAAGTTGCGTACACCTCAGAGCCCGGCGAATTCTGTGGCACCCACACCACACCATCGGGCATATCAGTCAGGAGTAGCGGCAACTCGATCGTTCCTTGGTCGCTGGACACCTTGACCAAATCGCCTTCCGTAACGCCAATTGATTGGGCAGTGGCTGGCGACAAACGGGCGACCGATGGGCGACGCGTGCCAGCCAAATAGTCATCACCGGTTTGCAGCATGCCGAGGTCGAGCAAGAACTTCCAGCTCGCCAAGACAGCTTCGCCAGAACCTGGTGTCTGGGCGCTCCCAGGCTTGACCGAGTTGAAGCTCACACGCTCACCTGTTGTGTATCCAAGCGAGTCAAGCTCGTTGTGGTACTCAACAACATCGCCGGTTCCGATTGGGTAACCCATCTCATCAGCGATCATGGCGAGCACACGTCCGTCAGTCTGGGCGGTCGCTTCGGGGTTCACCTTGGGGAATTGGCGCAGACGGCCTTCCCAGTTGGCATAAGCACCGATCCGCTCAATGTCGACAGCGACCGGAAGGACAACGTCAGCATAAGCAGAGATTCCTGACAAGCGAGTCTCAAGGTTGACTACAAACGAGGCCTCGCGAAGCGCCTCTCGCATGAGCTCAATATTGGGAACGTCACGAATGTCGACGCCACCCAAAACGAGCGCATCAATGCGCGGCTCTTGCGGTTCGTCATCGCCTAGCTGAACTTCTTCGGCGATTTGATCAACTGCGGCTTTAGCGGAGTCCTCAGCTAGAGCCTCGTCGGCTACCTCTTGTTCTTCGCTAGCCTCGACATCCGCAGATTCGACAGCGGATTCAGTCTCGTCGCTAACTTCTTGTTCAGTCGTAAGTGCCTCGAGAATTCCGGCAAGATCAAGTCCTGGCTCAGCCGGCAAGTCCGATTCGTTGATGCCCCAAGCCTGCGCAATCTCGGCGCGTGCAGTCTGATCGGTTAGCGAACGACCACCTGGCAGTAAGCCAGCAAGTGCACCAGCATCTAGCGCACCACGGTCACCAGCACGACGAGGAACCCATGCCAGCTTGGCGCCAGTCTCCTCAGCCAAAGCAGCAACAGCACTCAACGCACCCGGGCTAGCGGCAAGACGCTCGCCCACGAGAATCACGGCACCCTTATTGCGAAGCTGAGTCGATACCTCAAAGCCAGCTTCGCTCAATGCCGACGACTGCTTCAGCAGTGCATCAATCACCATGGCTTCGTCGCCCGGAGCGGCAGCGAGCACAACAGCCTGGAGCTTGGCAGAACCTGGGCTCACCCACGACGAAACGGAAGCAACCTTGGTCGAACCGGCTAGCACACCCTTGCGCAGGCGAAGGAAGATCGAAGCAGCCTCATCCTCAGGCTCGAGTCCGGCCAGAAGGACCATCGGTGAACTCTCGATATCGGAGTAAGTGACACCAAGTCCGGTACCTGCCACCTTGTTAGAGAGGAATTCGACCTCTTCCTGGGAGCTGGCGCGGACGCGGAAGTCAATGTCATCTCCACCCAAAGCAACACGAGCGAACTTGGCGTAAGCGTAAGCGTCATCGCGGGTAAGGCGGCCACCAGTGATCACACCGGTGCGACCGCGGTAGTCAGCGAGCTTGTCTGCGACCAAATCCAGCGCCTCTGGCCAGGATGCCGAGTAAAACTCTTGAGTCTCCGGATCGCGGATCAACGGAGTCTTGATGCGATCTTCCGAGAGGTACTTGAAGGCGAAACGTCCCTTGTCACAGTTCCAATCTTCGTTGACCTCGGGATCCTCAGCAGCCAAGCGACGCATGACCGTGCTGTTGCGCGAGTCAGTGCGGATTGCACAACCGGATGCGCAATGCTCACAGGCCGTCGGGGTCGATACAAGATCAAATGGGCGTGCGCGGAATCGGTAATCAGAACTCGTCAGCGCACCGACCGGGCAAATCTGCACAGTGTTGCCCGAGAAGTACGAGTCGAACGGAGCGTCCGGACCAGTGGCGACCTGCTGCTTGGCACCGCGCTCGAAGAGCTCGATCAGTGGATCGCCAGCGATCTCATCGGCAAACCGGGTGCAACGCGCACAAGAAACACAACGCTCGCGGTCAAGCAGAATCTGTGAGGAGACGGCAACTGGCTTGGCGAAGGTTCGCTTGGTGCCATCGAAGCGCGAAGAACCGTTGCCGTGAGTCATAGCCTGGTTCTGGAGCGGACACTCACCACCCTTGTCACAGACTGGACAGTCAAGCGGGTGGTTGATGAGCAAGAACTCCATGACACCGCGCTGGGCAGTGTCGGCAACCTCGCTGGTGACCTGAGTCTTGACAACCATGTCCTCGGCTACCGGAATCGCACAGGCAGGCTGCGGCTTGGGCATGCCTTCGATCTCGACCAGGCACGCACGGCAAGCGGCTACCGGATCAAGCAGTGGGTGGTCGCAGAATCGGGGCACCTCGATACCGATCAATTCGGCAGCGCGGATGATCAAAGTTCCCTTAGGCACCTGGATCTGCACACCGTCGATCGTGCAGGTGACGGCATCTGCCGGTGGCGCGGATGAACCCGCGACTGGGGCTACGGTGCTCATGAGGTCTTCACCCCCGGAAACACTACTGAAGCCATGGGATCAAAAGCCTCGTTTGCTGGAGTATGGATGCCCGCCTCGAACTCTTGCGGGAAGAGCTTCAACGCTTGCGGGTACGGCGTTGCCGCAGCATCGCCAAGGGCGCAGAACGAACGGCCGAGAATGTTTCCGCATAGCTCGTTGAGCAGGTCGAGCTCTTCTGGCTTGCCTTCGCCATCCTTGAAGCGATGCAGAAGTTGATCAATCCACCAAGTGCCTTCACGACATGGCGTGCACTTGCCACAAGACTCATGCTTGTAGAAGTCGAGCCAACCGGTGATAGCGCGAACCACCGAAACGGTGTCGTCGAACACCATCGGAGTCGCGGTACCGAGCATGGTGCCGACTTCTTCCATGCCTTCGTAGGTCAATGGTGCATCCAGATGATCCTCGGTCAGCATCGGAACGGATGACCCGCCAACCACCCAGAACTTGAGCTTGTGGCCTTCGCGGATTCCGCCAGCATAATCAAGTAGCTCGCGCATCGTAATGCCTAGCGGGGCTTCGTAAATACCTGGGCGCTTAACATGACCAGATACGGCAAAAACCTTGATACCAGGGGACTTTTCGCTACCAAATGAGGAATACCACTCGGCGCCGTATCGCATGATCTGCGAGGTCATCGAAATGGTCTCAACATTGTTGACGACAGTCGGGCTCGCATAGAGTCCAGCGACAGCAGGGAACGGCGGCTTCAATCGTGGCTGACCGCGACGCCCCTCAAGTGAGTCGAGCAGCGCAGTTTCTTCACCACAGATGTAGGCACCTGCGCCACCGTGGACAACAATCTCAAGATCAAATCCGCTGCCTAGAATGTTCTTACCTAAATAGCCATTAGCCTTGGCATCGCGAACGGCAGCATGCATGCGGCGGATCACATGGGGAACCTCGCCGCGGATGTAGACGAAAGCATGGTTCGCACGGATCGCGTATGAGGCGATGATCATGCCCTCAATTAGCTGCTGCGGGCTCGCCAACATAAGCGGGATGTCCTTGCAGGCACCCGGCTCGGACTCATCCGCATTGACCACGAGGTAGTGCGGCTTATCGTCACCCTGGGGAACGAAGCTCCACTTGAGGCCGGTGGGGAATCCGGCGCCACCACGGCCGCGTAAACCCGAAGCCTTAATCTGCTCAATCACGTCGTCTGGCGCCATGTCCAACGCCTTGCGTAGGCCCTTGTAGCCACCATTGCGCTCGTAACCGGCGACGGTGTATGAATCTTTCTGGTCCCAGTAGCGAGTAAGGACCGGAGTCAAAGCTGTAGCCATCACTCATCACCGCCTGGAAGTGGTGCGCTCATACCGTTCTCTTTGGCATAGGTGAGACCAGCAAGCATAATCTCGTCAGCGTTATTGTCGCCCGAATCGGCCAAGCCGTCATCGAGTCCAGCAAGAGTGCGCTCGGTGGCACAGAAGTCACGAATAACAGCACCGCGGGTCGAGACAACCTCTTCGCCAGCGCGCAGTTTGGCCAACGTCTCACGAAGCTTGTCGGGGTCCATATTGTCCATGAATTCCCAGTCAACTGTTACAGCCGGCGCATAAGTACAGGCAGCCTGACATTCGATCCGCTCAACCGAGAACTCTCCATCCTCAGTGGTCTCGTCGTTGTCGACACCGAGCTCTTCAGTGAGGGTCTCCCACAGCTTGTCGCCGCCAAGGATCCCGCATTGCGGATTCACACAAACACCAATCAGGTGCTTACCAACGGGGCGGCGCTTGTACATCGTGTAGAACGTAGCGACCGATGCGACCTCAGCAGAAGTCAGGCCGAGTTCCTCGGCACACATTTCGATGCCCGCAGTCGACACCATGCCTTCTTCGGATTGCACCAGGTGCAGCATAGGCAACAGGGCCGAGCGGGGCTCAGGATATTTGGCGATGATCTCGCGAATCTCAACACGTGTTTGGTCAGACAATGGCATTAGCGATCAACACCTCCCATCACAGGATCGATACTGGCGACTCCAGCGACGACGTCACTGAGCATTCCACCTTCGGTCATGGCACCAATTGCTTGGAGATTGTTGAAGGAAGGTTCGCGCACGTGAATACGATACGGCCTCGTGCCACCGTCACTAGTGATCTGAACGCCGAACTCGCCCTTGGCATGTTCAGTCGCGACATAAACCTGTCCGGCCGGAACACGGAAGCCTTCGGTAACCAGCTTGAAGTGGTGGATCAAAGCTTCCATTGAGGTGCCCATGATCTCTTGGATGTGGCCCAGCGAGTTTCCTTGACCATCAGGACCGACAACGAGCTGTGCTGGCCAACCGATCTTCTTGTCCTCGATCATGTGCGGACCTGGTTGTAGACGATCCAGGCACTGCTCAACGATGTTGAGCGATTCACCGATCTCGGCTACGCGGATCAAGAAGCGCCCATAGGCATCGCAAGTAGTTTGGGTCGGTACCTCGAACTCGTAGTTCTCGTAGCCGCTGTACGGCTGTTCTTTGCGCAGATCCCATGGCAAACCGGTGGCACGCAGGATCGGGCCGGTGATCCCCAAGGCCATACAACCGGCGAGGTCGAGGTACGAGATGCCTTGGGTACGACCCATCCAAATCGCGTTGTCGACCAACAAGTTGGTGGTGTCCTTGGCACGCGCACGGGTCTCTTTAACGGTCTCTGCGATCTGCTTCTCGAATCCCTCAGGGAGGTCAGTCGAGACACCACCTGGACGCATCCAGTTGTTGTTCATCCGCAAGCCGGTGATGCCCTCGAGCAGGTCGAGGATCTTCTCGCGATCGCGGAACCCTTGGGTCATACCGGTAAGCGCGCCGAGCTCCATACCGCCGGTTGCGAGCGCCACAAGGTGTGACGAAACCCGCGTGAGCTCAGCGACCATCACCCGCAAAACTTGGGCGCGTTCAGGAATCTGATCTTCGATTCCCAGCAGCTTCTCAACAGCGAGAACGTAGCCAAATTCGTTTTGCAGACCGGCCACGTAGTCCATCCGAGTGACGAATGTGACGCCCTGAGTCCAGGTGCGGAACTCCATGTTCTTCTCGATACCGGTGTGCAAATAACCAATAGCACTTCGGTTCGAGAGGACAGTCTCACCCTCAAGCTCGATGATCATTCGGAGCACGCCGTGGGTTGACGGATGCTGCGGACCCATATTCACAACGAGGCGATCGCGCTCGCCCTCAGCTGGCGGCAGCACAGTGTCCCAGTCGCCACCATTGACGGTGTAGACCTTGTCTCCATCGGCGGTTTTCTGGCCGGGGTCGGCCTGGCTGAAGCTGGTGTAAGCGGTGTCACTCATTAGCTGTAAGCCCTCCGATCGTTTGGCGGAGGCGTGGTTGCGCCCTTGTATTCCACAGGGATGCCACCAAGCGGGTAGTCCTTGCGCTGTGGGTGTCCTGGCCAGTCATCTGGCATCTGGATTCGGGTCAAGTGTGGGTGGCCATCGAAAATGATGCCGAAGAAGTCGTAAGTTTCGCGCTCGTGCCAATCCAAACCTGGGTAGACACCAGTTCCCGACGGGATGTGCGGATCTTCGTCCGGGCAGGCAACCTCGACGCAGACAAGTCGATTGTGGGTGTATGAACGCAATTGATACACAGCGTGCAGTTCGCGACCCTTGTCATTAGGCCAATGGACTCCAGAGACACCCATAGCCGCCTCAAAGCGCAAAACGGGATCATCACGCATGGTCTGGAAGAATTCCACGAGCTTCTCTCGCTTGACCCAGATCGTCATTTGGTCGCGGTAAATAACGACTTGCTCGACGGTGTCGTTGTAGTCCTTCTCACCCAAGACATCGATCAGTTGGTCGGCAATGTCATCGAACCAAGACCCGTACGGACGCTCAGTTCCTTGCGGGAGAGCGACGTTAACAACCAGGCCGCCATAGCCCGACACATCCGGCGATCCATGGACGCCAAAGCTGCCACGGCGCGACTCCACCACTCGGTCAGTTGCAACCTCAGCGCCATCGTCGAACTGGACCGGAGAATCGGCGCTAGTAGGCACCACGACTGCATTGGTGCTGTCCTGGGGGGATTCTTCGGAGGTCGAAGTCTTATCAGCCATGCGCCTTACCCGCCTCTACACGCGCAGCTTCTTTATCGGCCTTCTTCTGTTCTTTCTTAGCGGCCTTGATCGTCTTCTTGTCGCCGAATAAGAGCGGTGTCGAGGCTGGAGTACGAACCGGTAGATGCTCGGCCTCGGATGGAAGCAACGGCAGATCCATTAGCGGCTTAGCGCTGAGCGCCTCAAGCTCAAGTTCGGTGATCTGCTTCTGACGGTTGGAGCCCATCTTGGTGTGCTGTGCCTTGTCATGGATCTCAAGGATCGCGTCAATCAGCATCTCAGGGCGGGGAGGGCAACCCGGGAGGTACACATCAACCGGCACAACGTGGTCAACACCCTGAACAACCGCGTAGTTATTGAACATTCCGCCCGAAGAAGCGCATACGCCCATGGCGAGAACCCACTTCGGATTTGGCATTTGGTCGTAAACCTGGCGAAGGATCGGGGCCATCTTTTGGCTCACTCGACCAGCCACTATCATGAGGTCAGCCTGACGTGGCGATGGGCGGAACACCTCCATGCCAAAACGAGCCAAGTCGTAACGAGGGCCACCAGTGGCCATCATCTCGATAGCGCAACAGGCAAGGCCGAAAGTCGCAGGCCACATCGAACCCTTACGCGCGTATCCGGCGACGGCCTCAACCGTCGTCAACATAAACCCACTCGGAAGCTTCTCTTCTAATCCCATTCCAGGCCGCCTCTCCGCCAAACAAAGAGATACACACAGAAGACCGTCACGATGAACAGGATTACCTCAACAAGAGCGAATACGCCCATCAGTCCGAAGCTCACAGCCCATGGGTAAAGGAAGACGATTTCGATGTCGAAAATGATGAACAACATGGCCGTCAAGTAGTACTTAATTGAGAAATGGCCACCCCCCATTGGTTGCGGTGTTGGGTCGATTCCGCACTCGTAGGCATCGCGCTTAGCGCGGTTATAGCGCTTAGGTCCGGTAAGCGTTGCAAGGGTGACTGAGAATACGGCAAAAGCAAACGCCAATGCGCCCAGCAGCAGTACCGGAATGTACTCCGCGCCCATGCAAAATCACCTCTCCCAAGGGTTTCTCACGGCCATGCTATATCCCTTAGGGCTTGGTCGCTCTGTGGAGTGCCACTATTCCACCCGACAAGTCACGCCATTGCACACATGCCCATCCGGCATCCTGAATCCAGGTGCTCAATTCTTCTTGATTTGGCCATGCCACGATCGATTCGGCAAGATAAACATAGGCCTCAGGATTTGACGATGTTGCCTTAGCAACCTCGGGAAGAGCCTTCATCAAATACTCCAAATAACCTTTACGAATCACTTCATTCGTTGGGTGGCTGAACTCGCATACCACCAGCCGACCGCCAGGTTTGGTGACCCGGATCATCTCGCGCAGGCCCTTATGCGGATCGGCGATATTGCGCAGGCCAAAGGAGATCGTGGTGACATCGAATTGGTTGTCTTCGAAAGGCAGATCCATGGCATCGCCCTCGACAAAGGTCAGATCAGGCTGACGCTCTCTGCCGACTTCGATCATTCCAGGCGAGAAATCGCAGGCGATCGGGTCAGCACCTGCATCCTTGAACGGACGGGTGCTTGTTCCAGTTCCTGCTGCGAGATCGAGGATCTTCTCGCCAGGTTGAGGGTCAACCGCCTTGACGACAGCTTTACGCCATCTGGTTGCCTGCCCAGCCGAGAGGATCTCGTTAGTGATGTCGTAGCGCCGGGCCACGTCGTCAAACATCTTGGAGACGGCTGTCGGCTGCTTGCTTTGATCGGCTCGAGTCACGAACCCGAGATTACACGGGTCCCAGGCTCTGTCCCAACGGGTTCCACCTACCGTCAACAGACTTGCGTTGCATTTCTTGTCTATAAGTGCAGTTATGCACCGCAACTTCACGCTCGTACACTTGAATCGTGACTCTTCATGCCCACACGGTTGCCCTGGACACGCAGTCTGCGGTCGGCCTCGTGGCAGCCTCCGGCCTGCACAGCTCATTGGCATGGATTCGCGATGGTGAAGGAATGGTCGGCTGGGGTGAGGCTGCCCGGTTCGACGTTGCCGGGCCTGAACGTTTCAGCCGCGCAACCCGTTGGTGGTCGGCAGTGTGTGCGTCGATGGTAATCAAAGATGAGGTTGAAGTTCCCGGTACAGGGCCCGTAGCCTTCGCCTCGTTTGCGTTCTCGGCGAGCCCAGGCGACAGCGTGCTGATTCTTCCGCGGGTGGTCATTGGCACCTCGGGCGGACAGTCGTGGGTAACCCGCATCACCTCAGACGATGAGGCGGAAGCTGAGCGCTGGGCCCAAGAAGATGCGCTATTTGAAGAGTTGATTGGGCAAGTTGAGGGTGGAGAAGTTTCATCGGCTGTCGACCTGGTGCCCGTAGATTCCGCCAAACCCGGCATGACATGGGAATCCGGAACCGTCACTCGTGACGTTTGGAAGAACCTCGTTGAGCTCGTCATTGAGCGAATCAATTCCGGCGAAGTCGACAAAGTGGTTCTCGCGCGTGACATCGTCGGCCAATCCGATGGACCCATCGAGGTAGACCGCGTGCTCGCCCGTCTGGCCAGTCGATTCGACAACGCTTGGGTGTTCCACATCGACGGATTCATCGGAGCAACACCAGAACTGCTTGTGCGCCGGGCAGGCGACCAAGTGGTATCACGGGTGCTGGCAGGAACCGTACGCTCTGGGGGCAACTTGAGCGAAGCAGGTCGGCTGGCACAACAACTCATGGGATCAGACAAAGACCAAGAAGAACATCAATACGCAGTTTCATCGGTCGCTTCGGTCTTGGCCACCCATTGCACCGACCTAACGGTGCCTCCCTACCCCAGCATCCTCAAGCTCGCGAATGTGCAGCACTTGTCCACCGACGTTTCTGGCCAACTCGTGGATGACATGCCCGCCCTGACGCTTGCGGCTTCGCTGCACCCAACCGCGGCCGTCTGCGGAACACCTACCGAACGCGCATTATGGATGATCAAGACTGTCGAAGGACTCGACCGAGGACACTATGCGGGGCCAGTTGGCTGGATGGATGCCAATGGAGACGGTGAATTCGGAATAGCCCTGAGGTGCGGCCAAATAGATCCGGCCGACCCAAGCCGCATTCAATTGTTCGCAGGATGCGGCATCGTCGCGGGGTCGAATCCCGATTCCGAGGTGGCGGAGTCGGAAGCAAAAATGCTCGCCATGCAAAACGCGCTAAGTGGCTAGCCGGCTATTTCGAGATCGACCGGTCTGCGAAAAGCCTTGGGGGATTCACAAGATATAGAAAGAATCGTTTTTCCTATAACTGCGTCTTAAAAGTCCTTGAGTACTTCGCCTCTAAGAACGATCAATTGTGGTGGTCACCAAGACTTGAATGCCAGGATTGTGACGCGCAAGGAAGAGAAGGCTTGCTAATTCTGCTGTGTTGTGAACCGTTACGACCTCGGGACCGAGGGCGCGGATAGCGGTGACGAGATCGGTGTTGTGGGGGGTGCCGAATACCCGCTCGAAGTCTTGGGCGAATGCTGGGGAACCTTGTTCGAGGTTCGAGAAGATTCCGCCGCCATTGTTATCAACAACCACGTAAGTCAGGTTCGGCTGGGACTCGGCCTCAGGAGCAGCGAAGGCATTGAGGTCGTGCAGTGTCGCGAGGTCGCCGAGAATCGCGACTGTTCGAGCATCAGGGTTGGTCGCGTTATGGGCGAGTGCCGCACCGTAAGCAGTCGAGACTAGACCGTCGATGCCTGAGGTTCCTCGGTTGCCAACGATCCGTGCGCCAGAGTAGTCGCTGGTAAGGAGCAGTTCTGCGTCACGGACTGACTGGCTCGCCGCAACAAATACAAGATCATCTTCTTGGACGTATCCCAGGACTTGCTCAACAAAGGCGAGCGAGCTTGTCGACGCAGCGCTCACGCGTTCGCGGACTTGGGTCTCTGCTCGCGCTCCCGCCTCGGTCCAATCCTGCAGCCATGTTGAGTCGGTTCCTGCCCACTCGACTACCGGATCGTCGTTGGGCGGATATGGCACGCCAGCTAACAAAGCATCGGCAGATCTAACGGGGTCTGGACGATCCTTTCCAGCGGAGTCGACCGCGATGTGAATGTCGGCTTGAGTCAGCAATCCGATGACTGGGCGACTCAAGCCGACCTTGCCGACCGTCACTACGAGCTCCGGCCTATGCGACTGCACGAACTCCAAGTCCGCCAAAACGACCGGCGCTGCCGCGACGTAACCGTTCGACTTAGTTCCACCACCGCTTGGTTCGCTGATCACTGGCCATCCGCTTTGGTCAGCTAACTCGATCGCTTGAACCTGGAACTCTTGGCGCGGTTCGTCGCCAATAACGACCAGCCCGCGCTGTGGCACCTGCGCATGACCGAGGTCGGCCAAAGCAAAGTTGATCGGTTCTCTCATTAGAGCCGACACAGACTCCCCTGCCGCACTCTTCTCAAGCTCACTACCAAGCTCATCAAGTTGATCTTGAGCGTCGAGAATCGAGACGGATGCCTCCGGTCCAGGGAACAAAGGCACATCGAAGCCGACGTTGAGGTGCACCGGACCTGAAGTGCTTGACTCACCTGTTGCCCGCGCTGCAGCCAGACCTTGCGCCACTTGTCTGCGCCACTTGGCTCTCTCTGCCGAATCGGCTGTACGTGCGGGTTCGAACTCGATCAGGTGGTTAACCGACCGTCCGAATAATCCGGGCTGGTCGATTGTTTGATTGGAACCCGTATTACGAAGCCTGGGAGGTCGGTCCGCTGTCAACGCCACCAGCGGAACTCCCGCGTACTGCGCCTCGACAATCGCAGGCATGAGGTTGGCCACGGCAGAGCCACTCGTCGTCACCACAACAACCGGCCGACCTGACACTTTGGCCAGACCAAGCCCCAGAAACCCGGCACCACGTTCATCGACCCGAACATGCAGGTTGACCTTGTCTTGTCGCTCCGCCTCCGCTAGAACCAAAGCTAATGGCCCAGAACGAGAGCCAGGGGCCAGCACAACATCGCGCACGCCAAAGTCGATCAATGAACCCACGATCACACTCGCGAGCCGGGTCGAAAGGCACACAACTTCTGACCCATTCGTTCTCGTCACTGTCGCCCCAGTTCAGTCATCCTTCTATCCTTACACGATTCGCAAACCCTTACCGATATCTGCTTCAGTAAGTTAGTAGAAGCAAAAGATCTCGAGAAGAGGTTTGAACCATGGGTTCGAGTGACACAGTGGCATCCTCCTTGGGAGCTGGAGCAGAACATCTGACCATCGCGGTAACAGGAAGCAACGGGCTTATCGGGAGTGCCGTATCGGCGGATCTGAGCAAGAAGGGTCACAGAGTCATCCGACTGGTGAGGCGCCCTCCCACGTCGGCAGACGAACGAGAATGGAACCCTGATTCTCCTCAATCAGAAATGCTCGATGGAGTAGCTGCTGTCATTCACTTGGCTGGACACAGCATCGCAGGTCGTTTCACTACCAAGCACAAAGATCTGATCCGCTCTTCCCGACTAGAACCAACACGCCTTCTCGCCCAAGCTGCCGCCGCTAGTGGGGTTAGCACTTTTGTCAGCGCCTCAGCAATTGGCTTCTATGGCGCGGACCGGGGTGACGAAACACTCACCGAGACTTCAACTCCTGGTGACGGCTTCCTCGCCCACGTGGTACGCGATTGGGAAGCGGCGGCACTCGCCTCCCAGTCAGAGCAGCTACGAGTCGTCACCGTACGAACCGGAATTGTGCAATCTGCGCATGGCGGCGCGCTGGCCATACAGCGCCCGCTCTTCTCAGCTGGTCTAGGTGGGCCTATGGGGTCTGGTCAACAATGGCAATCATGGATTGCAATCGATGACCTTGTTGACATCTATCACCTCGCGCTCACCGATACCAGACTGTCCGGACCAGTAAATGCCGTTGCCCCTAACCCTGTACGACAACGCGAATATGCAGCTGTCCTAGGGCAAGTGCTCCGCCGCCCAGCCAAGCTTCCCACCCCCTCGTTCGGGCCTAAGCTACTTCTTGGAAAAGAAGGTGCACGAGAGATCGCTTTCGCCAGCCAGAGAGTTGTTCCCGCTCGCTTACTCGAGCTTCCCCACCAATTTAGATTTGGTTCATTAGACGAGGCTCTCAAGCATGTTTTGGGGAAGTAACGCTATTAGTTAGCGGCCTCTACAAATCAATTTGGAAGGAGCTCCCACGCTCGACGTAGCCGTTCACGCCACCAGTCGGCACGTTCAGGGGCGATAGCCGCCTGAGCTAGCTCCAGCGCCTCTGCATCGGGGTTGTGGCGTTCCACGGGAAGAACTCCGCCTCGCGGCACTACGGGACTAGTTACAACATCGGTCGCCAATAGCTCCCCAGTACCCAAGCCACACGCGAACGGCAAATTTTCGACGACACCAGCCAGCGCCAAACCAGCGCTCAAACCAACCGAGGTGTCCATAGCTCCAGAGATAACGACTGGCACTCGAGCCGCTTCGATCACCTCATACGCAGCCGTAACTCCACCTAATGGCGGCACTTTGAGCACCAGGATGTCCGCTATCGACCCGTTAGCGATTCGCACTGGGTCATCGGCAGTTCGGATCGATTCGTCTGCCGCAACCATGGCTACGCTATTGCGTCGGACCTGGGCCAAATCCCCCAAATCCATGCACGGCTGCTCAACGTATTCCATACCCTTTGCAGCGTCGTCGAGTTCCGGAATCGCTTGTAGGGCTTCTTCGTAGGTCCAAGCACCGTTGGCATCGACTCGAATTCTTGCTGGACGAACTTTTCCGGCGGACGGGTCATGAGCTGCTGCAATAGCCGAGTCCACGGCCTCACGCACCGCAGCCACCCGAG
Organism: Actinomycetota bacterium; assembly: GCA_963169225.1. Taxonomy (GTDB): domain Bacteria; phylum Actinomycetota; class Actinomycetes; order S36-B12; family UBA10799; genus KLAP162. The sequence continues at coordinate 27,699 of CAUJDH010000041.1, forward strand.
CACAGTCATCGTCCAGACTGTTACCTTCACCACCGACTTTGATCTTGAATGTGGTCGCACCGTTAGATTCAAATGCACGCACGGCAAGGCTGGCAGCCGCCTCCGGTGTTAGTGCCGGGATGATCGCATTGACGCGGACTTCTTGTCGGACCGGATCTGGCCACTGACCGAAAGCGGCTTCGACTCCACCAAGGAGCCATCGACTGGCCGTCAGATCGTCATATTCGGTGAATGGAGCGAACTCACCCCAACCACTTGGACCTTGGAGCAGGAGCCCTTCACGGTGCGTCACCCCTCGAAACGGAACCTTGAGCTCCACCCGGAACGGAACGGCGTCGGCCAGAACCTCGCCTACGCCAACCTTCGCGGTCAGGGCGCGAGCCGTCGATTCAAACGCGGTCATCTAGGTTGGCTAACTCGTCGAGCAGATCCGAGCAGCCAGCTACGGACGCTTCGGGAACTTATCGAACTCGGGGCGACGACCCTCTTTGTAGGCGTCGCGACCTTCTTGAGCTTCTTCGGTCATGTAGAACAACAGTGTCGAATCGCCAGCAAGCTGCTGAATACCAGCGAGTCCGTCATCCGCTGCGTTGTGTGAAGCCTTGAGCATGCGCAGAGCAAGCGGCGAATAGGCAAGCATCTCTTGGCACCAGGCCACCGTCTCAATCTCGAGATCTTCCAGCGGGATAACAGCATTCGCCAAGCCCCAATCGTAGGCTTGCTCGGCACCATACTGACGGCACAGGTACCAAATCTCGCGAGCGCGCTTCTGTCCGATCTGACGCGCCAACAAGCCGGAGCCGTAACCACCATCGAACGACCCCACTTTGGGTCCGGTCTGACCGAAGCGTGCGTTGTCGGCGGCGATCGTCAGATCACTCACAATGTGTAGGACGTGCCCACCACCGATCGCGTAACCCGCCACCATTGCAACCACTGGCTTGGGCGTGCGACGAATTTGGATCTGCAGATCCAAAACGTTGAGGCGGCCGATCCCCTTCTTTGCCACTTCGTCGTCACCGATATAGCCATCGTTGCCGCGAATCACCTGGTCGCCACCGGAGCAGAAGGCCCAGTCGCCTTGGCCGGTGAAGATGATCGCCCCGACCTCATCGTCATCGCGAGCAATATCAAATGCCTCGCGCAATTCGAACAAAGTCTGCGGCCTAAAAGCATTGCGCTTTTCGGGCCGATTGATCGTGATCTTGGCGATTCCTGCTTGTTCGCCAGAGGACTTCTCGAACTTGATATCGCCGTATTTCTTAACCGTCACCCAATCGGTTGCTGGCTTGATCGACGAATAGGAAGGGTCGCTAAACGCTGGTGAGTCTTCGGCTACGACTGGTGGCAGCGGGTAGCGGGTACGGGAATCCATCGAGTAATCCTCCAATGTCAAAAACGATGATCTATAGGACTAGGCTAGACCTGTGTCTCAACGCAAACTGACTCGGATTACCGTGGACGCCGGTCCAGACGGTGTTCAGGCCCTTGCCGCTCAGATCCCTGACGCGATCAATGGTGCCGGTCCCGCGATCACTCCTATGCCCTCTGGACCAAGAGGATACGTCGATAGTTTGGTCCATGCGATCCGTCCTGACGATGATTCTGCCCCACTCGAATCAGATGATGTCGCCGTCGTTTTGGCCAGTTCTGGCTCCACCGGCACACCTCGAGGGATCTTGCTCACGGGTGCAAACCTGATTCAGGCTTGCCATGCGACCGACGAACGACTCGGCGGCCCCGCTCGCTGGGTGCTGGCAATTCCCACCTATCACGTGGGTGGGTTCCAGGTCTTGGTTCGCGCTCACCTGTCAGGCATTCCCGTGATCCCACTGGAGTCGCTAGGGAGCGGCGGCCGATTCTCGCCCACGGAATTTGCTGAGGCAACAGCGATGGCTCGCAGCGTTAGCGACGCCGACGGCGCCCCGCTACGTGTGTCACTCGTACCGACCCAGCTCGCGCGCATTATCGATTCCGGTCCGGGAGCTGCTGCCAGCCTCGCCGAATACGACACGATCCTGCTTGGTGGCGCCGCTGCCCCTCCTGGTCTTGTGACTCGAGCAAAAGCGATCGGAGCCAAAGTCGTCACCACCTACGGTATGACCGAAACGACCGGAGGCTGCGTATACGACGGTCGTCCACTCAAGGGAACTCGAGTTCGAATCCTCAAGCCGGATGCGCAAGGGGTTGGGCAGATCGCGATCTCCGGACCGACTATCGCCCAGGGCTACCGCTTGCTGCCGGATGTCACCGAGAACGTGTTTGTGGATGGCGAACTGCGCACTTCAGACAACGGTTACGTTCACGAAGACGGAAGGCTGGTTGTTACCGGGCGCAATGACGATGTTGTCCAAGTCGGCGGTATCAGTGTTCCGATCTCACAGGTGGAGGCTTTGATCTCGTCCCATCCAGATGTCTCCGAGGCAGTCGTAGTGGCCACACCTGATCCCGAATGGGGGGCAAAAGTCGCTGCATTCGTGATTCCACATCCAGAATCCTCATTGACCACAGCGGCTCGTCGCGAGGCTATTGTCGAATCCGTGACCGAGATGATGGGGAACGAAGCTCGTCCTCGCGTGATCGTTGAGCTTGATCACCTTCCATCATTGCCCAGTAACAAGGTCGACCGTGTCCAACTGCGCAAACTAGCCGAACGGCATTCGGTGACCTAAATTGGCAACGACAAGTGAATGGATCGGCGGAGCACGCCCCAAAACGCTACCCGCGGCAATCGTTCCGGTGGCAGTAGGAACCGGAGTCGCAGACTTCCTAATTTCAGAACTAAGCCCGTTCCAGTTCTGGCTACGAGCGATCCTTGCTCTTGTGGTCGCACTGGGTCTGCAAATCGGCGTCAACTATGCCAATGACTACTCCGATGGTGTTCGGGGTACCGACGAAATGCGGGTTGGTCCGATACGACTTGTGGGGCAAGGACTGGCCGAACCCAAAGAAGTTCGCAATGCCGCATTCATATGCTTTGGCGCTGCCGCAATAGCCGGGCTCTTACTTGTAATCCTGAGTCAATCCTGGTGGCTACTAGTCGTAGGTGCAATCGCGATCTTGGCTGCCTGGTACTACACCGGAGGCAAACATCCCTACGGGTACTCGGGTCTCGGCGAGATAGCGGTGTTCATCTTCTTCGGACCAGTCGCCGTTGTGGGCACAACCTTCGTACTAGTCGGGCACATTTCACTTGTGGCGCTGTGTCTATCTTTTGCAGTCGGGCTGCTCGCTTGCGCCTTGATGCTGACCAACAACTTGCGTGACATCTCAAGTGACATCGAATCTGGCAAACGTACACTCGCAGTTCAACTCGGCGACCGACGTACTCGCGACGTCTACATGCTCGCGATGACGCTTCCGTACTTGATTTGTGCCGCAGTCGGCTTACTCGGAATCGGCCTACCTGGTGGCTTCCCTAAAGGTGTATTCCTTGTGTTTGTCTCGCTACCGCTTGTCTACTTACCGTGGAGTAGTGTCCACCAAGGCGCACGCGGTTCTGACCTTGTAAAAGTGCTCGGCTTGACCAGCCTGGTCTATGTGTTCTTTGGCGCGCTACTCACGATCGGGCTTTTCGTCAGTCACGCTTAGCTCATCGGCTGGGGGTGACGGTAGCTCGTCAGCTGGCCGGAGTTCGTCGGCAAGAGTGGGCTCACCCTCCTCGACCTGCTCATTGAGCTTGTCGAAATGGTTGCCAACACCAGCGCCGATTTGATCACGGAGTTTACCCAACAGCAAATACGACAGTAGGGCCGAAATCACGAAGCCAATAATGATCCACAGGATTCCGCGGGCACCCAACAGATACACAACTCCCAAACTGGCTGCCAGGAGTAGTGTGCGTGCCAGCGTGTAGAGCAGGATCGGATGCTTGGATCCGGTTGCTGAAGCTTGCTCGTCATTCGTCAACGAGTTGACGTCTTGAGGTTCAGATTCGGGCGAGGATTCGGTGTCACTCATCCCACTAGCCTAAACACTCGCAAAGTAGACTGGTCAAATGGTCCGGGTGCTAGTGATTGTGATCCCTCTGGCGATCACCATTTACGCCTTTTTTGATGCGCTCAATACTGACCAATCTGAAGTTCGCGGAATGCCTAAATGGACCTGGCTGGTAGCGATTTTCTTCCTAACGATTATCGGCGCGATCCTGTGGTTCGTGTTTGGTAGGCCACGCAAATCCCGCCCTGCGCCGCCCAACAACAACTGGCAACAAAGACCAAACCCACCCCAAGGCCCCGATGATGATCCAGACTTCCTGAGGGGTATTTAACCCTCAAGAAGCATGCAGTGGTTTGAAGGGGATCTAAACTCCAGCGTAGGAGTGGAGGCCAGTAGCCACCATGTTAACGAAGAAGTAGTTGAAGATGATTGTCACGAAGCCAATGAGTGCAATGATCGCTGCCTTCCTGCCACTCCAACCGGCAGTCGCGCGAGCGTGCAGGTAACCGGCGAAGACCACCCAAGTAATGAATGACCATGTCTCTTTTGGATCCCAGCCCCAGTAGCGACCCCATGCCGCCTCAGCCCAAATCGCACCGGCAATTACAGCAAAGGTCCATAGCGGGAACGTGAATGCGTAAATCCGGTACGACAAAGTATCTAAGCGAGCTGCCTGCGGAAGTTTGGAAACGAAACCACTCTCGATCTCGGCAGTACCCGCCTTGCGCTCGGCACGTTCCCGGATCAAGTACAGGACCGTCACCATTGCGCCAACTGTAAATGCACCTGAGGCGACAGTGATTGACAGAACGTGGATGACTAGCCAGTACGACTTGAGCGCAGGCACTAGCGGGGCGCTCTCGGTGTAGAGGACAGTGACAGCTACACCCAGAATCAATAGCACAGCACCGGTGATAAGAACACCGAGCCAACGAACATCCGTCTTCGTCGAAAGAACCAAAAACAACAGTGAGGCGACGAGCCCGATCATCAGTGAATACTCGTACATATTGCCCCACGGTGGGCGACCTGCTGAGAAGCCGCGACAGACAATTCCTGCCGCCAAGAACGCTGTCGCTAGCCATGTGAGAGCAAAAGCGATATTGCCCACACGTCGACCATTGTTTGCCTCAGCTTCAACGATGGTTTCTGGAACATCGCTGGTCGACGGACGCGGATCACCTTGCGCACCGACGGTGGCGCCAACAGGTACCTTCGCGTTAGCAGCCACAACTACAGGCTTGACCACTGCACGCTTAGCCATCGAGACGGTGAACAGAATGAACGCAATCGCGAACACAGCCATCGAGCTGTAGACAAACATGTTGCTGTACTCAGCCATAGTGACACTATTGCCCATTACTTCTCCTTGCTAGGCGCGAACTGTTTCACGGTATCACCGACTTTGTCGACAACTGGCTCAAGTCCAGATTCTTCGACACGCGAAAGTCCCGCAACCTCAACCTTTGTGTGGCCGTCCAGTTCGGTCAACCGAACCCACACGCGACGCCTGGGAATGAATAGCGACAGCATGAGTCCGCCCAACATGGCTATCGCGCTGATAAGTGCGGGAGTTTGCCCCGGGTCGCGCGCCACGTCGAAG
>CAUJDH010000042.1 GCA_963169225.1 Actinomycetota bacterium
CGGTGTCTTCGCGGCAAAGTTCGCGGGAACCTACAACGATTCGTTCTCACTCCCCGACACTGAGTCGACGCATGCCCAAGAGCTCTTGACCAAGATGCCAGGTGCTGGGGCTGCGACAGACTCCTCGACCTCCACTGTCGTCTGGTCCAATTCCAATGTGAAGGCCACCGACCCAGCGGTCAAGAGTCAAGCCACAGCCCTGTTGGAGACCCTGTCGAAGAACCCGAGCGTCTCGTGCGTGACGAATCCTTATGGTGCGTCGATCGGGGATGACTGCCCTAAAGCAGCAACGAACTCGAGCTCAACAAACACCAGCGGCAATGCTGGTAGCCAAGATGCTGCCGCGGCGGCTAAGGCGGTTTATGACAAACTCCCCGAAGCCGGTAAGAAGGCTCTCGCCGGTATGGGTAGCCAAGGAATCAGCATCGACCAAAAGGTCGCATACGGAACGATCACCTACAACGTGCCTGCCGACAAACTGTCGCAAGCGGATGCCCGGCAGATTCTGTCCGATGTGGCAGCAGTGAATGGCCAGGATGGAACCACGGTGGGTGTCAATGGCCAAGGTCTCACAGCTGCCGCTATGGAACCGCCCAGCAGCGAGGGCATCGGCATTATCGTCGCTCTTGTCGTCCTTATGTTTGCGTTTGCTTCGGTCGTTGCTGCGTTCTTGCCGATCATTACTGCGATCTTGTCTCTTGGCGTGGCCCAAGCGGTGGTCTTGCTAGTCGCGCACTTCTTTAACGTGGCGACCTTCGCTCCGACTCTTGCCGCCATGATCGGTCTTGGCGTTGGAATCGACTATTCGCTGTTCGTCATCAATCGTTATAAACAAGCTCTCGACGGTGGCAAAGAACCGCGGGCTGCCGCGCTCGAGTCTGTGCAGACCGCCGGGCGTGCAGTGCTGTTTGCAGCGTGCACAGTAGTAATCGCACTATTGGGCTTGTTCGTGCTCAAGATCGATTTCTTCAACGGAATCGCAATCGCCGCCGCCTGCACGGTAATCCTCATGATGATCGGTGCGACTCTGCTTCTACCAGCGGTGTTGTCGCTGCTTGGTAGGAAGGCCTTCGCGCTGAAGATGCCGTGGGCACGCAAACCAAAAGTCCACGACCCCAACAAGGGCGCGTTCGCCAGCTACGCACGTTGGCTTGAGAAGAACTTCAAATGGTTCGGTGCTTTGATCTTGGTCGTGCTGATCGTGATCGCGATTCCCGCAATGTCACTGCGACAAGGGTTCACCGACGACGGCACTCAAGCCGAGGGTTCGCCGCAGCGTACCGCCTACGAACTAATGACCGAGGGATTCGGCCCTGGAGTCAACGGTCCGTTCTTTATCGCGGTTGAAGCCAAGAAAGCGGGCGACAACATCCCTGCCGACACCCTGACGGCCGAACTCATGACTCAAGCTGGCGTTGCAGCGGCGATCCCAGCACCGATGGCCAAGGATGCTCACATTACGGCGATCCAGGTAGTGCCAACCTCGGATCCAGAATCGGTTGAAACGACCGAGCTACTCAGCACAATCCGGACCTATTCGATCCCGACCGCCATGGCTGTCGCGGACGCGGAGTTCAACAGTGTCGGCACCGCTTATGTGGGTGGATTCCAGGCCGTGGCCCAGGACTTCACGCAGGTTCTCCAAAGTGCCCTGCCACTGTTCTTGCTCGTGGTAATCGGACTCGGGTTCCTCGTATTGATCGTGCTGTTCCGATCAATTCTCGTACCACTGACAGGAGCTGTCACCAGTTTGCTCTCGCTCGCGGCATCCTTAGGTGTCGTGGTTGCGGTGTTCCAATGGGGATGGTTCGATTCACTGCTGGGCGTCTCTGGCACTGGCCCGATTGCACCGTTCTTACCGATCATGGTGTTTGCGATCCTATTCGGGCTCTCAATGGACTACCAGGTGTTCCTGGTGTCTCGTATGAGTGAAGAATGGGACGAATCACACGACAATCGAAAAGCAGTCTTGCGCGGTATCGCCAGTTCAGGTCGCGTGGTGGCCCTGGCAGCGTTGATCATGACGAGTGTGTTCGCGGCGTTCATCCTGCCAGTCGACCCCACGATCAAACTGTTCGGTGTCGCCCTCTCCACAGCGATTGTGTTCGATGCGTTCTTGGTCCGCTTGGTAATCGTTCCATCGATCATGTTGACTCTCGGTGACAAGAACTGGTGGGCGCCTAGCTGGCTCAAGCGGATACTGCCTAAGGTCTCGGTCGAATAGACAGCGACTTAAGAATCGGCCCTAGCTAGGTCTGGGCCAAAACCGGACAAAAGCGCAGAAAATCCTTGTCTCTTTCAGCGACATAACCCACATCTCGTCTGTTGAGTGGATTAACGACATAACACCTGGGCTAGATTGATTAAATGCCCCATTCGACCAGTGCGACCAAAATCGCTGCCCGCCGAATAGTAGCTGTCGCTGCGATTTGCGCCCTTGTGGCTGGGCTTTTTGCGAGTCAAACAGCAACCCAGCCGGCACAAGCAGCCACCCAAAACACCGAACCTCAAACCCGTGTGGTCGGTGGGCACAATGCCAACCGAGCCCACACCAAGTGGTTTGTTCAGCTCAAGATCAAGCATCAGGACACATACCGCACTAAGAAAGGTGACTCGGGTTGGACCCAAACGTGTGGTGGCGTAGCAATCTCCAGCTACTGGGTTCTTACCGCCGCACACTGCGTCAAAGCCATCGGTTCCCGCCTCGTCTTGGGTAAGTCTGGCACTTACGCAATCGTCAATCCGGCGAGCATAAATGTCGGTTCAAGGAACCAAGTGACAAAGGTAGTGATAAATCCGAACTACCGTGTCAGCTCTGAGACGCAACGAAACGACATTGCGCTGGTGCGAGTAACCAAACCACTTACCACCAAGTTGCCGTATAACACCAATAGATCCCAGACCGTCAAAGGTGCCAGGGCTCAGGTTTATGGCTTTGGCCGGATGGCGGAGAATTCCGGCAAGATGTCGACCCATCTTCAGGTCGGGAACGTGCAAGATCTTGCCGGCACCACTGGCCCGTGCGGCACTTACGGTACCTTCTACGATCCCAAGTCTCAGCTTTGTGCTGGTGTTCCACAAGGTGGCATCGATGCTTGCCAAGGTGATTCTGGCGGGCCGTTGGTCTCAACGGTGTCCGGTAAAGCCCGCGTGACAGGAATCGTGAGCATGGGTGAAGGATGCGCTCGCCCTGATTCCCCGGGAATCTATACGCGAGTGTCAACCTTCGCTGCTTGGATCAAAAAGACCGTCAGTCCACGATTGACGATCAGTCGAAAGGGCTGCAATTCCAAGGGAGTGTGCAAGATTAAGCGGGGTCAGAAGCGGGCCATATCGGTAGCCAATCGTGGTGGCGCAACTGGCCGGTACTCGATCTCCCGTGGCAAGACGCTCAAAGTCACTCCAAGCAAGGCTGCCGTTGGATACGCCAAGAAACGCAAGGTTACGATCTCCACGACTAGCCGCGCTAAGCGCTGTGTTCGCTTCACATTCAAAGGAACCAACAGCACCACCGTCAAATTTGTCTATGCACTCAACGGCAAGCGCGGCTGCCGAATTTAGCTCTTTCGCTAGCTAACCTCTTCGCTGCTTGTCGAAAAACTCAGTCAACTGCGCAGATGCTTGTGCCGCTTCGACGCCCGGAACCACCTCGACTGTGTGGTTTAGCCTCGGGTCACGAGGGATGTCCCACAAACTCCCAGTCGCACCGGCTTTATCGTCGAAGGCACCGAAAACCAATGTCTCAATTCTGGCTAAAACAGTGGCCCCAGCACACATTGCACAAGGTTCTAACGTGACAACCAGAGTATGCCCGTCCAGGCGCCACTGGCTTTGTCTGGCTGCTGCTTGCCGTAAAGCCAGTACTTCTGCATGAGCGGTAGGATCAGAGTCGGCTTCGCGACGATTGGCTCCCTCACCGACTATCGCGCCTTCGGGGTCTAGAACGACGGCTCCCACTGGAACGTCCCCCCAATTTGCTGCCTGGTCTGCCAACTCAAGGGCGCGAGCCATGGCTAGCTGCACTTCTTGACTAACCAAGTGGTGCACCCACGATGGCGTTGAACTGCTCGCCAAAACCCAATCGGGTAGCCAAGGCACTCAGAGCCTCGTCTGGATACTGATCGGGATCACCTGCAAGTAGCTCAAATTCATCAGCGTCTACTCCCCAGGCTTGCAAGATCAACTCGTCACCTGCGGGAATAACGTCATCTAGTTCATCGTCGTCAGGTTCATCTAGCTCAAGGTATTCGAGGATCTCCGCTGCCAAATCGGAGTCCACACATGCGGCGGCATCCGAAAGATAAACAGAAGCTTTGGAGCCAACAACCTTGGCAACGAGGAAGTAATCCTCGGCAATGCTGACGAGTCCAAGCACACCACCATCGCCGACATGAGCACCGAGAGTTTGTACGAGCATTTCTACCGAAGTGACAGAGCGTTTAGGTAGTCTCTCAGTGCGCCACACGCCACCTTCAGACCAAGCAGCGACGACGAAGTCAACCGTGTCGTCCGCCATATGACTGCCCTTCTAGTCGTTGTGAGTCGGGCATTCGCCCGATCTATCGCCAGCCTTAGGACAATCTACTCCTACCTCGAAGTTAAAGCTCCTTGACGGCTGAGACAACGTCGGTCAGCGAAGCCTTGGCATCACCGAACAGCAGCGTGGTTCCGTCTTGGTAGAGCAGTTCGTTCTCGATTCCGGCAAAACCGGGACGCATCGAACGCTTGAGGAACACAACTTGCTTTGCTGCCGATACATCGAGGATCGGCATGCCGAAGATTGGTGCATTGGGGTCCGACTTAGCAGCTGGGTTCACCACATCGTTCGCGCCAACAACAATCACAACATCGGTTGAGGCAAACTCTGGATTCACGTCATCGAGCTCGCGCAGCTGCTCGTACGGAACATTGGCCTCGGCCAGCAGCACGTTCATGTGGCCAGGCATACGACCGGCAACCGGGTGAATCGCGTAAGCAACATCGATCCCCTTCTCGGAGAGTAGGTCCGCCAGTTCACGGATCGTCTGCTGCGCCTGCGCAACGGCGAGACCGTAACCCGGAACAATCAACACTTTGCTGGCGTATTCGAGCATGATCGCGACATCTTGCGCTGTCGAAGTCTTGACCGGACGCTCCTCGCCTGTACCGGCTGCAGCTGCGGCAGTAGCCGTGAACGCGCCGAACATGGTCTTGGAGACTGAACGTCCCATTGCATGCGCCATTTCGCGGGTGAGCAGCGTTCCGGCCGCGCCGACCAATGTACCGGCGATGATCAGCAGGACGTTGCCCAAGACGTAACCAGAAGCGGCCACGGACAGACCGGTGAAGGCATTGAGCAGCGAGATAACGATCGGAACATCTGCGCCCCCGACTGGCAGCACGAGCATGATTCCGGCCAGTAGCGACAAGACCAACAGCACGATCAGCACGAGCGTCGAAGGTGCCACCAACAGCCATACCGCGGCAACCAGAGTGGCTACAGCAACCAGCCCAGTGACGAAGGGACCTGCGGGTAGCACGATCGGGCGAGTGGTGATCAGCTCTTGCAGCTTGAGGAATGTGAGGATCGATCCGGTGAATGCGATTGAACCGATCACAACCGTGAACACAGTTGCAGCAAGTGCACCGTAGTTGATCTCGGCACCGGGTTCACCGACGCCCATCTCGAAGAATTCGATGATCGAGATAAGCGCAGCAGCGCCACCACCGACACCGTTGAACAGGGCCACCATCTGCGGCATTGCGGTCATCTTGACACCACGAGCAGCTGGCACACCGATCAACAAACCGATCACAATCGCGCCGATGATCAGCGGCAGGTTATTCATGCCTGGGTGAGCAATGAAGAGCACCACCACAGCGACGACAGCACCAAAGGCACCGATCAGGTTTCCGTTACGGGCGGTCTTGGGGCCAGACAGGCCTTTGAGACCGAGGATGAAGCAAATAGCGACTAGCAGGTCAACAAACTGAAGCCAAACGGGAGCAACCATTTAAGCTGCACCTCCTTGGGATCCAGCCTCGGCGGGTTCTTCTTTGGGTGTCTTCTTGGGCTTGAACATCTCGAGCATGCGGTCAGTCACAACGAAGCCACCAACGAGGTTGATCGTTGCCATAACGATGGCAACCAGACCAAGGATCGTGGTGGGCATATGGGTCGATTGACCGGTAACGATAATCGCGCCGACAAGCACGATGCCGTGGATCGCGTTCGCACCAGACATGAGCGGCGTGTGCAGAACGGTCGAAACCTTGGAGACGACCTCAAAGCCGATAAAGATCGACAGAATGAAAATCGTGAGGAGTGCTACACCAGCATCCATTATTAGTTCCCCTTCCGAATCTCGCCGTTGACGACAACACCGCAACCATCGAACACTTCGTCCTCTAGGTCGAGATTGAGTTCGCCTTCGCTAACGAGTAGACCGAGCAGAGCCACGACGTTCATGGCATAGAGCTGCGAGGCGTGGACTGGCATCGAGCTGGCGACATCTTTAGCACCCCAGATCGTGATTCCGTCTTCTTCCACGATCTCACCAGCAACCGAACCCTCAACATTTCCGCCGGTTTCAGAGGCGAGATCGACAATCACCGAGCCTGCCTTCATATCCTTGATCATGTCGGCCGTGACCAAACGCGGAGCCTGACGACCAGGTACCGCGGCGGTGGTGATCAACACATCAGAGGCCGTGATGTACGGGGTGAGGAGTTCACGCTGTTTAGCTGCACGATCCTCGGTCATCTCCTTGGCATAACCACCAGAAGAATCCAGCTCGTCCAGCTCAAGTTCGATGAATGTTCCACCCATCGAACGAACTTCGTCAGCCGAGGCTGCTCGCACGTCGTAGGCCGACACGAGCGCACCGAGTCGCTTGGCCGTCGCAATGGCTTGCAGGCCAGCAACACCCGCGCCGAGCACGAGAACCTTGGCTGGCGGGATCGTTCCCGCAGCGGTCATGAACAACGGGAAGAACTTGGGAAGCAACTGTGCACCAACGAGCGTTGCGCGGTAGCCAGAAACGAGTGCCTGCGAAGTCAGTGCATCCATGGACTGGGCACGCGAGATTCGCGGAACCAGGTCGAACGAAAGTGCAGTCGCCTTAGCTCCGGCGATCGCCTCGATCGTCTCAGTATCGTTGGCAGGTTGAAGGAAGCTCAAGGCGATTGCGCCTTCTTTGAGCTTGGCGGCACGTTCTGGGTCCAACGGACGCACAGTGGCGATTACGTCAGTTGCACCGAGCGCTGCATCGACATGTTGCTCAGCGATAACCTCAGCACCGGCCTCACGGTAAGTGTCATCAGAGATCGAACTGGCGACTCCAGCTCCCGATTCAACAGCAACTTCAAATCCGAGCTTGGCTAGCTTGGGCACCGTGTCGGGCACCAGAGCAACTCTGGCTTCTCCCTCACGAGTCTCAGCGGGCACGAATAGCTTCAACGGACTTCCCTTCTTTCTAAGGTGAAGTAGGTCACGTTTTTGTGATTGGGACGATGTTACTGGAGAGTAACTTACAGCGTTTCCAGTATCCCCTAGTTAGGTGTGCAACTCCCTAGGCGGGTCGGTATTCACCCACCACGGCCACCGAGCCACCCGAGCCACCTTTGGCCTCGGCATCACCGGTGTCACTCTCACTGCGGTCACGGATCTCGCCTGCAACCCAAGCCTCGCGGCCATGGGCAGCCAGCTTGGACAGCGTGACATCAACCGAATCAGGTGCCACGACAGCTGCCATTCCCATGCCCATATTGAAAGTACGCTCAAGTTCGAGCTGCGCTACACCGCCAAGATCACCGATCACGGTGAACACCGCGTGCGGGGTCCACGTGCTGCGATCCACATCCAAGTGAAGGTGCTCGGGCAGTACTCGCGCGAGGTTCGCGGCCAACCCCCCACCAGTGATGTGCGACATGGCGTGAACGTCAACCTCAGGCGAACGGGCCAAGTCAAGACATTCGAGCGCATAGATCGCTGTCGGCTCCAACAACTCTTGACCAAGAGTACGGCTGAACTCAGCGACCTCACGGTCGAGTTTCCAACCCGCCTGCTCAAAGAACACGTGCCGCGCCAACGAATATCCGTTCGAGTGAAGACCTGAGGCACGCATCGCGATCACTACATCGCCTGCCTTCACGCGATCAGGGCCCAGCAATTCATCGGCCTCAACAACTGCGGTTCCAGCACCAGCCACGTCGTACTCGTCGGGGTCAAGCAAACCCGGGTGCTCAGCAGTTTCGCCGCCAAGCAATGCGCAGCCGGCCAGTTGGCATCCGCGAGCGATACCCGTCACGACAGCCGCGATCCGCTCCGGCACAACCTTGCCGGTTGCGATGTAGTCAGTCATGAACAGTGGTTCTGCACCGGTCACAACGAGGTCATCCACCACCATGCCGACCAGATCGATGCCGATCGTGTCGTGCACATCCATGCGCTGAGCAACAGCCACCTTGGTCCCGACACCGTCAGTCGAGGTAGCAAGCAACGGCTTGCGGTAGTCCTTAAGGGCGGAAGCGTCAAACAAGCCCGCAAAGCCGCCAAAGCCGCCAAAAACCTCATCACGTGTAGCACCGGCAATCGCGTCACGCATTAGATCAACGGCGCGTTCGCCTGCCTCTACATCGACACCAGCAGCGGCGTAAGTGGAGTTAGGGACCGCGCTTGATGAGACAGGCGCAGTGGCATCTTGAGAATTGGAAGTATCGGTCATCGGTTCCTATTTAACTCAAGGAAGCACGATCTGTTGCGCAGGCTCGGCGTGCGCGGGCTGCTCTTCGCTCGGTTGCTGTGAAACAGGAGCATCATTCGCAGCCGAGGCCGCCTTTTCAATTCCATCAAGGAGGTGCTCCCCGAGGGATTCGGGCTTCTCGATCTCGATCGGGTACACGCCATCAAAGCAGGCGCGGCACAGTTCGTTGGCTGGAACTTGGGTGGCTTCGGTCAATCCGTCGATCGACACATAGGCGAGGCTGTCAGCCCCGATCGACGTACGGATGTCCTCGAGGGTGCATCCGCTGGCGATCAGTTCCGCACGAGTGGCAAAGTCGATTCCGTAGAAGCACGGCCATTCCACCGGCGGGGATGAGATCCGAACGTGCACCTCGCGGGCACCAGCTTCGCGCAACATGCGGATGATCGCTCGCTGAGTGTTGCCGCGAACGATCGAGTCATCGACGACTACCAGGCGCTTGCCTTCGACCACATCACGCAGCGGGTTCAGCTTGAGACGAATGCCAAGTTGACGAAGCGTCTGCGAGGGCGAAATAAAAGTACGGCCGACATAAGCGTTCTTGACCAAGCCCTGGGCGAACGGAATGCCCGATTCGCGGGCATAGCCAACGGCGCACGGGGTTCCCGACTCTGGAACCGGAATCACCATGTCTGCTTCAACCGGGTGCTCCTGCGCCAGCTTGCGTCCGACCTCAACACGAGTCGAGTGGATGCTACGACCGCCGAACTGGCTGTCAGGGCGAGCTAGGTACACGTACTCGAAAATGCAGCCCTTGGGGTCAGGCTTGGCGAACTTCTGCGAACGCAAACCGTGTTCGTCAATCGCCAGTAATTCGCCGGGCTCGACATCACGAACATACGAAGCGCCAACAATGTCGAGTGCAGCTGTCTCGCTGGCGACAACCCATCCCCGGTCCAAACGGCCAAGCACGAGTGGGCGAATACCCTGTGGATCGCGAGCGGCATAAAGAGTGGTGTCGTCAATAAATACGAGCGAGAAGGCACCGCGGACCTCTGGCAATTCACGCATTGCGGCTTCTTCGATACTGAGGTCAGGGTGGCCCGCGATCAATGCAGTCATGATTTCGGTATCGCTGGTAGCCGAGTTAGCGAACGCCATGGGTAACTCGCCGGCATCTGACGCGCGGGTCATGAGCTTCTCGGCAAGTTCACGGGTATTGGTCAAGTTGCCGTTGTGACCGAGCGCCAAGTTGCCGGTCGCTGTCGCACGATAAGTCGGCTGAGCGTTCTCCCAAGTGGAAGCACCGGTAGTGGAGTAACGGCAATGGCCAATCGCTAGCGAACCGCTGAAGCTGTCGAGGATTTCCTCATTGAATACCTGAGAGACCAGACCCATGTCTTTGTAGACGACGATTTGGCGTCCTTCGCTCACTGCGATTCCTGCGGACTCCTGGCCACGATGCTGTAGCGCGTACAGGCCAAAGTACGTCAGCTTGGCGACTTCCTCGCCTGGCGCCCATACTCCGAATACACCGCATTCGTCTTGCGGACCTTTGTGTTCGGGCAGGATGTCGTGGCTGAGAAGACCGTCTCCCTTGCGGCTCGTCACCATTTCAGTGTAAGCGAAATTAACGTGAACCGGAAGTGACGATCACTTAATCAGCCCATCGAGTGTTGCCTAGATCACGCAATGAGCTCATATTCGTGAATTTCTTGATCAACTTCTCCAGGTTGCTGCGCGACTATAAGCAGCCGACGAGCGACTGTCGTCTCATAGGTAGAGACGCTAAGAACCGTTCCGGCTGGATGAGTGAGGATCATTTCTTGCAACTCCACGCCTATCGATGCGATGTCCAAATTCGCCCCAACCAAACCACCGCGATACGAATTGACTTTGAGTTCAATTCCTCGATCATGCGCCTGCCACAGCAACTCAAACAACAGGCCAGAGAGCGGATCCAGCTCACGGCCCAGCGAGATTGCACTGCGAAGCTGTCGTTCAAGTAGCCAGATAGCTTGTCGCTCGTCGGGATCAGTGGAATCGATTTCACCTGTCGAAATCCCGAGCAAGACAGGTTCGGCAGCCTCCATGCAGCGACCGATCAACTCGCTTCGAACTTCCGTTCGCAGCTCGGCCAGACTCACCGCATCAGCTTGGGCTGCAGCAAGACGCAGTTCGTCTCCGATTCGTTGGCCCGCAGCGTCAGTCATAGCTCTGGCTTTTGAGGACACCAAGATGATGATCAAACCTCCCGTGAGGGCCACACCGACAAATACCACCAATAATCCTCGAGGCATTTCTGGTTGACTTGCCCATTGATAGACCGCCAAACAAAGCGCACCTACGAATCCGGCCAGGAATGTAGCCCATATCCATCGAATAGTTGGCAACGTCCATGCCGCTGCTACCAGAATCAACGAGGCTGCCAGGAGGATCCACCATTGACTTGCGGGTTCGACAGTTGTCAGTTGTGAAACAAAAATCGGCGAAGCTGTCAATGCTCCACACGACAGTGCGACCAAGGCCGAGAGCCTGGATGACACCGGCCTGCCCAACGAAGCGAGGTTGGTCAGCGACATAGAAACCGAAACCGCAAGTAACCCAGCAAAGAGCCACTGCCACCACGGAAAAATTGAGAAAAACATCATCATGACGATGATGTTGAGTCCGGTCAACCAGAAGTTGATGGTGCGCATGAGCGGAATTGCCACGTGATCTTGGATCATCACGTCGATGGGTTCCTGTCTGCGATCTCCACCAATACCTGGGCGAATCGTTACGATCAGCTCTCCCCGCAATGTGTTGATCACCGACGTCTCCACCTCGGACCCCAAGGAGAACAACGAGAAGTCCTCAATGGTCGAATCCCAGGTGTAATCAGGGAGGGGATCCCAAGCGCTCGTAACGGTAACGAAGGGCCCCAATTCATCATGATCAACAACGATCCGAACTTGCTTTTGCGCTGAGTGTTTTCCCACATTGGTAAGGGCTTCGCGAATCGCCAAGGTCAGAGCTTGGGCAACGTTCTCCGATGAGGCTGGCAGGACGTCGAGGACTTCAAGAGTCAACTCAAGATCATTCCGGGTCGCATGATCCGAAACCTCAGTCAGTAGACGGTCGGTCCACGACATGGCTCGAGGTTCGCGCTGCCGATTCAGTTCACCCCGCTCGGTATAACTTTGCAGCAGTTCAAGGTCGGCGAGACAACGCTTCCTCAGTTGATCATCTTTGCTATGACTAGGTGGCTTGTCGCTCACAGAACTTAACGTCACAGCACACAAGGTATTAATCACTGTGTCGTGAATAGTCGCTGCGAGCTGAAGACGATTGGCCTGCTCTTCTTCGCGCAAAAGTAAATCTTGCCGGCCACGTGCAATCCGTTGATATACCTCATATTCCACATCCACCACGGTCTGAAGATCAACCACAACCGTGACCCCAATGTGGGCGAATGTGGCCACAGCAGCAGCCGCCACGATGACCGACGGGGCTAATGTTCCCGTGAACAAATAACCGACTACGACAACCAGTAGCGGTAAGACCAGGGTGAGGACGAGCTGGGTGCTAGTCCGTAATGAGACCTTCACGAACTGCCTCTCGATACAGATCTCGCTGCGACGGTGCTGGTCGACCCACCTCGGCTAGTTTGAGTCGGATCCGCTTGAGGTACTCCTTGACCGTGTTGTCGCTCACGACAAGCCGACTAGCTACCGCGGCGATAGTGAGCCCCGAGCCATAGAGAGCTAAAACCTCCTGTTCACGACTGCTCAGCTTTGAGTCAATTGCCGAAGTGTTGGCCACAGCCGCCGCCACAGCAGGACTCATTGAATCGTCACCAACACTGATTTTGTCCAGAGCATGACTAAGAACTTCAGGAGGATCTGCTTTGGACACCACATCAACTGCACCGGCCATATACAGGTCGTGAATCAGTTTGGGCGATGCGAATCCCGTCACCACAATCACTTTGACGCCAGCGTCGATGATCTCTCGAAGGTCATCCACCCCAATGAATCCATTGCTGAGACCAAGATCAACTAAAGCAAGATCCACTTCGTCAGCGCGGGGCTGCAAATCGCCTAGATCGTCGCTCACCAAAGTCACCTGCATATCGCCACGCGAAGCAACGACATCTTTAAGACCAGCAACTACAAGAGCATGATCCTCAATAATTGCCACATTCATCTCATACGCAGTCTCAGTCGAAACTCCACTCGTAGAAGGCAAAGCCTCGCCTTTGCCCGTCATTGGAGCGCCTCGATATGAGTCGACTGTCTGGAGCGGTATCCGGCGATACGCAGGCGGCCGATCCCCACCGCGGATAGCAAAATTCCCAAAACGCAAAGAAGTGAGACCAGCCCCTCACTACGTACCGATAACCATGCAAGACCAGCTACGAGTACGGCCAGAGCCAAAATTGGAGCGTAGAAGCGAGCACCCACACCAAGATCTCTGGTGTCGAGAATGCCATTACCTGCCAATTCACGTACCTTGATACCTGTCCTGATTCGGAACACTGCCCAACCAATTGCCAAAACGGACATAAATATGCCAACGACAATAAGTGCGGCACTGTGACCGGAACTGAGCCAATCCGTCATGGCACAAGACTAACTGTTTGAGTCAGTCCGTGTTGCGTATCGAACACAAGCTAATCGGGGCCACCTTGCTGGGTAAGAGTTAGTCTGGCGCGCCTAGTTAGTTAGCTCAATAACTAAAGCGGGAGCCATTCGGACAAGTCGGAGCGCTCACCAGATGCGTCCACTCGGCCTTGCGATTTGGCCTCGGCCCAATCAATTTTGCCCGCGGCAAGTTCTAGCCAGGTTCGCGCGTCACATTCGACGGTTGCTGGCGGCGTTCCACGGCGATGTTGGCCACCTGGAATTGCCTGAACAGCGGCATATGGAACCACCCGAATTTCGACCGAACGACCAGGAGCCTTCCCGACAAGAGCCTCAAGAGTCTCTTTGACTGCCGCAACCTCGAGCTCACGCGCCGGCTGTTGACCACTCTCGTAGGCTGCCAACAGCTGACCAAGATCATCAGGACTCATAACTCAGCACTTTCCGCGGTATATTTCTGCACTTATAGACAAGAAATGCACCGCAACTTTTTGCAAGTGGCCTAGGCGAACAGGTTAGGCAGGGTTGCGGTATGGGTTTCACGCAGTTCGTTGAGCGAGACAGTGAAATCGTCACCGAACTCCAGCAACTGGTTATCGCCATCAAGTTGTGAATCCACAACACCGATCCGAGTACATGGGAAGCTGCGCGCCTGGCACATAGCGGTGAATCGCAGCTCCTCGCTGCGAGGGATCACCACAACTGCTCGAGTGGCCGATTCGGAGAAGAGATGCGTAAAGGTGTCAATGCCGTCTGGCGTCCAGGTGCGGGCACCCGTACCTGCTTTGAGTGCCATCTCAACGAGCGCTTGTGCGACACCACCGTCAGATACATCGTGGGCAGCGGTAATCATGCCATCGCGTGAAGCTGCCACGAGGATCTGACCAAGTTGACGCTCAGCTTCAAGATCAAGTTCTGGCGGCAGGCCACCCAAGTGACCGTGAACAACGTGTGCCCATTCAGAACCGTCGAATTCGTCACGCGTCTCACCCAGCAGATAGATCTGGTCGCCGTCAGACTCCCACGACATAGCCGTACGTCGGTCGACATCATCGAAGACCCCAAGTACTCCCACAACCGGAGTTGGCAAGATCGGAGCCTCGCCAGTTTGGTTGTAGAAGCTCACGTTTCCGCCAGTAACTGGAGTCCCTAGTTGCAAGCATCCGTCGGCCAAACCGGTGACGGCTTGTTCGAACTGCCACATGACATCGGGATCTTCTGGGGAACCGAAGTTGAGACAGTCGGTGATAGCCAACGGAACAGCACCGGTCGCAGCGACATTTCGGTAAGACTCGGCCAATGCCAACTGTGCACCCTTATAGGGGTCGAGTTTAGTGAAGCGGCCATTGCAATCGGTCGAGATCGCCACACCGCGGCCGGTCTCCTCGTCTACCCGAACAACACCAGCATCCTCCGGCTGCGCCAGCACGGTGTTGCCTCGCACATAGCGGTCATATTGGTTGGTGATCCACGACTTGTCGGCAAGGTTGCTTGAGCCCACTAGACGCAAAAGGGTCTCGCGGAGTTCCTCGCCCGTTTGCGGTCGGGCTAGCTTAGCGGCCGAATCGGCCTGAAGTTGATCTTGCCAATCGGGACGCGCGTAGGGGCGCTCATATACAGGACCATCGTGTGCGACCGATCGCGGTGGAACGTCAACAATCTGCTCACCATGCCAGTCGACAGTCAGACGTCCAGAGTCGGTAACCTCGCCGATCACCACAGCCTCGACATCCCACTTCTTGCAGATCTCAAGGAATGCCTCAACATTTTCTGGTTGAACCACGGCACACATGCGCTCCTGCGACTCGCTCATGAGGATCTCCTCAGGAGTCAAAGTCGCATCGCGCAACAGCACCTTGTCGAGTTCGACGTGCATACCGCCGTCGCCATTGGAAGCCAATTCAGAAGTAGCGCACGAAATTCCGGCACCACCTAGATCTTGGATGCCCTCGACGATTCCGGCGCCCAGGACCTCGAGCGTGCATTCGATCAGGAGCTTCTCCATGAACGGGTCGCCGACCTGAACACTCGGACGCTTGGCAGGACCATCAGCATCGAAGGTCTCGGAGGCCAGCACGCTCACGCCACCGATTCCGTCGCCACCGGTACGGGCTCCGTACAAGATCACTTGGTTGCCAACACCTTTGGCGCTCGCCAGGTGAACGTCGTCATGCTTCATGGCGCCGACGCACAAAGCGTTCACGAGTGGATTGCCCAGGTAGCTCTCGTCGAATACGATCTCGCCGCCAATGTTCGGCAGGCCGAGACAGTTGCCATAGCCGCCGATTCCCTCGACCACTCCGCGCAGCACGCGGTGCGTATCTGGTGCGTCGGCAGGACCGAATCGCAACGGATCCATCACTGCCAATGGCCTAGCGCCCATCGAGATAATGTCGCGCACGATGCCGCCGACCCCGGTCGCTGCGCCTTGGTACGGCTCCACATAAGACGGGTGGTTGTGACTCTCGACTTTGAACGTGACCGCCCAGCCGTCACCGATGTCAACGACGCCAGCATTCTCTCCGATCCCGACCAACATGGCATCAGTTTCAGGAACCTTGTCACCAAACTGACGCAGGTGGACTTTGCTGGACTTGTACGAGCAATGCTCTGACCACATAACCGAATACATCGCGAGCTCGGCGCTCGTTGGCCTGCGACCTAGGATTCGTCTGATCTCTTGGTACTCGTCATCTTTGAGCCCAAGCTCGGCATAAGGTTGGTCGACATCTGGGCTCTGCCCTGCCGACGCGACGGTGTCAGTTGTACGAGTGTCGGTCATGCGAAACTCTCCTGCGCAACGTAGTTCTCAATCACCGATGTGATCAAACCGACGCCATCAAGCGACGGCCCGGTGAGATCCTCTACCGCGTGCTCAGGGTGCGGCATCAGCCCCACCACATTGCCATTCTCGTTACAGATTCCGGCAATATCACGGTAGGAACCGTTGGGATTTCCGCGAAGATAACGGAACACAACCCGTCCCTCGCCCTCAAGTTGATCAAGTGTGTAGTCATCTGCGACGAATCGGCCTTCGCCGTTCTTCAACGGAACTAGGATCTCGCTGTCAGGGGAATAGGCGGTCGTCCACGCGGTGTTGGAGTTCTCTACCCGCAACCACTGGTCACGGCACACAAAGTGCAATCCATCGTTTCGAGCCAAGGCCCCGGGAAGCAGATGCGATTCACAGAGGATCTGGAAGCCATTGCAAATGCCCAACACCGGCATACCCTCGTGGGCTCGCTCAATGACGCGAGTCATGAGCGGAGCAAATCGCGAGATCGCACCGCAACGCAAATAGTCGCCGTATGAGAAACCACCGGGCAAAATCACGGCGTCGATACCCGCGAGATCCTCATCCGCATGCCACAGGTTGACTGGTTCGGCTCCACCAATACGCACTGCGCGAGCGGCATCAATATCGTCGAGCGTCCCCGGGAATGTCACAACTCCGATTCGAGCTGACATGTCAGTTAGCTCCTGCAGTAGAACCAGAATCAGTCGACTCATTGATCGAGACGGTGTAGTCCTCAATCACCGGGTTGCTCAACAACGACCCCGCGAGCTCCTCGAGCTTCGCACGTTGCTCTTGGTCAAGTTCGCCCTCAAGTTCGATCACAAACTGCTTGCCCTGGCGCACATCGGCAACTCCCTCAAGTCCGAGGCGACCAAGTGCACCTTGAACGGCACGTCCTTGCGGATCAAGAATTTCGGGCTTGAGACTGACATCGACGACTACGCGTGCCACATTTGCTCCAGTAGTTAGAAAACTCGTGTCTCGGTTCAGACTGACGAACAACAGCGGTTGACCACTGCTCTCTCAATCTTACCCGACAGTTAACTACCTAACTTTGTACGACTTAGACGTGCGGTAGTCCTTATCGAACCTGGTACTTCTTGGACGTACTCCAAGCCTTGTACGACTGGCCGGTCGGTTGACCAATCGGGCGGGCTTTGGCGGCTGCGGACCAAGTGATCTTGAGATTCTTAATCTTGACGTTGTAGGTGCGGATCGCCGTGTAATTCTTGTACTTGCCCTTGCCGATCTTGAAGATTGCGTAGCGAACCTTCTTTCCTGCTGCCTGCTTGGGAGTCGCAGTCACCCGCACAACCTGTCCAGCATTGGACTTGCAGTTAGGTGCCAAGAGCGGGTACGTCTTGTTCTTCAACGCAATCTTCTTGGGCTTGCGTATGCATTTTCCTACCGACTGGTTCTTGGGCGCGGGTGGAACGTAGTGTGGCGCAATTTTCACACTTGCATTGGACCAAGCCCCGTTCCCTACGGAATTCTCAGCACGAACCCTGAATACATAATTGACGTCTGCAACTAAACCTTGAACTTGGCACGACAACCCCTGTACCGTTCCGCAATTCTGAGCTGCGACCCAAAGTACCGGACCACCAGCGACCATCTGCTGTACGTGGTAGCCGGTAACGGTAGCTCCTCCTGTATTGGCTGGAGGTGACCATTTGAGGTTGACGTAACCGTTATCTCCCGACATGCCCCAACCAGCGATCGTTGGCGCAGCTGGAGTTCCAGGAACAGTTGCCGGACCTGCATTGACGGTAGAGGAAACAGTGCTCAACGGGTACTTGGTGCCAGTCTTGACTTGAGATGACACAACCACAGTGAACGCATAGGACTTGCCGTTCACGAGATTGGTGATTACCGAACCGGTGTTGTCTTGCTGGCCAGTCGGCTTACCGTCGACATATACCTCGTATTGCGGGTCTTCAAGATTGGCATCAGTGACTACTGCTGATTGATCGGGCTGGGTCCACGTTACGGTTACTTGACCGCTCGCAGGTACAACATGCAGATTGGTCGGACGAAGCAGCCAGTTGAACTTGACCATGCCATCTTTACCTGGAGTAGCAACGCTACTGTCCTCGCCAGCACCGGCTGTTCCATAGTTCGGGTCAGCAGATTTTGAAGTACTAGTGAATTTAGATTGAGTGGCAGTTCCGTCAATGCGGCTTCCACCAGCGCCACCGCCACCATTGGACTTGGTGGTAATCGTGACACCCGTATGGTCAGGGGCTAGACCGCCACCGCCACCACCGCCGTAGCCGTCGCCACCGAAGCCACCTTGGCCGGAATTAGCGTTACCAGCGGCACCGTTACCACCGGAAGTGGCCGTACCTGCATCGCCAGCCTTTTCACATGAAGAACAGTTTCCACCTTTGCCGGGGTTTCCTTTAGAACCACCAGAACCACCGGCATTTCCGGCACCATCATGGCCGCCACCGTTGTTGGCTGTTCCAGCATCACCGCCATCGTTACCGTCACCGTTGTTTCGGTTGTTGCCGTAACCGGTGGAACCGCCACCGCCACCACCGGCGACAAAGCCAATCGAACCATCTTGTGCTGTGATTACCGTCGATTGGCCACCACGGCCACCACCGTCTTGACCAGCTCCACCAATAGCGCCACCAGCAGCTACGCGATACGACAGCGTGTCAATGTTGCTGACATCAAGGGACGCCTTGACCAAGGCTCCTACGCCACCGTTGCCACCCTTCTTTTGGATTTTGGCACCACCAGCACCACCGCCACCGATTCCTTGGGCCAGGATCGACTGCACACCCGGAGGCAAGGTGATGTTGCCACTGCCGGCTGTTGTTATTGGAACGACGCCAGTTGAAGCATCAGCTGAACTTGCTCCTACCCCGACACCCACCATAAGACCGGCAGCGAGAACACCCGATGAAGTAGCCGCGACTACCTTGCGTGCGCGGTTACCCGCACGGGAGCCGAATCGAACCTTGGCGAGAACAGAAGTCATATTTCCCCACTTTGAAAGACGAACCTAGTGCTGACACAACGATGCCGAACATCCACAGGCTAGGAGCGTTTAGTGAGGGGTTGCAAGCCGACGAAAGTTAGCTTCACTCTTAAGAACGGGAACCTATAGAAAACCAGAGGTTTTCCCTACTTTTTGGCTAGTTTGAATTCAAACGTTGGGGATGCACAAAGTTAGTGGGAAGATCACCATCACCATGGAGGGGCAATCTTCCCCTGAACTCAGAACACTGGCTTAGAACTGTTTGCCGGTCAAACGCTCATAGGTTTCGATGTACTTGGCGCGGGTCTGCTCGACGACTTCGTCCGGGAGTTCGGGCGGCGGTGTAGTACCCGATTTGTCCCAGCCGCTGACAGGAGAAGTGAGCCAGTTGCGCACGAACTGCTTGTCGAACGATTCTTGCGGCTGCCCCGGGGTCCATTTGTCTGCTGGCCAGTAGCGTGACGAGTCTGGTGTCAGCACCTCATCCGCAATGATCAGCGCCTCTGGCGCAGTCTGCTCGTGGCCGAATTCAAACTTGGTGTCAGCCAAGATCAATCCACGCTCGCGGGCGATCTGCTCGGCACGTTGGTATACATCCAGGGTGAGTTGCCGTAGATGCTCGGCGGCCTGCGAACCCACTGCTTCGACGACATAGTCGAAGCCGACATTCTCATCATGGTCGCCGAACTCGGCTTTGGTCGCTGGGGTAAAGATCGCTTCTGGCAAACGGGAACCGTCCTGCAAACCGTCAGGCAGCGCAATGTCGCAGACCGAACCACTACGTTGGTAGTCAACCCATCCGGAACCCGTGAGGTAGCCCCGCGCGACGCACTCCACCGGTAACATGTCCAACCGCTTGCAGATCATCGCGCGGCCTTCGACAACGGCTGGAACATCGGTCGAGATCACGTGGTTGGGCACAATGTCGGCGATCTGATCAAACCACCACAGTGAGGCTTGTGTCAGTACCTTGCCTTTGTCGGGGATTCGCGTGGGCAAGATCCAGTCGTAAGCCGAGATACGGTCAGTCGCCACGAACAGCACGTCACCGCTGGGTGTCTCCCACAACTCGCGCACCTTGCCGGTGTACAGGTGTTTGTAGCCCTCTGGCAGTTGGTACTCCGGTTCCGGAACTTCTTGAGTCATCGTGCTGCTCGCCTACAGAATCGGGGCGGGTGTGTAAGCCGCCGCTTCTGGGTATCGGTTGGCAACCTCGGAGACTTGGCTGGCCAGTGCAGCTACTTGCGCCCGAGCCGCACCAGTGAATTCGAGTGGTTCGTTGACCAATGCTTGGATCTCACCTCTGCTCAATCCAAGGCGATCATCGTCAGCTAGCCGATCCAGCAAGTCATTAGTGGCATCTTGTGACTGACGCATATTGAGAGCGACAGCAACGGCATGCTCCTTGATCACTTCGTGAGCCGTCTCTCGCCCCACACCGGCACGTACTGCTGCCATCAATACCTTGGTGGTGGACAAGAATGGTAGATAGCGATCAAGCTCGCGGTCGATGACAGCTGGGAAGGCGCCAAACTCGTCAAGCACTGTAAGGAAGGTTTGGAACAGTCCATCGAGTGCGAAAAATGCGTCCGGCAAAGCCACACGGCGCACAACTGAACACGAGACGTCACCCTCGTTCCACTGGTCGCCAGCGAGTTCAGAGGCCATCAGCGCATAACCGCGCAAGATCACCATGAATCCGTTGACTCGCTCACAGGAACGAGTGTTCATCTTGTGTGGCATGGCAGAGGAACCGACCTGACCCTCGGCAAACCCCTCAGTCACAAGATCTTGACCAGCCATGAGGCGGATCGTCTTGGCAGCACTTGAAGGCGCAGATGCGAGTTGCACAAGAATCGACAGCACTTCATGGTCGAGTGAACGCGGGTAGACCTGACCAACACTTGTCAGCACATTGTCGAACCCAAGATGGCCGGCAATGTTTTGCTCAAGCGTTTCAAGCTTTGCGGCATCGCCACCCACCAAATCCAGCATGTCTTGCGAGGTACCGACCGGACCCTTGATACCGCGCAGCGGGTACGAGCTGATCAAGTTCTCGAGCCGTTGAAGGGCGACGAGAAGCTCGTCGGTGAAGGTGGCAAACCGCTTACCGAGCGTCGTCATTTGAGCCGGCACATTATGCGAGCGACCCGTCATCGGGGCGTCAGAATATTGGACCGCCAGCGATGACAGCTGCACCAGCGTTGCCACTACACGATCCCGAATCAACTCGAGCGAGGTACGCACTTGAAGCTGTTCAACGTTCTCGGTCAGGTCGCGGCTTGTCATCCCCTTGTGGATGTGCTCGTGACCAGCGAGTGCACTGAACTCCTCAATCCGTGCTTTGACATCGTGTCGGGTAATCGCTTCGCGCTCTGCGATCGAAGAAAGATCAACTTGATCGGTGACGGATTCGTAAGACTCGACAACTCCGTCAGGTACATCAATGCCGAGATCTCGCTGCGATTTGAGCACGGAGATCCATAGCTCGCGCTCCAGTACAACCTTGTGCTCGGGAGACCAGATCGTTGCCATTTCAGTCGAGGCATAGCGTCCAGCGAGGACGTTAGGGATCCTCGGCTTGGGAGTGGGAGTGATCGTGGCCTGGGCTTGAGAATCGTTCGGCATCCGTTACACCGTTCCGTTGTTGTAGGCGTCTGACAGTTCGAGTTGGCCTTGTTCAGCCTTGAGCGCGATATCGGTACGAAAATGCGAGCCACGTAAGTTGATCTTGTCGATAGCTTTGTAGGCACGGTCGCGGGCTTCGGCCAAATCGTCGCCCCAACCGATCACCGACAACACTCGGCCACCCGAAGACACCAGCTTGCCATCCGGGCCAGTGGCGGTTCCCGCATGTAGGACGTGAGCGTTATCTTCGGCAGTAATCGTGTCGAGGCCAACGATCTCGTCGCCCGTGACCGGAGTAGCGGGGTAGTTCTCGGATGCCACCACCACTGTGACGAGCGATCCCTCATACCAATCGAGCGCCTCGAAGTCGGCGAGAGTTCCGGTGGCGGCGGCCTTAAGTAATTGGCCAAGCGGTGTCTTGAGTGCCGCCAAAACAACCTGCGTCTCGGGGTCACCAAAGCGAGCGTTGAACTCGACGACTTTGACGCCCTTCGAGGTGAGTGCGAGGCCGACGTAGAGCAGCCCGGCAAAAGGGGTTCCGCGACGGGCCATCTCATCTACAGTTGGCCCAGCCACATTGTCGACCACCCATTGACTCAAATCGGTCGGTGCCCAATCGAGCGGGGTGTACGCACCCATACCGCCGGTATTGGGGCCAGAATCGCCTTCACCAACACGCTTGAAGTCCTGTGCGGCCTGCAGCGGAACAACAGTCTTGCCATCGGTTACGCAAAACAAACTGACTTCTGGGCCATCGAGATACTCCTCTAAGACAACCCGGCCATCAGGCTTATCGAGGCAGTCGGCGGCATGTGCCAGCGCCTCATCGCGATCCTCAGTAACGACGACACCTTTGCCCGCCGCCAATCCGTCGTATTTGACGACATACGGGCTACCTAGCTCGTCGAGCGCAACAGCGACAGTGTCGAGATCAGTACAAACGACAGACCGCGCGGTAGGAACGGAGGCGGAGTGCATAACGTCTTTGGCAAACGCCTTGCTGGCCTCAAGCTTGGCAGCAGCAGCACTTGGTCCAAAGCATGCGATTCCTGCCTCGCCCAGTGCATCAGCAACACCGGCAACCAAAGGAGCTTCGGGACCCACGATCACAAGATCCGCACCCAGCGACCGAGCAAGATCAACTACTGATGCAGGATCCTCGGCCTTGACATCGTGCCTTGTGGCGACTGCTTCCATCCCTGGATTTCCAGGTGCAACGTGGACTTCATCCACGCTTGGATCGTAAGAAACACCAACAGCCAACGCATGCTCACGGGCACCAGACCCAATGACTAAAACCTTCACTATCTAAGGATAAGTCACTAGCTAACGAGGTCGTGAACCACGATCGTGGCGTCGCGGTCTTGACCGACGCCAATTGCCGAGATTCGGCAGTTCGATGCATCCTCGAGGAAGGCCACGTAATCGCGGGCCGCCTGAGGCAAGTCTTCGATTGAACGCGCCCCGGAGATGTCCTCTTGCCAGCCTGGCAGGTTCTCGTAAATCGGCTTAGCATGATGGAAGTCGGTCTGCGTCGTTGGAACCTCGTCCACACGCTGCCCGTCCACTTCGTAAGCCACGCAGACGGGAATCTCATCCCATCCAGTGAGCACGTCAAGCTTGGTGAGGAACATGTCAGTGAGTCCGTTGACGCGCGTTGCATAACGAGCGATAGGTGCATCGAACCATCCACAACGACGATCACGTCCGGTGGTCACACCAACCTCGCCACCAACCTGACGCAGACGTTCGCCATCAGCATCGTGCAGCTCGGTCGGGAAGGGACCTGCACCAACACGAGTGGTGTACGCCTTGAGGATGCCGATTGCACGATCGATCCTGGTCGGTCCAATACCGGAACCCGCACATGCGCCACCGGTGGTCGGGTTCGACGAAGTAACGAACGGGTAGGTTCCATGATCGACATCGAGCAGCGTGCCCTGACTGCCCTCGAGCAGTACGAGCTTGTCCTCGTCGAGCGCGTTGTTGAGTAGCAGCGAAGTGTCGGCCACATAGGGCGCGAGCTGCTCGGCGTAACCAACGAGCTCTTCGACTACCGCATCAACATCGAACGGGCGACGGTTGTACACCTTGACGAACACCTGGTTACGGGTGTCGAGCGCATTCGACACCTTCTGGTGCAGGATCTTCTCGTCGAATAGGTCTTGTACCCGGATTCCGATTCGCGCGAACTTGTCTTGGTAGGCCGGACCGATACCTCGACCGGTCGTGCCAATCTTCTGCTTGCCCAAGAATCGTTCGGTCAGCTTGTCGAGCTCGATGTGGTACGGCGTGATGATGTGTGCATCGGCACTCACGCGCAACCGCGAAGTGTCGATCCCGCGATCGTTGAGGCCAGCTAGTTCCTTGAGCATGACACCTGGGTCGATAACAACGCCGTTACCGATCACGGGCGTGCAGGTCGGCGTCAGGATTCCGGATGGCAAAAGATGTAACGCATAGCGTTCATCACCAATCACCACGGTGTGGCCCGCGTTATTGCCGCCCTGATAGCGCACGACGTAGTCCACCCGACCTCCCAAGAGGTCAGTGGCTTTACCTTTACCTTCATCGCCCCATTGGGCACCGACGAGTACTAATGCTGGCACCAGGACAGTCTAGCCCTAAATAGCACGATGGTGGGATCTGGTCGAAAATCGACCGAATCCCACCATCGTGGCTAGGTGCAGAAAGTTACTTCTTAGAGGTGCCTGCCGAGCGGAGGTCTTCGCAGGCCTCGCCGATGCGAGCGGCCATACCAGCCTCAGCTTTGGTTCCCCAAGCACGTGGGTCGTACTGCTTCTTATTGCCGACCTCGCCATCGATCTTGAGCACACCTTCGTAGCCGGTGAGCATGTGATCAACGACCGGACGCGTGAAGGCGTACTGGGTGTCAGTATCGACGTTCATCTTGACGACGCCGTAGTCGAGTGCCTCGCGGATCTCCTCGAGAGTGGAACCCGAACCGCCGTGGAACACGAAGTCAAAGAAGTCGTCCTTGCCAGTTTCGGCGGCGACAGCTTCTTGAATCTCCTTGAGCACCGGTGGCTTGAGCTTGACGTTGCCCGGCTTGTAGACACCGTGCACGTTTCCGAAGGTCGCGGCGACGGTGTAGCGGCCACGATCGCCAGCTCCCAGGTGCTTGATCGTGTCGAGCCCATCTTGCGGAGTCGAGTAGAGCTTGGCATCAGCCTTGGCCTCGACGCCATCTTCCTCGCCACCGACAACACCGATCTCGATCTCGAGGATCTGATTGTTGGCATTGGTCTTCTCTAGCAGTTCCTCAGCAATGGTGAGGTTCTCCTCCATTGGGATCGCCGAGCCATCCCACATGTGAGAGTTGAACAGTGGCGTACGGCCAGCCTTGACATCCTCAGCGGCAATGGCGAGCAGTGGACGCAGCCAGTCGTCGAGTCGGTCGGCCGGGCAGTGATCCGTATGCAGAGCGACGGTGATGTCGTAGTTATCGGCTACCGCGGTCGCATATTGCGCGAGGGCGATTGCACCGTTCACAAAATTCTTGACTGTCGGGCCCGATGCGTAGGCACATCCACCCCACGAGAACTGAATGATTCCGTCGGAGCCAGCCTCTTGGAATCCTTGGAATGCGGCGTTGATCGTCTGCGAGGACGACACATTGATCGCCGGGTAGGCAAATTTGCCTGCCTTCGCGGCATCGATCATCTCCGCGTACTTCTCTGGGGTTGCGATTGGCATTTATTTCTCCTCTTATTTGGTACGCGCCAACTCGGGCACACGAATAAGTCTTCTCGCACATCCTGGCATTTAACTTTCCGCGACGCATCTTGCCGACAGCAAGCTTCACCCACATTTGGCGATCGGTTCACCCACGTTGATCAAATGGCTCGTCTTAGCGTTAGGTTCGTGGCATGGAATCGCACGAAATTTATCGGCCACATTTGGAGGCCCGCGGAGTCGGACCGCACCCAGAGCCTTGGCCCGATGATCCGCGCTTAGACCCAGAGCTACTGCGAGATGGCGACACTCGGAACGTCGAGGATCAGTACCGGTATTGGACGGTCGACGCGATTAAGGCGGACTTAGACCAGCGGCGAAATCCGATCCATCTAGCCGTAGAGAACTGGGAGAAAGACCTCAACCTTGGTTCGATCGTGCGGACAGCCAATGCCTTCTTGGTGGCAGAAGTTCACATTGTCGGCGAGAAACGTTGGAACCGCCGCGGCGCCATGGTGACGGATCGATACCAGCATGTGCGACATCATCCATCGATTGCGGCATTCGGTGAATGGGCATCTGAAGCGGGCCTGCCGATTATCGGGATCGACAATATTGAGGGTTCAGTGCCGATCGAAACATATGAGCTGCCACGCGAGCAAATCATGTTCTTTGGTCAAGAAGGCCCTGGAATGTCCGAGGAAGCTCAAGCGCTGTGTGAGGTCATGCTGCACATCACGCAGTTCGGTTCAACCCGCTCAGTCAATGCTTCAGTCGCTGCCGGAATCGCGATGCATGCCTGGATTCGGCAGCACCGATTTGGTCAAAAAGTTTAACTTGACGATCAATTACTAATGGGCCTAGTCACCTTCGGCTTCGGCCTGGCGGTCAATTTCATCCGCTTCTTTCTCGTCACGGTTCCGCCTGGCCCGCAAGACCTCCGCGATAATCGGGATTATCGACAAGAACACGATGAAGATTGCTACGAACTCGATGTTGTTTTTGATAAATGGAATGTTGCCGAGGAAGTAGCCCAGGATCGTAATGCAGACGGCCCACAGCAGCGCGCCAATTCCCGAATAGAGAGCGTATTTGCGGAAGTCCATTCTGCCGACGCCCGCGATGGCCGTGATAAACGTACGAACGATGGGCACAAAACGAGCGAGGATGATGGCACGCGCACCCCACTTCTCGAAGAACTCGTGCGTCTTCTCGACATACTCAGCCTTGAAAAAGCGCGAATCAGGTTTGTCGAACAGCTTGGGTCCAACAGCAGCACCAATCCAATAGCCACATAAATTACCGACGAACGCAGCGATCCAGAGAACCACAAGTGCGAGCCACAATGGTGTGGAGATCGCACCACTGGCGATGAACATACCCGCGATAAACAGCAGCGAATCACCTGGCAAAAAGAAGCCGATCAACAAACCACACTCAGCGAAGATGATTATGACCAGACCGATCATCGCCCACGGCCCTAGCCAGTTGAGGATGTACTCCGGGTCGAGCCAGTTGATTCCCAATAGCGCGATGTTTTGAGCAAAGTCGATCATGCGAGACCTAGGTCCTCTAGCTCGAACACGGTCACATATGGGAGTCCCTCAGCTTCGATCTTGGGACGAGCTCCCCTCTCCACAATCACGGCCACTCCGACGACTTCGGCGCCGGCCTCGCGGAGGGCTTCGACGGCTGTCATAACTGAACCACCAGTTGTTGACGTATCTTCGACTGCCAGCACTCGACGACCTGCGACATCCGGTCCTTCGATCCGCCGTTGAAGTCCGTGAGTCTTCTCGGCTTTGCGCACCACGAACGAGTCGAGCTTCCGTCCCTGAGTTGCTGCCACATGCATCATGGCGGTCGCCACTGGATCCGCTCCCAACGTCAGACCACCGACAGCGTCATAGTCAAGATCCTTAGTCGCCTCAAGCATGGCTGCCCCAACCAACGGTGCGGCCTCACTATCGAGGGTGACACGGCGCAGATCCACGTAGTAGTCGGCCTCTTTACCTGAGGACAAAATCACTTTGCCGTGAACAACGGCCTTATCGAGAATCTGTTGACGCAGCTGCGAAGTATCAGAAGACATGTCTTCACCTTAAGGGGTCACCCTCTCGTGCCCGTGTTTGACTCGCGAGCCAAGCCGTCTCGCGAAACACCGAGGCTTGTCGTCCTTAATCGACCACGACTCGGGCAAAGTAAAAGGGTGAATGTGGGAACCGTTGTACTTCTACCTGCCGCCGAACTACCTGCGACTCCATTTGAGCCGTGGGGAGACCAGCGTTCGATAGCTGGGGGACTCGTTGGGTATGGAGTTAACACCTATGTCGTACCCGCACCGGAACCCGCAGATCCGGGCCTTGATCTCAAGACAGCAACTGCTCACTGGGTAGCGCATATTGCACTCAACCTGACTCAAGCTCAACCAATCAAACCGATTTTGCTCGTGGCGCACGGCGCAGCGGGACAACTCCTGCCAGCAATAGGATTCGCTCAAAAAGCATCGCGTAGGCCGGTCGCAGGCTATGTGGTGATCGACGGACAACTACCGAAGGTGGGAGCGGCTGATTGGCCAGATGCACCTGTCACCTTCATTCGGACCAACAATGCTAACGACGCCGCATCTTCTGGCAGCGGAACTTTGCCCATGGCTGGCGAGGTCGAACCGCAGGACCCGGCTCGGGTTGCAGAGCTACGCGGCTGGACCGTCTATAGCGATGCAGACCCGGTCGAGGTATTGCGCGAGTTATTCCAGAACTAGCTTTTGGCCGGGCTAAGAAAGCTACGGGCGATCGCTGGGCATTGAGCCCATCGCAGACATACGACGTACTAGCGAGCGCGGAGACAACCGGATCATCGGTGCCAAGGCTTGGTATTGGATCCCTGGGACCGACAGCACATCGCCCTTATCGCAATCCTTGATCGCGGTAGACACAACGTCATCGGCTTGCAGCCAGAGTGCTTTGGGGATTCCCGCGACATCCAAAGCTGCTCGCTCGTGGAACTCGGTACGGACGAAACCCGGACACAATGCTGTGGCATGAATGTCTGTGTCCTTGAGTTCTTGGGCTAGACCCTCAACAAAAACCGTTGCCCACGCTTTGGCCGCCGAATAGGTGCCACTGGTGATCCAGCTGGCGAAACTCGACACGATAATTACGCGCCCGTAGCCTCGCTCCATCATCCCCGGTAAAACTTGGTGAGTTAGCCGCATGGGTGCGGTCACGAGCACGTCGAGCAGGGCTTGCTCTTCTTCGACCGATGTTTCTGTGAAGGGTTCGGCTAGTCCAAACCCGGCATTGTTGATCAACCAATCGATGGGCTTACGTTTTTGCGCTACACGCTTCTCGACGGCGGCGAGCTGCTCACGATCCGATAAGTCGGCCGACAAAACCTCACAACTCACATCGAACCCTGTTTCGATTTCGATGGAAAGCTCGGTGAGTCTGGTCTCGTCTCGACTAACTAGTACGAGGTCGCATCCTTTCGCTGCTAGTTGAAGTGCAAATTCGCGTCCCATTCCGGAGGTTGGCCCGGTCACCAATGCAGTAGTCATGTGTTAATCGCACCACCGCAAACGGGCCGACGCAAAACCCGCGAAAAATTCTTCATCAGAATGGCTCAAAGGGCCCGTCTCGTGCGGCCCTGATTGGCACTTCAAAAAGTTGCGGTGCATTTCTGCACTTATAGACAAGAAATGCACCGCAACTTTGACAGCTACCATTGCTAGATGACCGATACCGGCGATGTTTCCGATTCTGCTTCGAATTTCCGTCTGGTTGAACGGATGCTGCCCTACTCATCGTCCATTTTTGGCGTGACTGGCGCCAG
>CAUJDH010000043.1 GCA_963169225.1 Actinomycetota bacterium
AAATAGCTATAAGACCTAGAAAAATAAAGATCATTTTGCGCAGATCCGTGGTACTGAATGCAGTCGCGAGTGCTGTGAACATTTGGCTAGTTTATACCTCTGTAGCCGAACCGCCGGCAGCTTCGATCTTGGATTTTGCACTTTCCGAGAAAGCGTTAGCCGAGACGTTCACCTTGACAGAAATATCGCCTGAACCGAGCACCTTGACGGGCTTGCCCTTGCGGACAGCTCCCGCTGCCACGAGGTCAGCAACGCTGACGTCGCCGCCATTCGGGAACAGCTTGTCAAGCGCAGCTACGCTCACAACTTGGTAGGCAACCTTGTTTGGGCTCTTGAAGCCACGAAGCTTGGGCAGACGCATGTGCAGTGGAGTCTGACCACCTTCGAAACCTGCGGGTACCTGGTAACGAGCCTTCGTTCCCTTGGTACCGCGACCTGCAGTCTTGCCACGCTTACCTGCCTCACCACGGCCTACACGGACCTTGGACTTTTTGGCTCCTTCGGCGGGACGTAGATGATGAACCTTGAGTGGATTTGAACTGTCAGTCATATCTAGTCGACCTCCTCAACACGAATCAAGTGCGAAACCGCACGAATCATTCCACGGACCTCTGGGGTGTCTTGACGAACCGACGAGGCGCCGATTCGCTTGAGACCCAAGGACTTCAGTGTGGCGCGCTGCGAAGCAGTGCCACCAATCGCGGACTTAGTTTGGGTAACTTTGACGTCGCTCATGCTTAGGCCACCCCTCCAGCAACGGCTGCAGCCTCAGCTTCAGCCTTCTTCTGGTCAGCCTTGGCTGCCTCACCGGCAGCTTGCGAACGCAACAGCGCTGCCGGAGCAACCTGATCCAACGGCAGACCACGACGGGCGGCTACCTCTTCTGGACGCTCGAGCATCTGTAGCGCGGCAACAGTCGCGTGAACGATGTTGATTGCGTTGTCCGAACCCAGCGACTTCGACAGAACGTCGTGGATTCCGGCGCACTCAAGCACGGCACGCACAGGTCCACCGGCGATCACACCGGTACCGGGTGAGGCTGGGCGCAGCAACACGATGCCGGCTGCCTTCTCGCCCAAGACCGGGTGAGGAATCGTTCCCTGAATACGGGGAACCGAGAAGAAGCTCTTCTTGGCTTCTTCTACACCCTTAGCGATAGCAGCGGGGACCTCTTTGGCCTTGCCGTAGCCAACACCTACGTGACCATCGCCATCACCGACAACAACCAAAGCGGTAAAGCTGAACCGACGTCCACCCTTGACCACCTTGGAGACACGGTTGATCGCAACAACGCGCTCAATGTGGTTACTCTTCTCAGCACCACCGCGACCTTTGTTACCGTCGCGGCGCTCCTGGCGCTGTCCTGCCATGTTTCCTCTTCCCTCTAAAAGTAAATCTGTTTAAGGATCTAGCCCGTGGCTAGAAGTCCAAGCCTGCCTCGCGAGCAGCATCAGCTACTGCAGCGATACGACCGTGGTACTTGAATCCACCGCGGTCGAACACGACGGCTTCTACACCGGCATCCTTCGCACGCTTCGCAACCAACTCGCCAACCTTCGTCGACTTTGCGGTCTTGTCTCCATCCAAGGAACGAACATCTGACTCCAGCGTAGACGCCGAGGCCAAAGTCTTTCCGGCGGTGTCGTCGATCACCTGTGCCTCGATGTGGCGTGCCGAACGGAACACCACCAAACGAGGACGCGAGGCGGTACCCGAAACGTTCTTGCGAACGCGCTGGTGACGACGGATCCGGGATGTTGACTTCTTGGTGCCGGAACCAATCTTCTGTGAGACTGCCATGGCTACTTACCTGCCTTTCCGGCCTTGCGGCGAATGTGCTCGCCTTCGTACTTAACACCCTTGGCTTTGTAGGGGTCAGGCTTGCGGAGCTTGCGGATGTTAGCTGCAACCTCGCCCACCTTCTGCTTGTCGATTCCCTCAACCGAGAACTTGGTCGGCGACTCGACAACGAACTTGATGCCCTCTGGTGCATCAACCTGGATCGGGTGGCTGTAGCCGAGGCTCAGCTCAAGTCCCGCACCCTTGTTCTGTACGCGGTAACCAGTACCGGAAACCTCAAGCTTCTTGACGTAGCCCTCGGAGACACCGACCACCATGTTGTTGACCAAGGTGCGCGACAGACCATGGAGGGCCTTGTTACGACGCTCGTCATTCGGGCGTGAAACCTGGATCGAACCATCTTCGTTGGCCTCGACCGTAATCGGCTCGGACACCGTGAGGTTCAAAGTTCCCTTGGGGCCAGTGACAGTAACGTCCTGACCTGCAATATCAACCTTTACGCCGCTGGGAAGGGCGATTGGCAGACGTCCAATACGTGACATGTCTTCCCCTTACCAAACGTAGGCGAGGACTTCCCCACCCACGCCTTTCTGCTCAGCTTGGCGGTCAGTTAGCAGTCCCGACGAGGTCGAGATGATCGCGATTCCGAGTCCACCCAGAACCTTCGGCATGCCGGTGCTCTTTGCGTATACACGCAGACCTGGCTTGCTCACACGGCGAAGTCCGGCAATCGAACGCTCACGGGTGGGGCCGTACTTCATCTCCACCTTGAGGGTCTTGCCAACCTCAGCTTCTTCAACACTCACACCAGCGATGTAGCCCTGCTCGACGAGGATGTTTGCGATTCCCTCTTTGAGCTTGGAATACGGCATAGGCACGTCATCGTGGTATGCGGTGTTCGCGTTGCGCAGACGCGTCAGCATGTCTGCGATCGGATCGGTCATTGTCATTTGGCCATCGGCCTCTCTCGCTGCGGTTTCCTTGTCTGGCTCCGTTGAGCCGGAAGGACCTTCAGCGTCTAGTCGCTTGAAGTATGTATGGGAAGTTGTGGGGATGCCCCGGGTTACCAGGACGACTTGGTGACGCCAGGAAGCTCACCGCGGTGAGCCATCTCGCGCAAGCAAATGCGGCACAAGCCGAACTTGCGGTACACCGAGTGCGGACGTCCACAGCGTTGGCAACGGGTGTAAGCGCGAACCTTGAACTTCGGCTTACGATTCGACTTCTCAATCAGAGCTTTTTTAGCCATTTTTAGTTCTCCTTGAATGGGAAGCCGAGCTTACGCAGAAGCGCACGTCCCTCGTCGTCGTTGCTGGCAGTGGTCACGACCGTGATGTCCATTCCGCGGGTGCGGTCGATCTTGTCTGGATCGATCTCGGGGAACATGACCTGCTCGTTGATGCCGAATGTGTAGTTGCCGTTGCCATCGAACTGCTTAGGCGATAGACCACGGAAGTCACGGATACGCGGAAGTGCGATCGACAGCAGACGATCCAGGAACTCCCACATGTGGTCGCCACGAAGCGTCGAGTGGGCGCCAATTGGCTGTCCCTCACGCAGCTTGAACTGAGCGATCGACTTGCGAGCGCGGGTCACGACTGGCTTCTGACCAGTGATCGTGGCCAAGTCGCGCACGGCACCGTCAATCAGCTTGGAGTCGCGAGCTGCGTCACCAACACCAGTGTTGACAACAACCTTCACAACACCCGGAACCTGCATCGCGTTCTCAAGCTCAAGTTCAGTCTTAAGTGCGTCGCGGATCTCCGTGTTGTAACGCTCTTTCAGCCTTGGTACGGCTGGTGCCTCAACAGTCATTAGTCTTCCTTCTTCTTACTCTTCGACTTCTTGTCCGAGTCGTCCTTCTTATCGGACTTCTTGGAGTCGGAGTCGATCAGCTTCACATTCGAGATGTGTAGCGGTGCCTCGCGCTTGACGATGCCACCTTGCTGGTTGTCCTTCTCTTGGCCGGCCTTGGTGTGACGCGTAACAGCGTTCACGCCCTCAACGAGCACACGATTTTCTTCAGGAATGGTCTTGATGACCTTGCCCTTGAGACCCTTGTCCTTGCCAGCGATGACGAGAACTTGGTCTCCGGTGCGGATCTTGGTCTTAGCCATTTAGAGCACCTCCGGAGCAAGCGAAACGATCTTCATGAAGCGCTTATCACGAAGCTCGCGACCAACCGGTCCGAAGATACGCGTACCGCGTGGCTCGCCGTCACCCTTGAGAATCACAGCAGCGTTCTCGTCAAAGCGAATGTACGAACCGTCGGGACGACGGGTCTCCTTCTTGGTGCGAACGATGACTGCCTGGACGACTTCACCCTTTTTGACGTTGCCGCCAGGGATCGCATCCTTGACCGTTGCCACAATCTTGTCGCCGATTCCGGCGTAGCGACGGCCAGAGCCACCGAGCACACGAATGCACAGCAGTTCTTTAGCACCAGTGTTATCAGCCACTGGGAGGCGTGATTCTTGCTGGATCACTTGGCCTTCTCCAAAATCTCTACTACGCGCCAGCGCTTTGTCGCTGACAACGGACGGGTCTCCATAAGAAGAACGCGGTCGCCTACGCCACAGCTGTTCTCCTCGTCATGTGCCTTGAGGCGGCTCGTGCGACGAACAACCTTGCCGTACATGGCGTGCTTGAAGCGGTCTTCAACGGCGACGACGACGGTCTTGTCCATCTTGTCGCTGACAACGAGTCCTTCACGAACCTTGCGGTAGCCGCGCTCGTCGGTGGTTGCCTTAGCCTCGGTCTGAGTTGATTCGCTCATGCTTAGGCTCCCTTCTCGTCTTCGTCTGTTGATGCGTCTGCTTCGACTCCGTCAGCCTCGATAATGCCGAGCTCGCGCTCACGCATGATCGTGTACAGACGGGCGATCTCGCGGCGAACCTGACGCAAACGTGCGTGGTTGTCCAACTGGCCGGTAGCCGACTGGAACCGCAGATTGAACAGTTCTTCTTTGTTCTCTGTCAGCCGAGTTTGCAGTGCAAAATCGTCCAGCTCACGGAGTTCAGTGGTCGTGGTCATTGCAGCCATTAGTCTTCAGCCACCTCTCGTCGTACGATCCGGCACTTCATCGGCAGCTTGTGCATGGCGCGGGTTAGCGCTTCACGAGCGGTCTTCTCGTCCGGGTAGCTCAGTTCGAACATGACGCGGCCTGGCTTGACGTTGGCCACCCACCACTCGGGAGATCCCTTACCGGAACCCATGCGAGTTTCTGCTGGCTTCTTGGTCAGTGGGCGATCCGGGTAGATCGTGATCCAGACCTTTCCGCCTCGCTTGATATGACGGGTCATGGCAATACGAGCGGCCTCAATCTGACGGTTCGTCACATATGCCGGCTCGAGTGCCTGGAGTCCCCAGTCACCAAAGTTCACATTGGTACCGCCCTTAGCTGCACCAGTCCGCTTGGGGTGATGCTGCTTGCGGTACTTGACCTTGCGTGGAATCAACATGTCTTATGCACCTGCCTCAGTTGCTGCTGCTTCTGCTGCAGCGGTTGCTTCGCCAGCCGGAGCCTCGACTGCTGCGGCAGCTTCCTTAGCTACACCAGGAGCCTCGGCCGCTACCTCGCGGGAATCTGCACCGCGACCACCTGAGCCACGATTGTCGCCACGGTCATCACGACGCGGGCCACGGCCACGGCCGTCACGACGGCGTCCGCCACCCATGCTGGCTTGACGGTTCTTACGCTCAGCCTGCTGCTTCTCTCGCTCCTTCTTGTCAGTCGACACCTCGCCGTGGTAAACCCACACCTTGACGCCAATGCGACCGAAGGTGGTGTGCGACTCGAAGAAGCCGTAATCAATGTCTGCGCGGAGCGTGTGCAATGGCACGCGACCCTCGCGGTAGAACTCGGTACGCGACATTTCGGCGCCACCCAGACGACCCGACACCTGGATTCGGATGCCCTGTGCACCACCGCGCATTGCCGACTGCATCGCCTTGCGCATTGCGCGACGGAACGACACCCGGCTTGCGAGCTGCTCGGCAACACCTTGTGCGACGAGCTGCGCGTCAACCTCGGGGTTCTTGACCTCGATGATGTTGAGCTGCACTTGCTTGCCGGTGAGGTTCTCAAGGTCGGCGCGAATACGCTCAGCCTCGGCGCCACGGCGACCGATCACGATGCCTGGACGGGCGGTGTAAAGGTCGATGCGAACACGCTCACGCGTACGCTCGATCTCTACCTTGGAGATGCCTGCGCGCTCCATGCCCTGGGACATGAGCTTGCGGATCTCTACATCCTCTTTGACGTAGTCGCTGTAACGCTGACCTGGCTTGGAGCTGTCAGCGAACCAACGTGACGCGAAGTCAGTCGAGATGCCGAGGCGGAAGCCATGCGGATTGATCTTTTGACCCATGGTTCTACCTACTTCCCTGCCTCAGCGAGCTCTGGCTCGCCGACGACTATCGTGATGTGGCTTGTACGCTTACGGATCCTCGACGCACGGCCCTGGGCACGCGGACGGAATCGCTTCATGGTGGGACCCTCGTCGACGCGAGCCTCGAGCACGAGAAGGTCATCCTCGTTGAGTCCGTCGTTGTTGACCGCGTTGGCAATCGCGCTGTCGAGCACCTTGCCTACTGGTTCGCTAG
This sequence comes from Actinomycetota bacterium, assembly GCA_963169225.1. Lineage (GTDB taxonomy): Bacteria > Actinomycetota > Actinomycetes > S36-B12 > UBA10799 > KLAP162. The sequence continues at coordinate 6,406 of CAUJDH010000043.1, forward strand.
CACCCTGCGGCGCGAACCGCAGAATTGCCTGCGCTTCTGCCACTGGCAACCCACGAACGAGGTCCACCACACGGCGAGCCTTCATGGGGGTGACGCGGACGAACCGCGCTTGAGCCCTGGCTTCCATCGCTATCCCTACCTGTCTTGTTTCTTGAGTCTTCTAAAAACTGTTGTCTTGTTTGTGTCCAAGCGCTTTAGCCGCGCTTGGCCTTACGGTCGTCCTTGATGTGACCTTTGAAGGTACGAGTTGGGGCAAACTCGCCCAACTTGTGACCGACCATGTTCTCGGAGATGAACACCGGAACGTGCTTACGACCATCGTGAACGGCGAGGGTGTGACCCAACATTGCCGGCACGATCATCGAACGGCGCGACCATGTCTTGATGACATTGTGCGTGCCCTTCTCGTTCTGAGCATCAACCTTCTTCATGAGGCTGTCGTCCACAAAGGGACCCTTTTTCAAGCTACGTGGCATCTTCTATTCCCTACCGCTTCTTACCGGTCTTACGACGGCGAACGATGTACTTGCTGCTGGCCTTGTTCTTATTACGGGTACGACCCTCTGGCTTACCGTTCGGGTTCACCGGATGGCGACCACCAGAAGTCTTACCTTCACCACCACCGTGCGGGTGATCGACCGGGTTCATCACAACACCGCGAACGGTTGGGCGCTTGCCCTTCCAACGCATACGTCCTGCTTTACCCCAGTTGATGTTCGATTGAGAGGCGTTTCCGACCTCACCAATCGTGGCGCGGCAACGAAGATCAACATTGCGGATCTCACCAGATGGCAAACGCAGCTGGGCGTAGGGACCATCCTTAGCGACGAGCTGGATGCTCGAGCCGGCCGAACGAGCCAGCTTGGCACCGCCACCAGGGCGAAGCTCGACGGAGTGGATCACGGTACCGGTCGGGATGTTGCGCATCGGCAGGTTATTACCTGGCTTGATGTCAGCATTCGGTCCGGTCTCAACGATCATTCCCTGCTTCAGACCTTGCGGGGCGATGATGTAACGCTTATCGCCATCGAAGTAGTGAAGCAGCGCAATGTAGGCGGTGCGGTTGGGGTCGTACTCAATATGTGCGACCTTGGCCTGTACGCCGTCCTTGTCATTGCGACGGAAGTCGATCACGCGATAAGCGCGCTTGTGTCCGCCACCTTGGTGCCTGGTCATGATGCGGCCGGAGTTGTTACGGCCGCCCTTCTTAGGCAGAGGGCGTACAAGCGACTTCTCTGGCGTCGAACGTGTGACCTCGGCAAAGTCCGAGACGCTCGAGCCACGACGACCTGGCGTCGTCGGCTTATACTTTCGGGTTCCCATGATTAGTCCTTAAGATCAATCCAGACGCGCTATGCGACCGGACCTCCGAAGATGTCGATTCTCTCGCCCTGTTGCACAGTGACAACAGCGCGCTTGCTGGAGGCACGTGAGCCGTATCCGTGACGGGTACGGACTCGCTTGCCTTTGCGGTTGAGGGTGTTGACGCCGGTTACGTGAACGCCAAATGCCTCTTCGACCGCGATCTTGATTTGGGTCTTATTGGCATCCGGGTGCACGACGAACGTGTACTTGTTCTCGTCGAGGAGTGCATAGCTCTTCTCAGAGACGACCGGTGCGAGCAGGATGTCGCGTGGGTTGGCTACCTTCGCCATGATTACTCACCATCCTTTTCGTCAGTCTTCTTCGCCTTGGCAACACCAGCACGGTTGACGAATGTCTCGAGTGCGTCGGCGGTGAACACCACATCGTCGTTCACTAGAACGTCGTAGCTGTTGAGCTGCTCTGGGGCGAGAATGTGAACACCGTCAATGTTGCGAACGGACTTCCACGTCGTGGTGTCGGCCAGTTCGGCGACCAGCAGAACCTTCGGGTTCTCACTCACAGCTGCCAGTGCGGCAACTGCTGCCTTGGTCGAAGGTGTCTCACCGTCGACAACGCTCTTGATCACGTGAACGCGATCGTTGCGTGCGCGATCGGTAAGGGCTCCACGGAGAGCGGCAGCCTTCATCTTCTTAGGCGTGCGCTGTTCATAGTTGCGCGGCACTGGACCGTGTACGACTCCACCGCCAGCAAACTGTGGGGCGCGAGTCGAACCCTGACGGGCGCGGCCGGTTCCCTTTTGCTTGTATGGCTTGGCGCCACCACCACGGACTTCGGCGCGAGTCTTAGTCTTGGCCGTACCCTGGCGAGCAGCAGCAAGCTGAGCAACAACGACTTGGTGGATCAACGGAACGTTAACCTGCACGTCGAAGATCGACTCCGGCAACTCGACGCTGCCGTCCTTCTTGCCAGCTGCGGTAAGCACATCAACTTTAGCCATTATGCGCTCCTCTTCACTGCGTTACGAACCATGACGATTCCGCCCTTGGGGCCAGGAACTGCGCCCTTGACCAGGAGCAGACCCTTGTCCGCGTCGACGGCCACAATCTCGAGGTTCTGAACCGTGTGACGGGCTTGACCCATACGACCGGCCATGCGAGTTCCCTTGAACACGCGACCTGGGGTGGCACATGCGCCAATCGAACCTGGCTTGCGGTGAATCTTGTGGGCACCGTGACCGGCAGGACCACCGTGGAAGCCGTGACGCTTCATGACGCCGGCATAACCGCGTCCCTTGGTGGTTCCGGTGACGTCGACCTCTTGGCCAGCCTCGAACAAGTCGGGACCAAGAGTCTGGCCTACCTCGTACTCGGAAGCATCGTCAGTGCGAATCTCTGCTACAAAGCGCTTGGGTGCAGTACCGGCTTTAGCGAAGTGTCCAGCCATCGGCTGGGTGACCTTGCGCGTCGCGATCTCGCCAAACCCGATCTGAACTGCCGAGTAGCCGTCAACCTCTGGCGTGCGAACCTGCGTCACTGCGCATGGTCCAGCCTCGATCACGGTTACCGGCACAACGCGGTTTGCGTCATCCCAGACCTGAGTCATGCCGAGCTTGCGGCCCAACACGCCCTTTACGTTCTTAGTCATCTCAAAAGTCCTACTCGCTAGAGCTTGATCTCGATATCGACACCAGCTGGAAGATCCAGGTGCATCAAGGAATCAACCGTCTTAGGGGTTGGGTCCAGGATGTCGATAAGTCGTTTGTGCGTGCGCATCTCGAAGTGCTCACGGCTGTCCTTGTACTTGTGCGGAGAACGAATAACGCAGTACACGTTCTTCTCGGTTGGCAGCGGCACAGGCCCTGCAATTTGCGCACCAGTCTTAGTGACCGTATCGACGATCTTCTTCGCCGAAGTATCGATCACTTCGTGGTCATAGGCCTTGAGCCTAATGCGGATCTTCTGTCCCGCCATGGCTTCTCTGTCCTCCGCTGTCGGTATTGCTTCTCTTGGTTTGAAGTTCTTCCGAGTCAGACCTGATGTCCGACTCGAGGAGCTCCCTGGGGAGACCCTGTTGGTTGGGTGCTAGTCATAGTGGCGACTAGCACCCAACCCAAGGTGTTACTTGATGATCTTGGTGACCTTGCCGGCACCCACAGTGCGACCACCCTCGCGGATAGCGAACTGCAGACCGTCTTCCATAGCGATTGGCTGGATGAGCTCAACGGTCATCTCAGTGTTGTCGCCTGGCATAACCATTTCGGTGCCATCTGGAAGGGTCACAACACCGGTCACGTCAGTCGTACGGAAGTAGAACTGAGGACGGTAGTTGTTGAAGAATGGCGTGTGACGTCCACCTTCGTCCTTGGACAGGATGTATGCCTGTGCCTCGAAATCGGTGTGAGGAGTCGTGGTGCCTGGCTTGACGATAACCTGACCACGCTCAACGTCTTCACGGTTGATTCCGCGAAGCAAGAGACCAACGTTCTCACCAGCTTGACCCTCATCGAGGAGCTTGCGGAACATCTCGATGCCGGTAACGGTCGTCTTGGACGACTCGCGAATACCAACGATCTCGACCTCTTCGTTGACGGTAACGATTCCACGCTCGATGCGGCCGGTAACAACCGTTCCGCGACCGGTGATGGTGAAGACGTCCTCGACTGGCATGAGGAACGGCTTATCAACATCGCGCTCAGGCATTGGAATGTACTCGTCGACCTGGTTCATGAGCTCGAGGATCGACTCGCCCCACTTCTCGTCACCCTGGAGTGCTGGGAAAGCAGCAACCTGGACAACAGGAACGTCGTCGCCTGGGAACTCGTACTGGCTGAGGAGCTCACGGACCTCGAGCTCAACGAGCTCAAGGATCTCTTCGTCATCAACCATGTCGCACTTGTTGAGTGCAACAACGATGGCCGGGACACCAACCTGGCGAGCCAGGATGACGTGCTCCTTGGTCTGAGGCATTGGGCCGTCAGTAGCAGCAACCACGAGGATCGCGCCGTCCATCTGAGCCGCACCAGTGATCATGTTCTTGACGTAGTCAGCGTGACCTGGGCAGTCAACGTGTGCGTAGTGGCGGGCTTCAGTCTGATACTCAACGTGAGCAATCGAGATCGTGATACCGCGCTGACGCTCTTCCGGCGCCTTGTCAATGTTTTCGAAAGCAGATGCTTCGTTTAGGTCAGGGTACTTGTCATGCAGCACCTTGGTGATGGCCGCTGTCAGCGTCGTCTTTCCATGGTCAATGTGACCGATGGTGCCGATGTTGACGTGCGGCTTAGTGCGTTCGAACTTAGCCTTAGCCACGAGTAGCCTCCTATGAGCTGTCGTTTCTTACGTTCCCACTTGACCTTCAAGTGAGCTTTTCTTACTTGTTTATTTGTTTCGGTCTTGCACTCAATCCCCAGCCTGACTGCGACTAGAACTTGAGAAGTTTTACTTAGTCACCACGAACTTTCGCGATGATCTCTTCGGCGACATTGTTCGGAACCTGTGCGTAGGAATCGAACTGCATCGAGAAGCTTGCGCGTCCCTGCGTACGAGACCTGAGGTCACCGACGTAACCGAACATCTCTGACAACGGAACGATGGCCTTGACCACGCGTGCACCGCTGCGCTCATCCATGGACTGGATCTGACCACGGCGAGAGTTGAGGTCACCAATGACATCACCCATGAAGTCTTCGGGAGTGAAGACCTCTACTGCCATCATTGGCTCGAGGAGTGCTGGGCCAGCCTTGCGGGCACCTTCTTTGAAGGCCATGGTTCCAGCGATCTTGAACGCCATTTCCGAAGAGTCAACATCGTGGAACGCACCGTCAAGCAGTGTGACCTTGACATCGACCATCGGGTATCCGGCGAGCACGCCAGTCTCCATTGCGGCACGGGCACCAGCATCGACCGATGGGATGTATTCGCGAGGAATGCGACCACCGGTGACCTTGTTCTCGAACTCGTAACCGGTCTCGCTGCGCTCGTCGTCTTCTTCACTTGCGCCAGGAACTGGTGGGTTTGGCTCGATAGCCATAATCACCTTGGCGAACTGACCGGAACCACCAGTCTGCTTCTTGTGGGTGTAGTCGATCTTCTCGACCGGCTTGGTGAGCGTCTCGCGGTAAGCCACCTGTGGCTTACCAACGTTGGCCTCAACGTTGAACTCACGGCGCATACGGTCAACAAGCACGTCCAAGTGAAGCTCACCCATACCGGCGATGATCGTCTGTCCGGTCTCCTCGTCCGAGTGGACGCGGAAAGTTGGGTCTTCGTCCGAGAGACGCTGGATAGCGGTCGAGAGCTTCTCTTGGTCACTCTTAGTCTTTGGCTCGATGGCGACCTCGATAACCGGAGCCGGGAAGGTCATTGACTCGAGGATGATCGGATCGGACGGATCACACAGCGTCTCGCCAGTGGTGGTGTCCTTGAGACCCATCACAGCAACGATCTCACCAGCACCTACCGACTCGATCTCTTCACGCTTATTGGCATGCATTCGGTAGATCTTGCCGATGCGTTCCTTGCGGCCCTTGACTGAGTTAAGAACCGAGGAACCAGCAGTGAGTACACCCGAGTAGAGGCGAACGAAGGTGAGCTTACCCAAGTGCGGATCAGCAGCGATCTTGAAAGCAAGGATCGACAGTGGCTCATCATCGCTTGGCTGACGCTCAATAGCAGTCTCTTCATCACCTGGCTTGTGGCCGGTAATCGCGTCGATATCAAGCGGCGACGGCAGGTAGTCAACAACTGCGTCGAGTAGCGGCTGGACACCCTTGTTCTTGAATGCGGTACCAGTGAGAATTGGGTTTACCGAACCTGCGATGGTGGCGCGGCGGATCGCGGCCTTAAGTTCGTCCACGGTGGGCTCTTCGCCTTCGAGGAACTTCTCCATCATTTCGTCATCGTTCTCGGAGATCATTTCGATCAAGGCTTCGCGGTACTCCGCGGCTTGGTCGGCAAGATCAGCGGGAATCTCTTCGACCTCGTAGTCTTCGCCCATTGCAGTCTCGCCGCGCCAGACGAGGGCACGCATACCGACAAGATCAACCACGCCAACGAAATCAGCCTCGGCACCAATTGGCAGCTGGGTAACCAGCGCATTGGCTCCGAGGCGTTCTTTGATGGTGTCGACAACCATGAAGAAGTCAGCACCCGTGCGATCGAGCTTGTTGACAAAACACATACGAGGAACGTTGTACTTATCGGCCTGGCGCCACACAGTCTCGGACTGTGGTTCCACACCGGCAACACCATCGAACACGGCTACAGCACCGTCGAGCACGCGCAGCGAGCGCTCCACCTCAACAGTGAAGTCAACGTGGCCTGGAGTGTCAATGATGTTGATCTGGTGATCTTTCCAGTGGCAAGTGGTAGCGGCAGAAGTAATCGTGATGCCACGCTCCTGCTCTTGCTCCATCCAGTCCATCGTCGCGCCACCATCATGAACTTCACCGATCTTGTAGGTAATACCGGTGTAGAACAGAATGCGCTCGGTGGTGGTGGTTTTGCCCGCGTCAATGTGCGCCATGATTCCGATGTTGCGGACCATAGCGAGATCAGTTGCGGATCCGTTAGCCACTGGTACTCCTGGTTCTTATTTCTTAGATTGGGGAAAAGGGGGAAAGTTTGTTGTTGGCTGCTACTACCAGCGGTAGTGAGCGAACGCCTTGTTAGCGTCGGCCATCTTGTGGGTGTCTTCGCGCTTCTTGACCGCAGCTCCCAGACCATTGCTGGCATCTAGGATCTCGTTCATCAGACGCTCGGTCATCGTCTTCTCGCGACGGGCGCGAGAGTAGTCAGTGAGCCAACGCAATGCGAGGGTGGTCGCGCGAGCTGGCTTGACCTCAACCGGAACCTGGTAGGTGGCGCCACCAACGCGGCGGCTCTTAACCTCGATGGTCGGACGGATGTTGTCCAGTGCGCGCTTGAGGGTTGCTACCGGATCGCCTTCGCTCTTCTCACGGACACCTTCGAGGGCGCCGTAAACGATGGCTTCAGCGGTCGACTTCTTGCCGTCCAGCAGAACCTTGTTCACGAGCTGAGTCACGATCGGGGATTGGTAAACCGGATCAACAATGATGGGGCGCTTGGGCGCGGGGCCTTTACGAGGCATTCTTATTTCTCCTTCTTCGCGCCGTAACGACTACGTGATTGCTTGCGGTCCTTGACACCCTGGGTGTCGAGCGAACCGCGAACGATCTTGTAACGAACACCTGGGAGGTCCTTCACACGACCGCCACGCACGAGCACGATCGAGTGCTCCTGCAAGTTGTGGCCAACGCCGGGAATGTATGCCGTGACCTCAATGCCGCTCGAGAGCTTCACACGAGCGACCTTACGAAGAGCCGAGTTCGGCTTCTTAGGCGTCGTTGTGTAGACACGCGTGCAAACGCCGCGGCGCTGGGGGCTTCCCTTGAGCGCGGGCGTCTTGTTCTTTGAGACCTTGTCATGCCGGCCCTTGCGGACTAGCTGCTGAATGGTTGGCACCGATTCTCCGTACTGTTGGTTATATAAGTCTTTCCCGTTTTGTGCAGGCCCCAAACAATCTAAAGATCCCCCGACCCCCGCGGATGGGCGTGTCGCCCTGCTTCCGCACACCGAAGACATGGCTTTCGCCAAAACTCGTAGGTGGATTGTGTCTTTCGATTGGCCGGGATGTCCCAGGCACGGTTTAAAACATTACCTGACCCAATTTTGGTGGTCAATGCAGGGTCCCCGCTTTTAGCGTCAAACGGGCGTGATTGTCCTCACGAACCTCGGCGAGTCGCGTTATATCCATTTGCTTTCATCGGACTACACCCAAGTCGTGGTGCATTTCTGTACTTATAGACAAGAAATGCACCGCAACTTTTAGGGGTTATACCTGGCACCTCGTTATCCGGACGAGGTGCAGGGTTTTGTGTAGAGGATTATGCGGAGTACGGGGTTGGTGTGGGGGTCAGGATCTGGTGTTGTAGGTCGGGATTTGAAGCCACGATGACAATCATGACGATGCTGAAAATGATGAACAGGACCCATAGAACAATGTTGATCCAAGACAGAATCTTGGCTGCTGTCACCATTCCAGAACCAGTCGACCAACCGTTACTTGCCTTGATCTCCTTATCGGCTTTCGATGCCAAGATCAGCGCAATGACTGCCGTAATAACTGGACACACGATCCAAGAAACGATCGCGAGGATTAAGGCAATCAATGCATTTTGGTTAGTGGCCGGCATTGGCGGTGCCGGAGGCGGAGCTTGATGCCCACCGGGAGCTGCAGCAGGCATTCCAACTGGTGGCGCCTGGGGAATCGGTTGACCACCAACTGGTGGCGGAGGTGACTGTGGGCCACCAGTAACACCGTCGGAACCGGGCACTGGCGGAGCAACCGGCGGAGGAGGTGGTGTCGGTGGCTGAGATGGAGGCACTGGTGGTGTCGGCGGTTGCGGTTTCGGCGGCTGCGGCGGAGTCCCTGGTGGCGTCGGCGGCTGTGGGGGAACCTGCCCAGCCTGATTGGGATCGTTGGGATTCACAGAATTGTCAGACATGTATTCACCCTACTCGGAGTTGGTCGTGAGTTTCATCTCGTACCTAATCAGACGAATCCGCGCACCATTACTTTTTGGTCTACTCCGGTTGCGCTATAAACCTTTCAAAATTGCGCATACTCGGTGATATCTTATATTTTATGACGCAAATTCGGATAAAAGATGCTGCTGCTTTGCTCGGCGTTAGCGATGACACGATTCGACGCTGGATCGATCAGGGTGAACTCCACGCGACGACAGATGCCAGCAACGTCAAGGTGGTCGACGGCAAAGGGCTTGCGACTCTCGCTCAAGCCCACGCCCACCCAGCCGAGGATCCTTTGGGCATTGAGAGTTCGGCACGTAATCGGTTCGTTGGACTTGTCACCAAAGTTACTTCGGACAAAGTCATGTCCCAAGTGGAACTACAGTGCGGCCCTTTCCGGGTGGTGTCGCTGATGTCAACCGAGGCGGTTAATGAACTTGGCCTCGAAGTCGGATCCATAGGTGTAGCGGCTATCAAATCAACCCATGTAGTGGTGGAGACCAAATGACGAAACTAGCGTTCAAGATTGCAGCTTTATTCTCTGCCTTGGCCTTGGCACTTACTGCGTGCTCAAGTTCGAACGACAACAATACTGCCGGCTCACCAAGTCAACAAACCCTCAATGTGTACGCAGCTGCTTCCCTCAAGGGAGTGTTCACTGAACTTGAGTCCGAGTTCGAGAAGGAAAACCCTGGTGTCGATGTTGCCTTCAACTTTGCTGGATCATCGGATCTGGTTACGCAAATCACCGAGGGCGCACCTGCAACCGTGTTCGCTTCGGCAGATACCAAGAACATGACGAAGCTCCAAGATGCCAAGCGCGTAGAAGGCACTCCGAAGCAATTCGCCAAGAACACATTGCAAATTGCCGTCCCACCAGCTAATCGTGCAGGCATCTCAAACTTGCAAGACGTAACGAAGTCGAACGTGCGACGAGTGATTTGTGCGGTTCCTGTCCCTTGCGGGAATGCCACGGAACAACTGGCCAAGAACGCCCAGTTGAACTTCAAACCAGCCAGCGAAGAACAATCGGTGACCGACGTACTCAACAAGGTAATCGCCGATGAGGCCGATGCTGGAATCGTTTACGTTACGGATGTCAAAGGCGCAGGGGACAAAGTCGCAGGTATAGAGATCCCGACAAACGTGAACGTTATCAACGACTATCCGATCACTCTGGTTCAAGGAAGCTCCGACCAAGAGTTGGGCCAGAAGTTCATTGATCTGGTGCTGAGCGACAAGGGACAACAAGTACTACATGAGGCCGGCTTCCTGGCCCCGTGAGAAGGTTCCAAGTTGCCGGGATTCCAGGGTGGGTATTTTTACCCGCAACCCTAGGGGTGGCTTTTTTGGTCATCCCTTTGGTGGCGATGCTCTCACGCGTCACTTGGGCTGAATTCCCTGCACTGATCAGTTCCGACTCGTCACTTGCCGCACTCAAACTCAGCCTGGTCACGGCTGCCTGCAGCACATTGATCTGTCTGATCTTGGGTGTGCCAATTGCGTTAGTTCTGGCTCGAACACAGCTACCTGGCCGGGCATTCTTGCGAGTATTAGTGCTGCTGCCACTGGTATTACCGCCAGTGGTGAGCGGAATCGCCTTGCTCTATACATTCGGCCGACGAGGTCTGATCGGTGAACATCTTGATGTGCTGGGAATTCAGATAGCTTTCTCTTCTATCGCGGTGATCTTGGCACAGGCTTTTGTCTCATTGCCATTCCTTGTCATCACCATTGAAGGGTCGTTACGCACCTCTGGCGAGAAGTACGAGGCGGTGGCCGCCACTCTGGGAGCACCACCGACAACTGTCCTGCGCCGGGTCACGCTACCGCTGATCTTGCCAGGACTTTTTGCCGGACTCGTCTTAGCGTTTGCTCGGGCATTGGGAGAATTTGGCGCCACGCTCACATTCGCTGGCAGTATCGAAGGCGTCACTCGCACTCTGCCGCTGGAGATCTATCTGCAACGAGAAACCGATGCAGCAGCAGCGATCGCTTTGTCGGTTGTCCTGATGCTGGTGGCCGCAGTCGTGATCTTGCTATCGCGCCAACGAGAAGGGGCCTACTGATGCTTCGACTTCGCGCACAGATTGCCGAACGAAACTTTGATGTTGATCTTGAGATCACTGATTTCGCGGTCAATGCCACTCAACATATCGTAATCATGGGACCCAACGGCTCAGGCAAATCCACCATCATCGAGCTACTAGCTGGAACTTTGGTTCCAGACGATGGTTTCATCCGAGTCGGCCATGATGTCCTTGTTGATCTAGATGCTCAAGGCAAGGGCAAATTCGTACCTCCCCATGAACGCTCCAATGGATTACTCGCCCAAGACCCTCTTCTATTCCCTCATTTAAGTGTCCTCGACAATGTGGCGTTTGCACCAAGATCGGCAGGCAAGTCCGTCAATGATGCTCACCTAACCGCACAACGATTTTTGGATCTGGTGGACTGTGCCCAGTTTGCGGATCGTAAACCACACGAACTCTCAGGCGGGCAAGCCCAACGCGTCGCCATTGCTCGCACATTGGCCGCGCATCCAAAAATGATCTTGCTTGACGAACCGATGGCAGCGCTCGATTTTGATTCAGTGCCGGACCTACTTGCGCTGTTCAAGCGGATCTTGAAGGAACGACTGTCTGTTATGGTCACGCACGACCTCATGGACGCTGCGACATTTGCGGACTACATCGTGATCATGGATCGAGGCCACATTGCTGAAGCCGGTCCGATCGGCGAGGTGTTAGCGAACCCGCAGTCTCCTTTCGGTTTGAAGCTTGCAGGATACGCTCAGCTACGTCAACGGATCGAGCAAGACAACGCGGACAGTTGATCCGGCCGATAAGACATCACCCAGGTCGGAGCCAGGTGCATCAAGGTGCATCCCAGGAATCCGGATAAGACAGTTCGCAGCCGCAGCAACCGAAACTCGATGAGAACCATGGACGTGAGGAGTCTCGACAGTCATAGTGTTCCAATCGAGCGTGGCCGGAAGGTAACGCGTGCGATGTGGCGCGCGCTTGAGGTCAGCAGTGATCTTGGCTGGCGCCTCAGGAGATTGGTAATGCTTGTGCCCGCCCATCTTACGAATCAATGGTCGGACGAAAAGTTCAAACGAGACAAAGGCACTCACGGGATTCCCTGGCAGGCACACCACCGGAGTCTCATCGATAACTCCGTAGCCTTGCGGTTTTCCTGGCTGGATGTCAACGCCAGTGAAGATACCGCCGCCTAATTTGTTGAACACGTCCTTGACGACTTCGTACGACCCGGCACTCACTCCGCCTGAAGTTACGATGAGGTCACTGCGCTGCGCGAGTTCTCGAAGTTGAGCCACCGCTTCATCGATATCGTCGGTGAGGGTGATCCTCTCCGAAACGACACCACCTGCCCGTTTAACAAGTTCGCGTCCCTGATGACTGTTGGAATCGTAGATGCCACCAGGGGGCAGCTCGATTCCTACGGGGTAGAGCTCATCACCAGTTGCAACTACGCCGACATGAGCTGGCCCCCACATAAATACTTGGTCGTGCCCAGACGCGGCTAGTAAACCGATCCGACCGGGCGAAGTGACGTCACCATCCACTCCCACCGAGTCGCCCTTGCGTAAGTCTTCTCCCGCTTCACGGATCTCCGCTCCCACCGTGACCGACTTGGTGATCGTCACCTGATCAGTGCCGCGGTTGGTCCACTCGACTCGTACAACTGCGTCCGAGCCGGGCGGGATCGGAGCGCCTGTCATGATGCGCATGGCAGTGCCAGGGGTCAGTGCTACATCACCTGGGCTTCCTGCCGGAACATCGCCAGTTACCTGCAGAGTCACCGGTACGTTCCGAGTGTCTTCGGCTCGGACCGCATACCCGTCCATTGCCGAGTTGCGAAAAGATGGAAGATCAACTTTGCTCACGTAGGTCTCAGCTAAGGGCTGGCCATAATTGTCGGCAAGTACTGATCGAACCTTCCGAAGTGGCTGATCGCAAAGATCGAGTATGCGCTGCCGATACTCTTGCTCACTCATCAGCGCACCGGACTTTTCACTGCTCATCTCAGTAGTATTGCGCTATCAACTACCTGATCCAAGCTGAGGTGACAATGGCCAATCTCGAGTCGAGCCAAGGTTCGCTGCCGTTCGATGCCATCGTGCTCGCCGGCGGCCGCTCCACCCGACTTGGTCGTAACAAGCTCAATGAATCACTCGGAAACCGGACAATCCTTGAGCGGGTTGTCATGTCGCTGGAGTTGGCGGACACGGTAGTGGTTGTAGGTACCGAACAAACCGCAGACCTATCTCAACTGATGATTACCACTGGTCGCTCCACCGAGAAGTTGATCATAACCAGTGAAGATCCTCCAGGTTCTGGACCAGCAATGGGAATCGCGGCAGGCATCGCCGCCCTAGGACAATCCGAGCCCTATAAGCACACCGTTATTCTCGGCGGCGACATGCCTTTCGTCTCCACTGCGATCCCCTCGCTTCTCACTGCCTTATCTACACATCGAGTCGCCGTCCTTGTCGATAACGACAATCAGATGCAATATCTCGCAAGTGCTTGGAACCACGAATCGCTTATCCGTGCGGCGAGCAATGTGCGGCAGGGAGATTCGGTCCGCTCACTATTTGCCGGAATCGAAATAGCCCAAGTTCTTGACCGACATCAGGCCAGTATCGACATCGATACCGAAGCTGACCTTGGCCGAGCTATTGCGAAACTTGATGCTGCTCCACCAAAGCCTCCACCTTCGTCTTGAGGGAAGCTGGATCCTGACCTAGACCCACGGCAATGCCCAATAAATAGAGGGTGAGCGGTGCTGCTGGCCGGGATACATTGTGTGCGACTTCGCGAGTCACATCTAATAAGCCTTTGGCGTCACCCACTTCTTGAATACCCAGTTCGCTAGACAACTTGTTCAACCAGGCCGTCATCGGATCCTCATGAGTCATGCCATGTCCTCCTTAGATTGGCCAGGATCGACCAACACTAGCGCTTGCTCGTCTTTTGACCGGGAAGCTCGGACTTCTCCCAACCACGAGGGGTCAAAGCTGCACCGGGCTCAGTCTCAGCGTCACGCGTTCTATAAACGATGTACGGACGCCAGAGGTAAAACACTGGCGCACTGAACACATGCACCAATCGGGTATAAGGCCAGATTAAGAACAAAAACATAGCCGACAGAGCATGTAACTGGAATAGCAACGGAGCAGCAGCGATATCCGAGATCTGCGGATTGAAGTAGAAGATCGAGCGAAACCAGATCGACACTGACTCGCGGTAGTTATAACCGCCCTCGATCAGCTGCCAATAGACGGTGACCGATAGTCCCAAGAAAATGACGACACCAAGAACAGCGAACATGAACTTATCGTTCGGTGTTGTCGCCAACCGGATAGCTGGTGTCTTGAGACGACGTACTGCGAGACCGACCAAGCCGATCAACATCACTAAGCCCGCCGCAAGCCCACCGATCAGGGCGAATGCGTGATAGACGTTCTCATGAATTCCAAGAGCTTCTGTCCAGGTCTGAGGAATAACGAGTCCGACAAAGTGCCCCACGATGACACCCAAAAGTCCGAAGTGGAACATCGGACTAGCCCAGCGCAAAGTGCGGCGTTCGTACCATTCACTCGAACGCGCAGTCCAGCCAAATTTGTCGTGCTTCCAACGCCAAATATGACCGACGACGAAAGACGTAAGGCATATATAGGGGAACACCCCAAACAAGAAAATATCGAGACCGCTCATGATCGTGCTCCTGCCACAGAGTCGTTGTTGTCATAAGGTTTCATGATCAACGGCAATGGATCGATACCTACGAGCTCAGTAGGCGGCCCACCCGCGATGAGCGCCTCGGCAGCCTTTCGCTGCACTGTCGTAATCTCGGGCATCGCATTGACTAGTGCTCGCACAACATAAACCTGCGGGGACTCAAAACGCTCCAGCGCTGAGATCAACACCTCCAGTCCCTGTCGATGTTCGTCAAGGAGTCCTTCTGCCGCAATAGCTGCATCACCACCATGTGCAGCCGCCTCCAACAACATGGGCAAGAAGTCGGGCAGTTCCCCCGAATCCATATCAAAACCGAGGATCTTATAAGTCTCTTGGAAGCGCCATAACGCTGCACCGCGTCGTCTAGTGTCACCATTGAGGTAGTAGCTCAAATACAGGCATGCACGTCGACGCACATCGAAAGTCCGCACATACTCAGCTTGCAAATCAAGCAATTCCCGACCTTCGGTTGCTGCAAAGAACTTGGCGAACTCACTCGATAGCTCCGGAGGTAGCTGGTTACTAGCCTCAACCAATTGGTCACGCTCAGCCTCAAACTGCTCGTCCGGGTATGCAAGCAGCCTGGAGCACAGAACGTTCAGCAACGCTCGCTTCTCTGCTGACAGGGCGGCCGTCATTGCTTGTAGTCCAAGTCTTCGTAGGACTCAGCTTCGAGCCGCTGCTTGGTGAGGTGGAAACTCTCGATAGTCACGGGGATCGGTGCGTCCCCCTGCACTCCTCGGTCACCTGGCTCCGAATCGAAACTGACCGAACAGCCAGGTAGTTCGTCCAATAGCGAGTTCGCCGCAGCTTCATAAGCCGGTGGGATCACATAGCGGTCCTCGTATTTGGCGATGGCCAGCAATCTGTGCATCGATTCGATCTCTGCCACCGTCATGTCGACGGCTTCTGCGATGGACTCATCTACCGGCTGACCCAAATTGACGTTGCGCATATGAGCACGCATCGCGGCCAGCTTGCGTAATACATCGTTTACCGGCTCAACATCACCAGCAGTAAACAGCTCGGCCAAATATTCGATCGGGATGCGCATGGCTTCAATAGCGCCAAACAGGTTGCCAATATCCTCACCATCATGGCCGGTTTCAGTCAGCGCATCGACCACTGGAGAAAGCGGCGGGATGTACCAGACCATCGGCATGGTTCGGTACTCCGGATGCAATGGCAGTGCCACGTTGTATTTGCAAGCCAACTCGTATACCGGTGAATTTTTGGCGGCCTCCAACCAATCAGGAGCTATGCCATCGGCCAGTGCCTGACGTTGCACTTCAGGGTCGTGTGGATCCAGCAAGATCGACTTCTGCGCATTCATCAGATCGTGTTCGTTCTCGACAGTCGCAGCCTCAGCGACACGGTCCGCGTCGTAGAGAAACAAGCCCAAGTAGCGCAGGCGACCCACACAAGTCTCGGAACACACTGTGGGCTGACCGACCTCAAGACGTGGATAACACATGGTGCACTTCTCGGCTTTGCCCGTCGTGTGGTTGAAGTAGACCTTCTTGTAGGGACAGCCGGACACACACATGCGCCAACCTCGGCATTGGTCTTGGTCAACTAAAACGATGCCGTCTTCAGCCCGCTTGTACATGGCACCTGAAGGACATGAAGCAACACAAGCCGGGTTAAGGCAGTGTTCGCAGATTCGCGGCAAGTAGAACATGAACGATTCTTCGAACTCGAACTTGACCTTGTCGCCGATCTTCTGCACGATCGGATCCTCGTGACCGGTCTCAGTCGTACCACCAAGGTCATCGTCCCAGTTGGCGGACCATTGAATTGACATGTCCTTACCGGTCACCAACGACTTGGGCCTGGCAACCGGGAAATCATCCGAACCAGCCGGCGCACTCACCAAGCTGTCGTAGTCGTAGGTCCAAGGTTCGTAGTAATCCTCCATGTCCGGAAGATTGGGATTCGCGAAGATCGATAGTAACTTCTTGGCGCGCCCACCTGCCTTGAGACGCAGCCGTCCACGGCGGTCCAGCTTCCAACCGCCCTTCCACTTCTCTTGATCTTCATAGCGACGAGGGAAACCCAGACCCGGCCTGGTCTCTACGTTGTTGAACCACACATACTCAACACCGGTTCGGTTGGTCCAAGTTTGCTTACACGTCACCGAACATGTGTGACACCCGATGCATTTGTCGAGGTTCATCACCATGCCCATTTGTGCCATGACTCTCATTAGAATTCAACCTCCTGCGAACGACGGCGAATAACTGTGATCTCGTCCCGTTGGTTACCCGTCGGACCGATGTAGTTGAACGCATAGGACAGCTGCGCGTAGCCACCGATGAAGTGCGAAGGCTTCATCAAGACTCGAGTCAACGAATTGTGAATGCCACCGCGCTTGCCACTCTTCTCAGCCTTAGGAACGTTGATCAAGCGATCCTTCGCGTGATACATGTACACGGTTCCCTCAGGCATACGGTGCGAGACGATTGCACGCGCAACCACTACACCGTTGCGGTTGCTTGACTCGATCCAATCGTTGTCTTTGATACCTGCCTTGGCGGCGTCTTCTTTGGACATCCAAATCTCAGGGCCACCGCGACTAAGCGCAAGCATGAACAAGTTGTCCTGATACTCAGAGTGGATCGACCACTTTGAGTGTGGTGTCAGGTAGCGCACGGTCACCTCGACGTTGTCACTCTCGCCTGTTCCTGGGGAACCGAAGATGCGACGCATCTGCAGTGGCGGACGGTAGGCCGGCAAGTTCTCACCGAGCTCGGCCATCCAATCATGATCGAGAAAGTAGTGCTGGCGACCGGTCAGAGTGTGCCAAGGCTTGAGCCGCTCGACGTTAATGGTGAACGGTGAGTACCGCCTGCCACCGTGTTCACTGCCAGACCATTCGTGCGAGGTGATCACCGGTTGCGGCCTGGACTGAGTATCAGCAAACCGAATCTGCTTGCCCTCATGATCTCGCGCCAAATCAGCGAGCTCGTGACCTGTGCGCTTCTCCAGGAACTCGAATCCCTCGACCGCCACGCGCCCGTTCGTCGTACCGGACAGCGCCAAGATCGTCTCGCAGGCTTGTTCGGCAGTCATCAGGAGTGGGCGGCCGTCAGCCACACCGCCTTGAACTGTGCCGTTGATGTCCTTGAGTCGTTCGACCTCTTGAACCGGTTTGACCGTGATGCCCTTAACTTGCGTACCGAGCTTCTCAACGTTGGGACCGAGTGCCGTGAGCTTGGCCGCGACTGCTCCATAGTCACGCTCAACAACCACCATGTTCGGCATAGTGACGCCTGGCTTCGGCTCACACTCGCCTTCCTTCCAGTCCAGTGCAACCCCGCCAGGCTGAGCTGTTTCGCCAGGAGTGTCATGCTGCAGTGGTACAGCAACCAGATCTTTACGCACTCCAAGGTGATGCTTGGCGTGACGACTAAACACCTTGGCCAGTTCGACAAAAGTGTCGTAGTCAGACTTGGTCTCCCACGGCGGCTTGATAGCCGGGGTGAAAGCATGAATAAACGGGTGCATATCCGTCGTTGATAGGTCTTCCTTCTCGTACCAAGTAGCTGCCGGCAGCAGCACATCCGAGAAGATTCCCGTCGAGGTCATCCGGAAGTCAAGCGAAACCAATAAGTCCAGCTTGCCGATCGGTGCATCGTCGCGCCATTTGATCGTCTTAGAGCGAAGCTCTGGAGGAGTCTCGTCGGCGGCCAATTGATTGTTGGTCCCCAGCAGATGCTTGAGGAAGTACTCGTTGCCCTTGCTGGAAGATCCGAGCAGATTCGCGCGCCAAACGGTCAATACTCGTGGCCAGTTCTCTTCTGCATCTGGATCGTCGATAGCAAACTCAAGCTCGCCACTCTTGAGTTGATCAACGACATATGCTGGCACTTCTTGACCGGCGGCTTCCGCTTGATCACAAATATCTAACGGGTTCCGGTTGAATTGCGGGTAGCTCGGTGTCCATCCCATGCGCACGGCCTTTGCCAAGCAATCACCAATGGACATGTCCTTGAACAAACCCTGCCCAAGTGGACTGGCAAGCTCGTCAGCTGACAGATTGTCGTAACGGAACTGGTCAGTATGCGTGTACCAGTAGGAGGTTCCCGCCATTTGGCGTGGTGGCCTCGCCCAGTCGGCGGCACCAGCTAGCTGGCCCCAACCGGTTACCGGACGACACTTTTCTTGACCCACGTAGTGCGCCCAACCACCACCGTTGACACCTTGGCATCCAGTCAAGGTGACGAGCGCGATGATCGCTCGGTAAGTCTCATCCGAGTGGAACCAGTGGTTGGTACCGGCTCCCAAAGTGATCATGGATCGCCCACCGGACTTCTCGGCATTGTCGGCAAACTCACGGGCTACTTTGATGATCGACTTGGCCGGGACAGAAGTGATTTCCTCTTGCCAAGCTGGTGTATATGGCTGACTAACATCCTCGTACGACTCGGGCCAATCACCGGGCAGACCGTCGCGTTTGACGCCATAAGTTGCGAGTAAAAGGTCGTACACGGTGGTGACCAGTTTGCCCGCGACCTCGGTGACAGGGACACCGCGTCGCATAGTGCTGCCACCCTCGTTCTCACCGTCATTGATATCGAAACGAGGCATGTTGATCAATGCTGTGGCGTCACCTTTGATCCCCAATTGCGGATCGATTTCACCCAAATCGAGGTTCCATTTGCCAACTCCGCTGTCAGTGAAGCGGAAGCCCAGCGAACCGTTAGGAACCGCAGGTTGGCCAGTCGTTTCATCCAAGACAACGGTCTTGAATTTGGAGCCTTCGGAGTCATCGCCGAGGTCGGCGGCAGTGACGAACTTGTCCGGAACAAACATCCCCGGTTCAGTCTCGCGCAATGTAACGAGGTTTGGTAAATCCGAGTACTGCTTCGAGTATTCGACAAAACGAGGAACCTGACGGTCGAGGTAGAACTCCTTGAGAATCACATGACCCATCGCCATTGCCATAGCGCCGTCGGTACCAGGTGCTGCTGGTAACCACGTGTCAGCGAACTTGGTGTTGTCGGCATAGTCCGGGCTGACAACGACAATCTTGGAACCGTTATAACGTGACTCTGTCATGAAGTGCGCGTCAGGCGTACGTGTCATGGGGATGTTCGACCCCCACATGATCATGTAGCTCGAGTTCCACCAGTCAGCGCTCTCGGGAACATCCGTCTGGTCGCCCCAGATCTGCGGCGAAGCTACGGGGAGATCGGCGTACCAGTCATAGAACGAGATCATGGAGCCGCCGAGCAGACTCGTGTACCGCGCTCCAATGGCATGCGAAGCAATAGACATTGCCGGGATAGGAGAAAAACCACCGATACGATCCGGGCCGTATTTTTTGATGGCGTTAACCTGTGCGGCCGCCACGATTTCAAGTGACTCTTCCCACGAAGTTCGTACTAGACCACCGAGACCACGGACGGATTGGTAGTGCCGACGCTTCTGTGGGTCCTCAGAGATCTCAGCAAATGCGAGTACTGGGTCACCCAACCTTGCTTTGGCCTCGCGGTACATAGCAAGGAGCTCACTACGGGCGTAGGGGTACCGCACTCGAGTCGGCGAGTAGGTGTACCAACTGAATGAAGCACCACGTGGACATCCACGTGGTTCGTATTCGGGCGAATCCGGACCGACAGACGGGTAGTCAGTCTCTTGGGTCTCCCAGGTGATGATTCCATCTTTGACATACACCTTCCAAGAACACGAACCCGTACAGTTCACGCCGTGGGTGGAGCGCACTACTTTGTCGTGACTCCAACGCTCACGATAGAAGTTGTCGGCCTGTCGCCCACCATGTTTGTAGATATAACGGGTGTCGCCACTCACCTCTTGACGACTAACAAACTTGCGAGTCTTGAGCAACGCCTCGGTGAGGCTACCGTCTACCTCGCCTGTTCCGCGATCTGCAGTGGTTTGGCTCATGCTTTCACCGCCTCCCCGGTTGTAGCTACGTACACGGATCGAATCTTGGTCAGAAGGAACAGCAACACAAGACCTGCCACTATGGCCAACAAAACAAAACCGATCGAATAGCTACCGGTTGCACCGTAGATCGCGCCCATCAGCAACGGTGGCACGAATCCACCTAGGCCGCCGGCTGCACCAACCACACCAGTTACCGAACCCACCATCTCGGCAGGGGCAACTTTGGCAACGAGCGCGAAGGTAGCTCCAGATCCGGCGCCAAGTGCAGCTGCCATCACCAAGAAGCAGATAGTCGACAGTGGCATAAGCGGAGGAATGGTGGCTTGACCGAGAGCGCCTGCAACCACCGCGATAAGACAGGCAGTAAGCACCACGATAGGACCGAGCTTGTCAGATAGGAATCCGCCGACAGGTCTCATGATCACCGCGAGGATGACGAACCCGGCCATACGGTTTGCCGCATCTGCAGCGGTCAAAGAGTAGTCCGTCTGCAAATAAGTCGGAAGGTAAACCGAAAAGGCCACATAACCACCGAACAAAGTTGCGTACAGCGCGCAGGCTTGCCAAGTGGTGCCGAGCTTAACTGTTTTGCCAAGCCTTTCGCCCAGTGTCGAGGTTGGGGCGACTCGACCCGGAGCATCACGCAGCAGCAGCCATGCGACTACAGCATAAATAGCTAATGCGATGGCACAGATGATGAATGGGAAAGCGCTGCCACCTGCCTTCACTAGATGGACGGTCGTCAACGCTGAGATTGCGGTACCGCCCATACCCACACCGAAGATGCCGATCGCCGTGCCACGCTTTTCCGGCGGATACCAGTTGTTGACGTAGGGAACACCGACTGCGAAAACGGTGCCACCGATGCCCAAGAAAAAGCCACCTATGATCAAAGATGCGTAGGAGTCTTGACCAAGAAACCCGAGGAACAAAACGGGGATTATGGTGAGCACGGAGACCACCGGGAACATAATTCGGCCACCGTACTTGTCGGTGAGTGCACCGACCGGAATACGCCCTAGCGAACCGACGATCACTGGCACTGCTACGAAGGCCGATACCTGGAACGCGGAGAGACTAAGCTTCTCGGCAAATTGAGAACCCAGTGGACTCAAAAGCGCCCAGGCCCAGAAGTTGACCGCAAAACCAATGGTGGCCAAAGTCAACATCAGGGCAGGACTGCCACCTTTAGCGCTCTTCTGCTCTGTCACTGAATTCGCTGAAGCCATCTCTGACTACCTCTCCGTGGGTGGATGCTATTTGGGCGTGCATCCGATCACAGCTTCTAGCTGTAACCTAGTCGATTGCTATTCTGTTTTAGTACTGACATGTCCGTAATAAACAAACCCTATCCTCTCAATCAATCAGGCGGGCGGTGAGACCATGTCAATAGAAAGAAAACAGCTCGCTGACCACTACGGACGAGTAGCCACTGACCTACGTGTATCGGTCACGGACCGCTGCAATTTGCGCTGCACGTACTGCATGCCTGAGCAAGGACTCGACTGGCTGGCAAAAGATTCGATCCTGACCGATGAAGAGATCGTGCGCTTGATCGCTATCGGCGTTCGAGACCTTGGAGTTACGGATGTTCGTTTTACCGGAGGCGAACCTCTGATCCGCCCGAGCATCGTGAAGCTCGTAGAACAGGTGGCACAGCTCCCACAAGCCCCTCGGGTGGCTATGACGACCAACGGGATTGGCCTTGAGCTGGTGGCCCCAAGCCTGGCAGAAGCTGGCCTAAATCGCATCAATGTTTCACTAGACACGCTACGGGCTGACCGGTTCTCGGCACTCACCAAACGAGACCGACTCGCGGATGTACTCGCTGGCCTGGAGGCTGCTAAACAAGCGGGACTCAACCCCGTCAAAATCAACAGTGTGCTCATGCGCGGCATCAACGAAGATGAAGCTCCAGATTTGCTCCGGTTCGCGATCGCTAATGATTATCAATTGCGGTTTATCGAACAGATGCCGCTGGATCCGATGCATCAATGGTCGCGCGAAAATATGGTGCCTGCCGACGAGATTCTTGATTCACTTCGCCAACATTTTGCGCTAACTCCAGCCGATGATGAGCGAGGAGCAGCTCCGGCGGAACTCTGGAATGTCGATGGCTCCAATCACTCAGTTGGAGTAATCGCGTCGGTCACCCAACCGTTCTGTGGGGCATGCGACAGAACACGTATTACCGCAGACGGCATGGTTCGCAACTGTCTGTTTGCCAGACGCGAAGGAGATCTCAAGACCCTCATGCGCGCAGGTGCGACTGACGACCAGATCGCTGAGGCTTGGCTCAACGAGATGAGCGCGAAGGCGCCTAGCCACGGAATCGATCAGCCAAATTTCTTACAGCCGCAACGACCGATGTCAGCTATCGGCGGCTAGGTATTTTATGAGTAACCAAAACTTCACTGCTCGCTACTTCGGTTCGGCAAGTGCGGCAGCGGTAAATCAAGAAACCCGCACCGAGACAACTGTCGCCGAATTCAAACGAGCTGCTGGATCGCACCACGGCCCCGAGTTGGTCAAAATTCTTGAGGTCGCCTCGATCTTGGTAAATGGTCAGGCCACCCAAAACGATGATCTTGTGATTCCGATAGGGGCAACAATCGACGTGTTACCACCTTTCGCCGGAGGCTAACCTTCACGAGATGCGACAACTCGAAATGTTCAAGGGCTATTGACCCACTCAGAAGCACCGTCGGCAAAGTCTTGCTTCTTCCAAATAGGCAACTGCGCTTTGACCACCTCGACCAAATTGGCAATCATCTCGAACGCCACTCCTCTATGTGCTGATGAAACCGCAGCCACTAACGCAATATCCCCCACTTCTAGGTTGCCGATACGGTGACTGATCGCAATGCGACCAACACCTGGCGCCCGAGAGGCCGCCAAAGCAAGTTCGTGCAATACGTCATCAGCCGAAGGATGCGAGGAGTATTCGAGTCGATCAACCTTTCGTCCGCCATCGTGATTCCGCACCACGCCAAGGAACGTTGCCACTGCGCCGAACTCGCCGTCTGAAACGAATTCGACGTGATCGTCCAACCCGATTGGCTTGTCAGACACATTGGTTCTGATCCGTTCCTGTTCTGGTTCAGTTGTGGCGTTCATGGTCACCTCCGCCTATTTGATCAATAGCGTGAGGCAAAATCGAAGCCAACAATTGAACACTCTCAATCGCTGCCTTCTTCGAACCAGGAACATTGATGATCAAAGTGTTCTCGGCAATGCCAGCAATTCCGCGCGATAGCGCAGCATTCGGCACGGAATCCCAGACTTTCACCCGAAGAAAGTCGGCGATTCCGGGAACCTCGCGATCGACTACCTGAGCGGTGAATTCAGGGGTCTGATCTTGCGGCGTGAGTCCGGTGCCACCGCAGGTGATAACCACGTCGATTCCTTGAACTACCGCCTGTTTGAGTGTTGTTTTGACTGATTCACCATCGGGGACAACCTGCACTTGATCAACAACGAATCCGACTCTCGCCAATTCCGCTGCTGCAGCTGGGCCAGCGGTGTCCTCATAAGTCCCCTCAGCAACGCGAGTAGAGACCGTTATCACTCGAGCTGTCCGACCATCAGCCGAAGCCTGACTCGCAAGCTTCGACGACTCAATACTCACGCTCGAGTCCTTTGCCAATCGCCGGTCTTACCGCCCTTTTTCTCGAGTACTCGAACATTTTCTATGGTGGCTTCGGGATCAGTGCCCTTGATCATGTCAATGACAGTAAGTCCAGCAGCGCAAACCGCGGTGAGCGCCTCCATCTCGACCCCTGTTCGATCAGCTGTCTTGACGGCCACGGCGATTTCTACTTTGTCGTCCTTGGTCCATAGTTCGACTTTGACTCCGCCAATAGCAATCGGATGGCACAACGGGATGATGTCTGGGGTGTGCTTGACCGCCATGATCGCAGCGATTCGTGCAGCCGCCAAAACGTCACCTTTTGCGGTTTGGCCGGAGTCGATTTGTTCGATCACTTGGGCGGTAGTCAGTACTGAACCTTGCGCGATTGCACTTCGAGCGGACTTGTCTTTGCCAGTTACATCAACCATCTGCATGAGTTGATCCTAACCGGATTGCCACTCCCTGGCGATGCGTGCCGCCTACCCGATCACATTACTCAGATACGGTAGTAACGCTCGATTCTTTGGCACCGATGCGAGTGCTGCGATAGATCAGGCCGTAAGCGAGCATCACCCATGAGGTGAAGACTCCCCACACGAGCCACGTGATGAGCGACCCACCAAAGCCCCCTACGAAGAACCCAGTAGCTGCGGTCAACAGCATGAGGACCCAGATGATTACGAACAAGATGATCGATGTCATCAACCAGTGACCCCAACGATCCTTGATTGCCGCGAAGTTAGCTTTGACCGGATTCGGTTTGCCGTCAGCCGCTGCGAGCGGCACAAACACGAACACAATGAGGATCACGACGGCAGCCCAAGGGAACACGATCAAGGCGATCAGCGTTACCAGCCAGAGCCCCATTGACCACAGCGCAAACCCAGTGAACTTGCTGTTGTCTTGGTTATAGATCCCAGAGATGCCTGGCTTGCCAACCGTTCCCTCAAGCGCGACTCGATTGATGTAGTAGAACGACCACAGGAATGCGGCAAGCGAGATCACCGCGATAATGATGAATCCGATGTTCATGCCAATAGTCGCACCCGTGGCAACGAGAATCGCTTGCACAAGAGCGTTGATCACAATCGCGATAACGAGTGCCCAGAAGTTGCGGAAGAATCGACCGACGGCCGAGATCAAAGCTGAGAACTTGAACTCTTTGCGCTTTGCTTCGGGAGCGCTCACAGCTGCGGTTTCTGCCGCAGCAGCCGACTCGTTAGCTGCTGGGACGTCTGGCGTTGAGGTACTCATGTCACTTCACCGCACCTTCGTCAAGTAGCTTTTGGGCCGGACCGGTGTAGATCGTCTTGTCCCCGACCTTCACCACCATGTTGATCTCCAAGATCCCGTCCGCAGCAGCGGTGGGAGTACCGCCTGGTGACATGGTGTGGGTTTCGTTCACCGGGACAGTTCCGGTCGAGATGATCGGTTGACCGTCAACAGTCTCACCTTTGCATTCAGTGGACTTGTCGTCTTTCTGCGTGCACACCACGCCAGCAAGAACGTTGACCTTCTTAGCGATCAAGATGTTGTCAGTAGCGATCTGCATAGTGTTAGCAGCGGCACCAGACACTGGGCCGAGTGATGCGACCTGGCTGCAACCGGCCAAGGCTCCGACGGCAAGTGCGGCTGCACCTGCTCCGGCAATTGCGCGTTTGACTATTTGGGAACGAATCATTTTGGTTGGCTCCGATCGAACGCGAGAATTCGAGCTTTGGCAGTCGCCTGATCCTTCTGCAAAGTCGCGTCGCTAATGCCGCTCAAGTCGAACGGTGCAGGAAGCAACAGCTCGGTGTTGCGATCCAGTGGTGACCCCAACATCTTGGCCGGGTTGGCGATCCAGTCGTTAGCACCCATTTCGCGCGAGAGCGAGGCCAAGCCAGCCACCGAGAAGTCACCGTTCTTCCACGTCGCATCCGAGGCGTGATCCAAAGTTGTCGCAAAGATCGACATAGTTCCGTCACGGTTGTCGACAAGCTCAATCAGTTGCTGCTGTTGCGGGTAGTCGACACAAGAGGCGCTAGTGATCTCCCAGAAACCGCCAGTGCCATTGGGCTTCTTATGTGCGGTAATCGTGTTGATGTGAGTGTGACCATTGACCCACGCGACCATGTTTGGGAACTCCTGAAGCATGGCGATGAACTCTTCTGCATGCACCAGCGGCGTTCCGCCGAAGACAGGCTGCGCGGGGTTCTCGAGCGTGAAACTGTTGTGATGACTGAGCACCATCGCCAGTTTCTTCTCGTCGCGAGCCTTGCCTAGTTCCTCTTTGAGCCAGTCAAACTGATCTTGCGGGACAGCTCCGTCTGCACCGGTGACTTGGTTACAGGTGTCGAGACCGAACAGGCGCACGTTGGAGGACAGGTCGGCCTTCCAGTACGTCGTTACATTGTCGAGATTGTCCTGCGTGAATCCGTGACCGACCGGACCTGGCTTGTCTGGGGAACCTAAGTGGGCCGCAATGAATGTGGCCTGGTCGTATAGCTTGCGCTCACCGTCAGCCGTTACTTGCTCCATGTCAGAGTTGCGCTGCCATTGGGTGAGGATCCGGTTGGTGAACTGGGTGAACGGGCTGGCGTCCGTTCCCATACCGCGCAGGTAAGAACCAGCGAGCGCCTGCCATTGAGCGGCTTTACGATCACCGATGGCATATGCGTGGAATCCAGCATCGGCCGGAATAACACCGTTGATCAAAGTGTCGTGGTTGCCGAAAACCGTAAACCATGGAACCGCGAGTCCAGGGGACTCGACCTTTTGCGATACGACCTTTTCAAGCAGACCTGGGATCGTTGGGAAGCCGTACCAACCGTAGTTGTCTTGCGAGGGATCATCGGGATGGTAGGCAAAAGTGTTAGCCCACTTCTGCACACCCTGATACTCGCCAGCAGCACCCGAGTTCGGCGTATAGGTGCCGCCATCGAGAACACCCATGTACCACTGAAGTTCTTTGCTCGAGATCTGGTCAGTGTTATCACCGGTGGTAACTGCACCTGCCATAGCAGCCCCGGTAACAGGCGACTCCTTAGCCGCATTCATCGCAACGGTCATCTGGGTCAAGGTATTGACCTGCATCGTCTCTTGTGGACGAGCAACACCGGCCCACATGTTCGCATCCTGACCAGCCATCACATCAACGCGAGCTGGGGTTTGCGAATCAATCATGTGGATGTCAGTGAAGTGACCCATATAGACGAGCGACCGACGAGTGGAGGTTCGAGCACTATTGGCAACTTTGCCCAAGAGGTCGTAACGCGGGATATAAGCCTCACCAGGTGCGGCAACGAGTTTGCGATATTGCTTGTGAACCGGCGCAGTCATCCTAATGGTTTGCTGCAAAGTAGTCGGAATATCCGCGGGCTTGGCTGGGGCCGCCACCGCCTGAGCCAGAAGATTGTGAGGGACGGCAAATGCTGTGGCCGCCGCACCCGTTGCTGCGAGAAAACCTCGCCTACTTAAAGTACTCAGGATCTTCTCCCAACACTCGGTGGCATATCGAAACTCAAGCTACCACCTCTACGTACCGAGATTCTTGCTACGAGACTGTCATGATTACCCCAGAGCTACAGTCAACGAACTAGGATGAACAACCACATGAGAACCACGATCGGAACATTTCTCACCCGAGCCACTGGTGATGGCTTGGTGTCGTGGGTTCCCTTCGTTTGGATCACTTTCCTTGGTGCACTTGACGGACTTCTATCGAGATACTCCGAAAACAGCATTCATCCGGTAGCCCTCGCAGGCGTTATTTCGTTTAGTTCGCTTGTCATGTTTGCGTGCCTTTACGCCTGGTGGTTTCTGGTGTTGAGACACCTCAAGGGGCGCCCTCGCATCGTGGTCACACTGATCTCTTTTGGGGTCGTCGGACTCATTCGCGGACTTGTCATTGCTGAACTCATCAGCTGGGTTGTGCTGCGACACGGAGATGCTGCGTCTTTTCCAAACTTTGGAATGAGAACCGCTTTCTACGTCGTGGTCATGATCCTCGCCTTGTCATTGGGTACCTATATCGTTCAAGTCTCGCGGGACAACCGCAGCAAGGTCAGCCAGGTAGCGAGTGAACAAGAAAGTGTTCAACTTGCCATTGATTCGGTAGAGGATTCCATCACCGAGGAGTACAAACTTGTTGGTGTTGAGATCCAAGAAGTACTGAGCTCGGAGATCAGAGAGTTCGATCAACTAAGCCCTGAACAAGCAGCGCAGGAGACTCAGCGCGTGATCTCAGAAGTTGTGCGTCCGCTGAATGATGAACTTGCCTACGACCGCCCGACTGTGACACTGCCGCAGGTCAACCCCAACGACTACCGCGTCACATGGAGCTCGTTGTGGAGCAGAGAACGAGTTGAGACCAATATTGCTCCGCTAACAACTGTGGCGGTGTACGCCCTCTACATCTATTCGTCGATCACTATGATCTACAACTACTACAAACCACTGGCCGTATTGCTCACTCTTCCTGCGCTTTGGATTGGCCTGTGGTGCGCTCGGTTTTTGTTCCGCAAGTATTGCCCAAGGGTTGGCCTGCTCTGGCGTTTAGTGTTGTCGACCTTGCTGCTGTCGATTGTGATTGCGCCTTCCGCCCTCATATTCGAGTTGATCCTTAAATACCCAGATACGGGTGGGCCTGCATTTGTCTATTGGGTCACAGCAATCACCATTGTTTGGCTAGTTGCTATAGCGAACACACAGCTTCGAAGCATGCGACAAGCGGATCGTTCCCTCGAAGAAATCGACAAGCAACTAGTTTGGTGCCTGGTTCGAGGACGTATGACACAACTACATGAGGCTGAGAGAATTGCTCGCGTTCTGCATGGCCCTATCCAATCTGAATTGATCGCCTACAGACATCAACTAAATAGTTCAACCAGGGAAACCGAACAGCCTGCCAATTACGCGAACGGTGTTGATCAACAAACTCAAGCTCTCGTATCCACTCTCACCAAACTCTTGGATACGAACACGGTAGTAGCGCAGTCAGAATTCGATCTTCGAAAAAGGGTTACTTCTGTCTCAACCGTGTGGACAGGGATAGCCGACGTAACGATTGAGGCCAACGAAACTACTCTGATCGCACTGGAACAAGATGTCATTGCATCGGACACTCTACTGAGAATTGTTGAAGAATCGGTTTCAAATTTGATCCGAACCTCCGGCGCAACAACGATCATGATCAACATCCGGCTCGATAGCGATCAAACGATTGTCGTCGAATTGAATGCAGACGTCCAGCTAGACAAATCCACAACCAGTGAAAAATTAGTTCAAGATCAACTTCGCGATTGCACCATCAACTGGACAAACACCCAGAAGGGAAACTGCACCACCTTCACTTTGACCCTGCCCGTCGCGCCCAACGCCATCACGCCAAACAGTCTTGGGTCGTAGTCGCGTAGCAACGACAATTGCTCCGTCACTCACTACTTGCGCCCTCACCCCGACTCGGTAAGCCGAAGGCATCAACGTAAAGACGCACAGCTTCGGTGCGCTGATTCAAATCGCCCCGCTCATCGAGTTTCAGCTTGCGATAGATCATTCCCACCATCTTCTCGACTGCGCTGACTGAGCGACTGCTGATTCGCGCGATCTCCGGAACCTTGTATCCCTGCGCCAACATACGCAAGGTACGAAGCTGTCCCGAGGTAAGCAAGGCAAGTTCATTCGAAACAGCTAGTGCGTGACGAATACCACTGCCTTCGATTGCTCTGTCGAGGGAATCAATCAGGATGTTCGAATCGGTTACCGTCCGCTTGTCGACTACAGGAACGTTCGGAGGAAAAGATCCATCAACGAGCCCTGCCGCAGCCAAGTCCGGAAAATTGGTGAGGACAACACATGCGACTTCTGGAAATCGATCAGACAAAATATGGACAAGATCAACACCAGAAACACTTTGGCCTAGATCAAGATCGACAATTGCAACGTCAATCGCGACCTCCTCCAAAATCGCCAATGACTCTTGAGCATTCGACGCCAATTCCACCGAAAAACCTTTGGACGTGAGAATTTCACCCACCAAGGTTCGGATCACAGGCTCGTCATCGACGACGAGTACATACCTAGAGAATGCGGCGTTCATTCCCCTTTTATACCTGACTAATTGGCATTCGAGGCCCGGCTTTGTAATTCAACCATCGAATCGGTGGTTTTCCAGAAGGGGGCAGGAAGCCCAAAAGTCGTTAGCCAACCATTCTCAACCATTGGAGGGCAGGAAGTAGTCAAAAACAACCAAAGCCGACCATCCTGCCACTGGAGGAGTGCATCCGTAAGATGGAACTCAACAACTCACCCTACGAACGGTATAGCTTTGCCCCAGCCTCCACCGGACTCTCCTACTCGATCAGGATTCAAGCGAGCTTTGCGACTGAGTACTAGTGATGCGATGCTCTCCGGTGCACTCGTTGCATGGATCGCGGTTTTTGGTACAGGCATCACGTCAATTCCTTATCTGGGAGATTTTGGAACCTGGTTCAAAGCGGCTCTTACGGGCACGCTGTCCATCATTTTGATGTTCGTCGCACTGTACTTAACGTGGTTCTTGGTACTTCGACGCATCAAGCAATCCAAGTGGCGAGTGGCGGCAACTTTGCTTGCCTATCTATGTGTAAGCGCGCTCCGCGGGCTGATCTTGAGCTGGCTACTCATCGCCTTAACGGGAGAAAGAATCCCAACGGACGCGACCCTGTATCGAGTGTCTGCAAACACCACTTGGATGTTCATGTTTCTGGTGTTGGGTGTCTATGTCGTGGCGATCACCCGGCAACAGCGCGCCAAACTCGCAGAAGCGATAGCAAAACGAAGCCAGGTCGAGGCGGTACTCGATTCGATGCGGATCAGCAATCTTGATTTCCAGCTAAAAACCCTGGAGCAGGTACATGACAAAATCAATCAAGAAATAGTCAACCGCCAAGCAGGTCCCCAACTGTCATCACGCACGCTAGAAACGCTGGCATCTGAAGTCATATCTCCAGTGAGCCACGAACTTGCCAGACGCACATCCCACTACGACATCCCCCAAATCAGCAGCGACGATTACGTTGTTCCGCTGCGTCGATTCCTGCTACAGATCAACCTGCCACGGTTCATCCAACCGTCTTTCTCGGTAGTCATCTTGATCATTTCGTGGGCGGGAACTGGTCTCAGCGTTTTTGGCTTCCCGGACTTCTTGCAGATGTATCTCGTGTTTATGCCGATCTTATTCGCGCTTCTTCTTGGCATGAAGGCCTTCTTCAACAGGTTCTTGTCTCTGCCAAACCTGCTCGCTCTCTTCCTGGCCTTGCTATTCACGATTGTGTCCACATTATGTGCGCTATCGATAACAGCAAAGGTCTTTCCTCAATTAGGAAGTCGTCTCGACGTCCAAGTAGCGATTGTTATCCAGGCAACCGAATTCATCTTATTTGTGGCTACTGCTTTTGCTGTTCGCCGTCAGGGCGATATCAGCGATCGAAACTTCCGCACGTACTCGCGCAAGCTGGACTGGCTGGAGGCGCGTGCCCGGCTGGAATCGTGGAGTCTCGACAACAGATTGGCACAAGTCTTGCATGGGCCAGCACAGGCTGAGCTCTATGCGACCGGTGAAACTTGGAAGGATTTGCCCGAATCCGAGGTAGATGTCGACGAATATCTGGACAACTATTCCGACTCATTCCGACAGCAGTTGCTGAGCGTCTTGGGTCCGAACAGTAACAACAATCTCGAGGGTGTTGTCAGGTCGACGATCAATTTTTGGAGCCACACCTGCGCCATCACATTTGATCAAGATACCGCCGCGGCGAACCTACTCAAACACGATGCCGCTGCCTCTGACGTTCTCGAGGGCATAATCCAAGAGACTGTCTCCAACACAGTGGTTCACGGTCGCGCGAACGACATTCACATCCGCTTGACTTCGCCACAAGATGATCTTGTGGCACTCACGGTCAGCGACAACGGCCAAACTGATCTTCGAGCCGAGCCGCAAGACTCACAAGGCGCAGCCCAACTACAGGCTTGCACCCTCGACTGGAAGCACACTTGCAGTCACGGTCAGAACACTCTGACTGCCTCGATCCCGATAGAGCTAACGAACCCGCATTTTGAATGAGCTGGAAGCTATCGGACCTTTGCCTTTGGCGTTAGCTGCTCGAACCTTGACCAGGAACGTAAGCGTTCCCATGTACTCCCCGCGACTGCGTAGGCCTAGTGCACGAGTCAACTGTTTACGCGTGAGCGTGTAGCTGGTCTTGGACCTAGGTAGGTTGCGCAAGATGATCACCTTGCTCCGGCCCCGCAGTTGAACAGTCAGAATGTACTTGGTGACCGGGCGCTTAACCGAAGTGTCCTTCGGCTTCGACCATGACACCTTGAACTTGCTCGCTGTCGGCTTGCCCTTCACCTTCATCTTCGCAGGCTTCTGGTTAGGCTTGACCGTATCGCTTACCGGCTCGGCATAGGTGAACGCGTTCTTTACCGTCACCGTTCCGTGGTCTGTATTCGTGACCACTTGGTCCGCTTTGCCAACCGAACCTGAAGGTGCCTTACAAGTGATCTTGGCACTTGAGACCACTGTCACTGGTGCACATGCCTTGCCACCAATCATGACCGTGACACCGCCAGCGAAGTTCGAACCGTTGATAGTGACTGTTTCACCTCCAGCTGTTGAACCCGTCTTGGGTGACACACCCGACACCGCGGGCGCGGTGACATAAGTGAACGCATCTGCGAGAGTGATGGTGCCATTATCAATATTGGTCACGGTCACGTCATACGTGCCATCCGTTTGCGCCGGTGTCTTACAAGTGATCGTGGTGCCACCGTCAGCGACCTGAACATCAGTACATTCTTGATCACCGATCATCACCACAGCACCATCACCAAAATCGGTGCCAGTGATCGTGATGGTGGACCCACCAGTGTTGTTACCGCCATCA
>CAUJDH010000044.1 GCA_963169225.1 Actinomycetota bacterium
TCGGTTCGATTGGCAGCATCGCGTCAGCGTTCAATATCGGCTCGATCGCTTCGCTGTTTAGTGTGGGTTCAATCGGATCGGTCTTCTCTGTTGGATCGATCTTCTCGATCAAGAGCACATGTTCAATCCTGTCGGTCAACAGCAAGTTCTCGGTTCTGTCTAAAGACAAAACTTTCGCCTTCCGCAACCAGGAATACGACCCCAAGGAAGTCGCGCAAGTGGCTCTCAATCGGGTCAAGAGGCTGGCGCGCCGCTAAGTGCGTATCGATTTGAGTGCACCGCTAAGTAATCGAGGCGGAGTAAATCTCCTTGATCGAACCCGCCAATTCAGCGTCGAATTCCTTGTCACTCTGATTGACCGTCAGGCCCTCAAGTAGCGCTCGGCTAAAGCTTGCAACCAAATCGTGATTCTTAGCTAGTAGCTCGTCAGCTTCGTGACGTGAGTATCCGCCCGACAGTGCAACTGTTCGCAAAATCCCCGGATGTTCGATCACCTCTGCATAGAAATTAGGCACACTCGGAATCGTCAATTTGATCATCACCTGGCGATCGGCACCATAGTCAGTCAAATGCCGCAGTACATGATTGAGTAGCAGCTCCTCAGCAGCCTCCTTCTCGGGGCAATGGATATCCACCTCGGGCTCAATGATGGGCACAAGACCGGCTGCCAACACTTTGTCCGCCAGCTCGAACTGCTGATCAACTACTCGGGCAATACCCTCGGCACGTGCCTGCTTGATCACTGAACGCTCCTTGGTGCCAAACGCGCCCTTATCGACGCCCTTCGCCAGGATCTCGTCAAGAGTTGGAATTGGCTTCATCAGTTGGACACCGTCGCGCTCATCCTCAAGCCCTTTATCGACTTTGAGGATCGGAACGATGCCCTTACGATCCCATAGATATTGGGCGGTACCTACGCCGTCGATATCTCGGTCGATCGTTCCTTCGAACAGAATTGCCGCCAGGATGTGCTCGTTGGTGAACGACGGGCTCTTGATGATGCGCGTGCGGAACTCGTGTACGAGGTTGAACATCTCCTCGTCGTTGGAGTATGCCGATTCCTCAACTCCGTATCTGGCGAGCGCACCTGGAGTGGAACCGCCACTTTGATCGAGAGCGGCAATAAAACCTTTGGCTTGTCCTATGTGCTGACGTTGTTCTTGGTTCATCTGGCTTCTCCTTCGACTTACTGGATTCTTGGGTGCCATGTCTCTAAGTCGAACATACTGAATTGGAGTGATCGAGGGAAGCGGGAATTGTTGTTGTACGACTAGGTTGGGGATATGACTTCCCGCGCGATCCTCAAACTTAAACGCGTTTACGAGAAACCGGCACCAGATGACGGATATCGCGTCTTGGTTGATCGACTGTGGCCGCGAGGTGAGACGCACGAGGCCGCCGACGCTGATGTGTGGCTCAAAGAGATCGGGCCGACCAATGAACTACGCAAATGGTTCGGACACGATCCGGCCAAGTTTGACGAGTTCAAACAGCGCTATGTTGCCGAACTAGATGACAATCCAGCTGTCGATGAACTTCAGAAGATCCTCGATGAACATCCGGTCGTTACCCTACTTTTTGGTGCCAAGAACACTGAGGACAACCAGGCAGTTGTGTTGCAGCAATATATGGAAGCTCGCCAGAAGTAGTGTGTACCTGCCAACTGGTGCCGTCGAGCAGAGTTGAACTGGCGTACTAAGGCCCAAGGAACCAGACGTAGAGAATAGGAATCGCGAACAATGTCATCTCCCGAAAACAAGGACACAAAAGGCCATAGCGGTACGCCTACGTTCTACTTCATAGTGACGATTCTTCAGACCGTTGTGTTGCCAATCGTGTTCGGCTGGAGTGAGCTCTCGTCGAATGGTGGCGAGCCGATCCTTGTGTTCGGTAAATGGTGGGTGTTTTGGGGCGTTGGCACCAGGCTGCTAGCTGCTGGGATCTTCCAGGTATTTGGCGGAGGGAAGACCTTAAAGATTCTCGGTGCCGACAAGCCAACTGAACAAGAACGGCAATTGGCCCGTGAATTGGGCACTGCCAACATCGGCATGGGCTTGGCCGGGTTGCTGGCACTCCAAGCAGGCTGGATAGTTCCCGCGGGTCTTGCCGGAGGCGTGTTCCTGCTGTTGGCAGGTTTGATGCACGTAGCTAAGAAGGGCAAGAACGCTCAAGAAACTGTCGCTACGTGGACTGACCTGGTAGTAGGTGTCGTGGTCGTAATCGTCGCTCTGTATGTATTAATCCCGATCTGGTTCGGATGATTCTATTCCGACTAGGCAGACTAAGCTGTAGAGACTATGGCTCATTTACTTGGCGCAGAATCACTGAGCCTGGAATATCCGACTAAGACCGTTTTCGATGACGTCACCCTCGGGATACATGAAGGTGACCGAATCGGGATCGTTGGTCGTAATGGTGATGGCAAGTCTTCGCTGTTGGGGATGTTGGCTGGCACGGTTGAGCCGGACTCAGGTCGGGTGACGCTGCGCGGTGGGACACGCGTCGGAGTTCTTGACCAAAGCGATGACCTCGACGATTCGTTGACCGTTGCTGAATCGGTCGTAGGTGACGTGCCTGAGTATGAATGGGCGAGTGATGCTCGTGTGCGAGACATCATCGATGGCCTGCTAAGAGACATTCCATGGAACGCCCAAATCTCAACTCTGTCGGGAGGGCAACGTCGCCGAGTCGCTCTCGCAAAGCTATTGACCGGCGAGTACGAGATCTTGGCGCTTGACGAACCGACCAACCACCTCGACGTGGAGGCGATCACTTGGCTAGCTCGGCACATCAAGGGACGCTGGACCAAGGGCCAGGGAGCTTTCCTCGTCGTCACCCACGATCGTTGGTTCCTCGACGAAGTTTGTACTACGACCTGGGAAGTTCACGACCGAATAGTTGAGCCGTTCGACGGCGGTTACGCCGCCTATATTTTGCAGCGGGTTGAGCGGGATCGGCAGGCAGCTGCAGCCGAAGCTCGTCGGCAGAACTTGGCTCGTAAAGAACTTGCGTGGCTGCGTCGCGGTGCGCCAGCCAGGACCAGCAAGCCCAAATTTCGGATTGATGCTGCCAACGAATTGATAGCTAATGTGCCGGAGATCCGTGACAAGGTGCAATTGCAGTCCATGTCCATGCAACGTTTGGGTAAGCAAGTCGTCGATCTCACTGATGTGTCAGTTAGTTATGGCGACCGTGAGGTACTGCGCGATCTCGAATGGAAGATTGCGCCAGGGGAGCGAACCGGAATCCTGGGTGTCAACGGGGCAGGTAAGTCGACGCTGCTGTCGTTGATCACCGGAACGCTGGAGCCGACTCAAGGCCGAGTTAAACATGGCAAGACGGTCAACGTCCGTACGCTCACGCAGCGCATGGACGAACTCGACGAGCATATGGATGAACCAGTTCGCGTCGTCGTGAGTCGGCTGCGAACCAGCTACATCGTCAATGCCGGATCCAAGTCGCAAGAGCTGACCCCGAGTCAATTGCTTGAGCGGCTCGGATTCGACAGCGCCCAACTGTCCACACCAGTCAAGGACTTGTCCGGTGGCCAGCAGCGGCGACTGCAATTGCTATTGGTTCTACTCGATCAGCCCAACGTTTTGATCTTGGATGAGCCCACTAATGATTTAGACACCGATATGTTGGCTGCTATCGAGGATTTGCTCGACACCTGGCCGGGCACCTTGCTAGTGGTGTCTCACGATCGCTATTTCATTGAGCGGGTGACTGACCAGCAATACGGGATTCTCGATGGGCGACTGCGGCATTTGCCGGGTGGAGTGGACGAGTATGTTCGTCTCTTCGAGGCGAGCGATCAGAATGGTCCGTCATCAAGTTCCGATTCGTCACGTAACGAGCCAGGAAACGATGCTGTCGCGCCTGGATTATCAGGTGCGGAACTTCGCGCTGCTGAGAAAGAGCTAGGTGCGATAGAGCGCAAGCTCGCTAAGCTCAACGACCAGCTAAAGGTCGACCGTAATGCGCTAGCCGACCTGGACCAGACTGACTACGAACTACTCGCCGAGAAGATGCAAGAGATCAACTCAATCGAAGACGAAGTGGCCGAACTTGACCAACGATGGTTGGAACTAGCCGATCTAGTGAGCTAACGAGCTAGCGTTACTAGTCGGAGTTGGGTGGCTGTTGTTGGTGATATTCGGCAGGAATCTCATTGCCGTCATCGTCACGATGATCGCCTGCTTGGTCCACAGGGGTTACGACGTTCTCGCTGCCGATGATCACCGCTTGTTGTGAATAGCCGTACGGGGTGTCGCCGACGATCGCGTTGCGGTTCCTGCGGAACAGGTATTTATTGGACAGGTTGACCATGGTCGAGAAACGGTTTTGATTGGTGACCAGGAAGGCTACGTGAACTGCCGCCCACATGGCCCACGCGATGAATCCGCGAAGGCTCGGCAGGTGGTTGACCTGGGCAATGGCAGCATTTCGACCAATCGTCGCCATCGTTCCTTTGTCGAAGTATTTGAATGGCTTGGGCTCAGGCTTACCTTTGACCTTGCGCTTGATGTACTTGGCGGCGTACCGACCTTCTTGAATTGCGGGCTGGCCAAGTTGTGGCAGGGGAGAGTCTGGGTTGGTTGCAATGTCGCCGGCGGCAAAAACATCTGGCACGCCTGGCACGCGGCAGTGGTCGTCGATCACGATCCGGCCGCCTTTGCCTTGAGGAACCCCCCAGTCCTTGACTGTCGGGTGCACAGTGATGCCAGAGGACCACACCACGAGTTCGGATTCGAGGAATGATTCCTTGCCGTCTTTCTCGATTGTGACGCCGTTTTCATGTACCTCTTTGACGGCCGTATTGAGACGTACATCGACATCACGCTTCTCTAATTGCGCCAAGGTGTAGTCACGTAGTTTTGGTTCGAATGGCGATAGTAGATGATCTCCCATCTCGACGATCGTCACGTGAATCCGTTTGGTGTCGAGCATGGGGTATGTGACGGGCATGTCGTAATTGCGCATTTCGGCCAAGGCGCCAGCCACTTCGACACCGGTCGGACCGCCGCCAACCATGACGACGCGCAGGTCGCGATCTTGACCGTTGACGACGTAGTCCTCGAATTTGGCGAAGAGTTGGTTTCGGATCTCGAGGGCTTGCTTGCGCTTGTACAGCGGAATCGAATACTCGGCTGCGCCTGGAACGCCGAAGAAGTTGGCCGTCACACCGCACGCGATGATCAAATAGTCGTACTCGACGCTGACGTTCTCTTTGAGATGAATCAGCTTCTGATTGTGGTCGATGGAACGCACTGTGCCAGCCAGAAACCGCACGTTCTTCTGTTTAGCGCGAGTGGCGCGCAAGAAGTAGGTGATGTCGCCAGGATTCAAAGTTGCGGTGGCGACTTGATAGAGCAGCGGTTGGAAGGTGCTGTAGATGTGGCGGTCAATCAGGGTCACGTCGACATCTGCGCGCTTGAGAGTCTTGACGGCAGACAGCCCACCCATGCCGCCGCCTAGGACCACGACATGCGGTCGTTTTGGTGCGGCTTTAGCCTTAGTCTGCTCGGGAGTCTGCTGGGTATCTGTACTGTCAGATGCCGGCGAATCTACGGATTGTGCAGTGTCAGATTGAGGGTTATCGCTAGCCATGACCTCACCTTATCCAGTTAGCCCCACATTGGGCAGCCGGGTGTAGCCCGGTTGATCGCTACGTATTGCGGTGCCATGATCGGGATTATGGCGAAGGTACTGAAGTGGATCGTATTGGTCATTATTGGACTTATTGTTTTGCTTTTGGCTGCTGTGGTGGCATTCCTTTTGATAACCGGAATTCCGTCCAACGGTGCGGCAATGGCTGCTAAGGGCGTGTGCTCGGCCAAGTTCGTGGCTGACCGGCCAGGTGATGCGCAGACTCTCTTCAATGAGGACATCCTTCCCGCGAGCCCAGCATTCAAGGTCATCTCAGTCGAAATGGACGAGGGAAACCGGTCAGTGACTGGCAAGTTCCTTGGGATGTTCTCTCGCACCGCGACGCTTCATCCCAATCAAGGCTGTGTCCTCGATCTTCCGGCAGACTCCAACGCGGTTCCGTTCCAAACCCCGGCTGAGGATCCCGCACCCTGGCCTAGAGGCGATGCTGTTGCCAGTGACGGACTTGCGAACGCAGGAGCTGACGAAGCCAATCTCAAGAAGACGCTGCAAGCTGCCATGCAACAGTCTGGTGATGCCAACGGGATCAATGCTCGTGGTATTGCTATCGCGCACAACGGCAAGCTGGTGGCTCGCGAAGTCGGCCCAGGGTTCGAAACCAATACGCCGCTGCATGGTTGGTCGATGACGAAGTCGGTCGCAGCAACACTATTTGCCATGCGTGCAGAAGAAACTGGACTTAAGCCAGAAACCCCTGTGATCAATGCGTTCCCGGCGGACAAGACGCCAAGTTGGGTAGCCGAATGGTCGCAGGACAATCGCGCGCAAATCACGGTAGCCGACCTGCTCTATATGCGCAGTGGACTCGAGATGGAGGAGTCGTATCAACCGTGGGGTCAAGTCGTGAAGATGCTTTATGGCGAGCCGGATATGGCGAGTTGGGCTGCAGGTCATCCGCGATACACAGACGACGAAACCCGCTTTGAATATCTGAGTGCCGTGTCCAACATCATCGCGCAAATCAACCAGGCACACTTCGCTTCGAACGAAGAATATTGGCAGTACACCGTCGACAAGCTTTATAAGCCACTAGGTATTAAGACGGCCACGCTAGAGACCGACACTACTGGCACTCAGGTTGGATCTTCGTTCTTATGGGCATCGATCGGTGATTGGACCAAATTGGGTCAGCTGTTCCTCAACGAGGGTAAGTGGAATGGCCAGCAGGTGTACCCAGCTTCGTGGAACCCGCTTCTTCAAGCCTCAGGCAAGGACTCTGGCGAAGGTCATTCGTATGGAGCCCAGATCTGGCATCCGGCGCGTGAAGGTGGTTCGTGTGCTTCAAACCCAGACGTACCCAAGGACACCATGTCGATGGAAGGCCACTGGGGTCAAGTGGTGGCATCGATCCCATCCAAGAACCTGGTGATCTCCAGGCTCGGTTGGACAATCAACAAGAGCGACTTTGATGAATGCAAATTCCTTGGCGATGTAGCCAAGGAATTCAAGTAGAAAGTATTGGCGATGTAGCTAAGGAATTCAGGTAGACCTCAAGTGTGACTACTTCGGTGGTTTCTTAGCAGCCTTCTTTGTTGGCTTCTTAGTCGGCTTGGTCGGTGTGGTTTTCGGTTCATCTCGTTGAAGTGTTTCGTCTTTAACTTCAAGCTCGTGCATCTCTTGTTCGAGCTTCTTTGCCTGGTGTTCCAGGCGAAGCTCTTCGCCCTTTTCGACTACCTTCTTCGGATATTCTTCACCCTTTTTTACTACTC
This sequence comes from Actinomycetota bacterium, assembly GCA_963169225.1. Classification (GTDB taxonomy): domain Bacteria; phylum Actinomycetota; class Actinomycetes; order S36-B12; family UBA10799; genus KLAP162. The sequence continues at coordinate 7,380 of CAUJDH010000044.1, forward strand.
GCTTCGGGTAGTCGATGATGTCTTGAGCAAGGTGTGCCGGCTCGCGTTGTCGTTTGTCGTTACGAGTTCTGATCGCTTCGGGGAGAATTACTGCTGAAGCTAGGAAGAAGCAGATCGCTCCGATGAATGTTCCTGAGTTAGCCAAGAATGCGTCTTTGATGGCTCCATCGGGGAGTACGAGCGAACCGAACGCGGAGACACCGAATGCGATACAACCGAGCATATTGACCCAAGATGAAGACCAGTCCTTACTGACCGGACCCCAGATAGTGCCTGAACGAACGAGTACGAGAAGCGTGAAAGCACCACTAATAAGGAACAGCGCGGAGCCGGCCGCGTTTGGATTCCAGACGAGCTGCATCTCTTGTTGTGTCGTCTGGGCATCGATTGCCGCACCTGTGCTGATGTTAAAGAGGATCGTTCCGGCAAACTGAGTGGCTGCGGCAAGCCACATGGCTCGCAATTTGCCGCGAGTGTTGCGCATATTGCCGCTCAGTAGCAGTTGGATGAACCCTGCAGCGGTGAAGAACCACGAGCCGATAAAGAACAGCCAGTTACAGGTGGTCGGACCCATAATTTCGCTTAGGCCCGGGGTTGCTCCAAGGGTGAAGAACAGTGAACCGATCATGAACCCAACACATTGGGCCACCAATTTCGGTTCAAAGGTGACGTTCTTCGGATTGCTCATTACTTGTGCTTTTTCTTCCTTTTCTGAGTTGCCTTCGTAGTCTTCTTCGCGGTTTTGGCTACGGTGCTCGTCGCTTCAATCGTTGCGGAAACGATCGCTGTCGGCTTCAAGTACTCTTGAACTTTTTTATGGCCTGGCGCAAAGAAGGGAGCAGCCATGCTGGCAATCATGATGCCGACAGCCATGCTGATCAGCGAAATGACCGCCTGGATTCCCATGCTGCTGAGGCTGCGGTTATTGGTGATGACACCACTGATGGCAACGAATCCCATCGATCCTGGAACCAACATCCAGAACGTAGGTAAGAACAGCACCAGACTGCTCGGGCCGGCTCTAGATTCGCTGTTGAAGAACATAGCGAGTAGGAGCGCGACACCTGCCGCGATTCCGCCAGCGAATGCAGGAGAGACGATCAGTTGCATGAGCTGTTGAGTGCAGTAGGTAAGAAATGTAACAGCGATCATCATGCCCCACAGCTTGCGTGGCGTGCAGAAGTACATGATGTTGCCTATGGCAAATATCGGTACCACGATCCATGGCCAGTACCAGGCTGACTCGGCCTCCGGTAGGTCCTGCAAAGTATCGGACGGCACGTGCGCAAACGCCACGGCTAGGGCAAAACCGAATGCCATTGCAATCAGGATGAAGATTCCATAAATCAGCCGGGACGACCCGGCAATCATGTCGCCGGTGGCAAGTTCGATCAGGGCGCAAGTCAGAGTAGCCCCAGGTAACAATATGAGTACTGGCACTGCGGCCGTTCTAACTGGATCGGCGCTGTCGCCAGCTAGTGCGAACAGGCTGATCACTAGTGCAGAGATAAATGTCATAAGCACCGGCATGAGTGCGGCAAACGTGCCTTTGACGTTACTCAAAATCATGATGGTGCCAACCACTACGCCGAGTGCGGTCGCAAGGACTGTTGCTTGCAACCCCATGCGGAACAATTGGGCGAAGGCGAGGGCCTGAAGTGCGTAGCCAGCGATTCGGATCCATGCAGGGAATGGTGGCTTAGACGAAGAAATAGTGCGCAGCTCTTTTAACGCTTCAGCAGGTTCAACATCAGAGTGCTTAAGGCGTTGGATCAACGTCTGTGTGTCTACCATTTGGTCGAATCGGAATGCGCCACCTGTTGAGGCGACTGAAATGTCATGGTGGCGACGATCTACACCAAATACGAGTGTTGGGAATACTTCGACAGTGATGTCGTCTTTGTGTGCTCGGGTTACGTCGATCAACACTTCGCGAGCTCGTGAGGTTGGGTAGGAGGACCGGTTTAGTGCATCACCAAGTTCTACAACCAGTTCCAACATTGGATCTGTTTTCAGCTGGTTCCTTGGTGCGTCGTACTCCGTTGAACCCTCCGTGTTGTCCGGTGGAAGATCTTCAGCCGAGTCTTTGTTGCTCATGTCTTCCCATCCTTCTAAGGTGCCGATGAATTCGTTCAATCCTAGCCAGAGTGTCGGGTTAATTGCAGGTTTAGCATCCTTTGCCTGAACCTGAGGGACCTCGACGGCTATTAGATTCTGTCAAAGAGGTAAAAGCTGCGAAGCAATCGAGTGGCCAATCTTGACTCATTCAAGAAAAGGACTAGTATGGGTCATATGCACGATGTCCAAGAACCTGAGCAGATGCTTCGATCAGCATCGCTTCGGGTGACCAAGCCGCGAGTGGCTGTGATTAATGCGGTCCATTCTCATCCGCACGCCGACACCGACACAGTATTGGCGGCTGTTCGTGAGACAGACCCTGAGATTTCGCATCAAGCTGTTTATGACGTACTCAAAGTGCTCACCAAGTCCGGCCTCGTCCGTCGAATTCAGCCTAAGGATTCGGTCGCTCGCTACGAGTCTCGTGTTGGCGACAATCATCATCACGTGGTGTGTCGATCTTGTGGAGCTATTGCTGATGTTGATTGCGCGACAGGTTCGGCCCCATGCCTAGAGGCATCCAATGACAACGGTTTTCAGATCGAAGAGGCCGAAGTTATTTATTGGGGCACGTGCCTTGAATGCCAGGAAACGGCCAAAGCCAGCTAGAAAGCACAACGAACTTCCAAGCAAATAAAACAACAGAAAACAAAAAGCCAGAACAGCCCGGAGAAGTCCAAGAGGAGAGACTGATGTCCAACGATCAAGATGTATTTGAGCAAGTTAACGAAGAGCCGCCAGCCGCTGGGAAATGTCCGGTAGCGCACGCCACTCTTCCTACCGAAGAAGGTGGAGGCAATACTCGCTGGTGGCCTAAGCAATTGAATTTGCGGGTTTTGTCGCCCAATCCTCCTTCGACAAACCCGATGGGCGAGGACTTCAACTATTCGGCTGCTTTCGAATCGCTCAACTTGGACGAGGTCAAAGCCGATATTGCCGCAGTGCAAAAGGATTCTAAAGACTGGTGGCCAGCTGACTTCGGTCACTACGGCCCGTTCATGGTGCGGATGGCTTGGCACGCGGCCGGTACCTATCGCGTAGCTGATGGTCGTGGTGGAGCTGGCACGGGTCAACAGCGCTTCGCTCCGCTCAACAGCTGGCCCGACAACGTTAGCCTCGATAAGGCTCGCCGCCTCCTCTGGCCGGTTAAGAAGAAGTACGGTAAAAACCTCTCGTGGGCTGACTTGCTAGTGCTTGCTGGCAATGTGGCACTTGAAGACATGGGTTTCAAGACCTTTGGGTTTGCCGGTGGTCGCGAAGACGTCTATGAGGCCGATGAGAACGTCTACTGGGGACCCGAAACCGAGTGGCTTGGCGACGAGCGTTACACGGGTGAACGTGACCTCGACAATCCTTTGGCCGCAGTGCAGATGGGGCTGATCTACGTTAACCCCGAAGGTCCCAACGGTGATCCAGATCCACTCAAGGCCGCACACGATATTCGTGAGACTTTTGCTCGTATGGCTATGAACGACGAAGAGACTGTCGCGCTGATTGCTGGTGGACACACCTTTGGTAAGACGCACGGTATGGCTAATCCCGATGAGTACGTAGGTCCGGAGCCTGAAGCAGCTCCACTCGAACAGATGGGTCTTGGCTGGAAGTCCAGCTATAAGTCAGGTTCGGGGCCGGACACTATTTCTAGCGGGCTTGAGGTTACGTGGACTTCGACGCCAACTAGGTGGTCGAACAACTTCTTCTGGAATCTGTTCGGATACGACTGGGAGCTAAGTGAGTCTCCGGCGGGAGCCAAGCAGTGGATCCCCAAGCATGGGGCAGGAGCTGATTCGATTCCCGATGCATTCGATTCAGACAAACGTCATGTGCCAACCATGCTGACCACTGACTTGTCGCTGCGGTTCGACCCTGAATATGGCAAGATCTCGCGTCGCTTCTACGAGAACCCTGACGAGTTTGCAGATGCATTCGCACGCGCTTGGTTCAAGCTCACGCACCGCGATATGGGTCCGATTACGCGCTACTACGGTCCGGAGGTTCCGCAAGAAGAACTGCTGTGGCAGGACCCAATTCCCGCGCCTGACTACAAACTTGTTGATCATAAAGACATCGACAAGCTCAAGAAGTCGATTGAAAAGTCGGGACTCACTGTTCAGCAGTTGGTGCAAACGGCATGGGCTTCGGCTTCGACATTCCGCGGCAGTGACAAACGAGGTGGTGCCAATGGTGCCAGGATTGCCCTCGAGCCAGCTCGCACTTGGGAAGTTAACAATCCTGCACAGCTGACTGAGGTGCTGGGCAAGCTTGAGGTGATCCGTGAGGAGTTCAACTCCGATGCTCGACATGGCAAGCAAATTTCGTTGGCCGATTTGATCGTGCTAGCTGGCGGATTTGGCGTCGAGCAGGCTGCCAAGGCAGGCGGAGTTGAAGTTTCGGTTCCGTTTACCCCTGGCCGAGGCGATGCCACTCAAGAGCAGACGGATGTCGAGTCGGCGGCAGTACTCGAACCAAAAGTTGACGGATTCCGCAACTATGACTCGACAGATGGCTCGTTACCAGCCGAATACAGATTGGTTGACAAGGCAAATCTGCTCACGTTGAGCGCACCCGAGATGACCGTTCTCGTTGGTGGTTTGCGTGTGATCGGCACTAACGCTGACGGATCCGATAATGGAGTTCTGACGGACAATGTGGGTGCATTGACCAACGACTTCTTCGTGAACCTGCTTGATATGGATACTGAGTGGAAGCCCACTTCGGACACAACTTACGAAGGTGTGGATCGTGCGACAGGCGAAGCCAAGTGGACCGGAACCAGGGTCGACCTCGTGTTCGGTTCGAATTCCGAACTACGTGCGTTGGCAGAAGTCTATGCGGGTGATGATGCCAAGGAGCAGTTCGTCAATCAGTTCGTTGACACCTGGGTCAAGGTGATGGAGCTGGATCGCTTCGATCTTGGTCGATAGCGTTTTGGCGGTACAGTGTAGCTATGACAGCAGGAGATACCGCCATCGAGTCGATCACAATCCAAACCTCGCCTGAGGCGGTCTACGACGCTATTGCCGATGTGTCTCGAATGCCTTCGTGGAGCCCCGAGCTTAAGTCGGTTCGGGTGCCCTACGACGGTCCACTCAAATTTGGCGACGTGTTTGCGGGCGTCAACAAGAAGGGGATCCAGGTCTGGCGTACGACAAGCAAAGTCACCAAATCTGAAGCTCCCAAAGTGTTCGAGATTGAGGTGACGGGTCTTCGGTTGCCTGTTTCGACCTGGCGTTACGAGATCGAGCCTGTGGCTGG
>CAUJDH010000045.1 GCA_963169225.1 Actinomycetota bacterium
AACAGCAAACTTGTTGTTCGAGACGGGACTGGGGTCCCCAATCGACACGAAATCAACCAAGCACATTCTGAACACCTTGATAGCGAATATTCTGCTGTCTATCGTACGCGTGACGAGTACATCGATTTGATGACGTCCAACGGCTTCAAATTGGTCAAAGATGAGAACGTTTTCTACGAAGGATGCCCACTCAACAAGTATCCAGAAACTCGACTACGCGTCTACGAATTCGTACTGGATAACTGATGGTGAAAGTAGTACCACTCGGTGGAGAAGTCGACTGGCCGAATGACGAAGGCGTACTTGGGGTCGTCGGAGTAGCCCCCTGGGCAACTATTGAGTTCTTGAACTGCTTCTACTCTCAGGTAGCCGCCACAAAAGACTGGAACTATCCGCAAATCCTTATAGACATCAACACCAAAATCCCGAGCCGAGGGCGACACTTTGATCTCGGAGAACCAGATCCTTCACCAACGATCAAGGCCACGATCCAAGAGTTACGTGATTCCGGAGCGACGGCAGTCGTCGTTGCCTGCAATACCGCACATCTTCTTTTCGAACGTTGGTCCAAAGTAGACGGAATTCATGTGCTCAACATCTTCGCAGCGGTTGCTCACGATCTAGATAGGAAGGGAAGTCGAGTAGCGACTGTCTTATCATCATTTAATCTGTGGAAGGCCGCCGCCTACGAAACATATCTGTCTGAAGTCGGAACTCGGTATGAATCTTTGACAGAAAAAGATGCTTCGAGAGTAGCTGAAGTAATTGAATCGGTAAAGCGCACTTCTACCATCACCGAGAAAGATCATCAGTTCCTAACTGAACTTGGCAAATCGCTGCGGAATCAAGGCGTTGACACCGTAATTCTTGGGTGCACGGAGTTGTCTCAATGCAAAGAGATCTTCGAAAGCAGAGGACTCATCTGCGTCGACTCCAACGAGGCATTGGCGATAGAAGCAATGACTGCAATCAGCTAAGCATTCGGGAAAACCTCTTCCACAGACATCATTCAGAGACAGTAAGATCAACATCAATTAGCAACTGGAATCATCACCTGTGGATAACATCAACAGGTTTTGCAGGTCTCGCATAACCTCAGCGAATGACCAGACCCAAACACACAGACAAAGACTTTGAGGTCTTGCTCAAACTTGTCGAACGAAACGGCTGGCGAGTATCACGTCGCAAGGGTTACTACCAATGCCTATGCCCTTGCGGCAGTCACAGAAAGTCGATTGTCCTTACTGCCTCATCGGCGCGTACACTGAAAAATTGCACTGCATTCTTTAGGCGTCAGCCTTGCTGGAAGGGGAAGCCATGATTGGCGTCATGATCGAAATTCTTGTCATCGACTTGGATGACAATCGACTTGATTCGATTTGCGACGGATTCGCTAGCGTTGATCCCATTCTTGATGATCTTTGCGATTGGTCCATCGGTGCCGATCTGAGCAAGAAGCATATTGAGATTGATATGACGCTGATGTCTAACAGCCCGGACATCGCGATGGCTCGCTCCCAAGAGATTTTGGACCTGGTCATGGAGATGAGTGGATTCGCTCGATTGGTAATCGCCGATGCTTCCAAGGTGACAGCCGAAGTCATCTCAGCGTAGAAGTCGAATAGGTGTAGTCGACTACCCCAAAGACATCTAACCGGTAAAAATATCTGGAAACCTGCATACGTAGAATAAGGCTATGGCTACCGACAAAAACGTTTCTTTGGCACTTGGCGCCGGTGGTGCGCGCGGTTTCGCTCACATCGGCGTAATCCGCGAACTCCAAGATCGCGGCTACTCAATATCAAGCGTGGCCGGCACTTCGATGGGTGCGCTCGTCGGTGGAGCTTTTGCCGCGGGCAAATTAGACGACTTCAGCGATTGGGCAACTGGACTCAACAAACGCGACGTCGTCATGTTGCTTGACCCCAAAGCTTCGGGCCCTGGCGCCATCGCGGCAGAGAAACTTTTCAATACGTTGAAGGAACTTATCGGCGACCGAAATATCGAGGATCTTGAGATCCCCTACACTGCCGTTGCCACGGACATCATCAATCAGCGCGAAGTGTGGTTTCAATCTGGCGACCTATTCACCGCGATGCGTTCGTCTATCTCGATCCCTGGCGTTTTCACTCCTGTCGCAGTCAACGGACGAATCTTGGTCGATGGCGGTTTAATGAATCCGATCCCGGTCGAGTTCACCGCTCGGTCACAATCCTCCAAGTCGATCGCCGTCTCGCTTCACGGTAAGCGCGCCTTGCCTGACTACACGGACGATAAAGAGCCGGGTGCCTGGCGCCAATGGTTGACCAACACCATTGGCGATCTACGTGATGCGGGTGACGATGCGGGCGATGCCATCAATGAGGCCGGTCACGAGTTTGAAAGCCCCAAGGTTGACAGTGGCGACGCCGAGGTTCCAGGGGCACAAGAAATTACCCAGGACTTCGTCGACACCCTCAAAATCTCCGACATCACAGCACTGTCGACAGATGCAGCACAGACGTTAGTTGCTCGATTCCGTCTGGCTGCCTACCCGCCTGATATCACTGTGACAGTTCCCGTGGATTCGTGCCGAACGCTTGAGTTCTACCGGGCACAAGAGATGATCGATTTAGGTCGCAAACTAGCGGTTCAGTCCTTCGACAAAGCCGAACTAGAATAAGATAGGCTTGTAAAGTATCGTACTTTCGTCAATAGTTACTTGAATAGTAGCTCCTTAGGGGATACTATCCAAGCATGGAAGCGCTTAAAGCTCTAAAAGTGATAGACCCCTTAACCGAAAGCCAGTGGGGTCTATTCACGGCATCTCAAGCAATTTCGCAAGGCGTTTCTAAGCTCGACCTCTCTCGACTTGCCAAAAATGGCCAAATTGAACGCCTCGCTCACGGCGTATACAAAAATGCTGGCGTTCCTACCGATAGCCTCGAAGACCTCCGCGTCGCATGGCTAAGCACTGCCCCTTCAGTACGTGCAGAGCAACGAATCAATAACCCAAGTCGAGATTTTGTTGTATCGGGCGCATCCGCCACCTGGCTCCACGACATCGGTGACCTGCTACCCGAGCCGTTCACATTCAGCGCTCCTAAGAGGAAGCAATCTCAGCGACGAGAGATCAAATACTGGATCAGAGAACTCGACGCGGAATCGGTGACAATTGTTGACGGCCTACCTGCCGTTACCGCGACCCAAGCCATCGCAGACCTTGTGGCAAAACGTACCGACCTGTCACTTGTGGCGGATGTCTATGCAGATGCATTCCGCGCTGGCAAGATCAACTCTGACCACCTTGAACGACTACTGAGTCCGCTTGCCGCACGAAATGGTTTCAAGAAAAACAATGGCGCAGCTCTCCTCAATCAAATTGAAACACTTGCGCAACTTGATGACGAATCCCTTGCAGACCAAGTCGCACATACGAGTATTGCGTCACTGATTGTCCAACGTCTTCAAGATCCAGCATTCCTAGAAATGATGGACAAAATACGTGAGACAAACCAACTCAACAATTCCGCAGCGCACGACGTTATCCAAGCGAGCTTGGTTCACTCACAACTAACCTTCAGCGAACAACTAGCAAAGATGATTTCGAAGTCATTGTTCCCAGAAGGATTCAACAAGAATATTGCTGAACAAATCATGAAAGGCGCTCAACTGGTGCTCGAAAGTGACACCACAACTAACGGTGTTTCCAGCGAAGTATCGGATACTACTAATGACTGAATCAGAGTACCCCGACGCCAGGGCTGTCGAACAAGCAATCAAAAGTGCCGCAGACAAACAATGCACTTTGAATCCCACGCTCAACAAGACCGACGTCATAAGACAGGCGCACTTCGATCGATGACGCTCTGGAGGACTTGCGACGCCGCTCTCAAATTGATCTTGGCGATCACTTCAGATTCGAATTCATGGGGTCAAGTTCGATTTCTCAAACCGGAAATCAGCAATATCTGGATGGACTAGAAGTCACATTTACCATCTTCCTCGGCGTACAAAGCAAGGGAAAGATCAAAGTTGACTTGGTAAGTGGATTCGATGACGCAGTCCAGTTCGATGAAGTGGATCCCCTCAACCGACTCACAGACCTGAAACTCAAAACTGTTCCGTATCGAATATTTCCGCTAGCAAACCAAATCGCAGACAAAGTCTGCGCTATCGAAGGTCTTTACTCTGGAAAGCCATCGTCTCGGTCCAAAGACCTTGTCGACTTGATAGTGATCGCCACTACCCAAACAGGAGTGAGTGCAGCCGATGCCGCGGAAGCAATTCGTCGCGAACGAACGAGAAGAAGTAACGAACCGACGAATATCCTTTCGATACCGAACCAATGGGCCGACCAGTATCAATCAACTGCCGCGAATGTTCCAGCATGCGCTGAGTTTTTACTGTTTGCCGATGCCCAGGATCTCATGAGAAAGTTCATCGATCCACTGCTTGGTAATTCTCCCGAAGGCGTATGGAGTCCCAATCAGCTGGCATGGATCAGTTAGCTACTGCTACCCCTGGAGATCAGCGGCATGATTGCGAACGACCGCGCCTTTGGATGAAGCCTTGTCGGCCAAGTCAGAGCGGTAGTCACGCAGCTGCTCGGCCACGTCTTCGTCTGACGTTCCGAGAATCCGCGCAGCGAGTAGGCCAGCGTTCTTGGCGTTGCCGATCGCGACTGTAGCGACAGGCACTCCACCTGGCATTTGAACAATCGAAAGCAGGGAGTCGAGTCCGTCAAGCTTCGACAACGGAACAGGCACCCCAATCACCGGTAGCTCAGTTACCGAAGCCAACATGCCTGGCAAATGCGCGGCCCCGCCTGCACCGGCGATGATCACCTTAAGCCCGCGGTCAGCTGCCTCCTGGCCGTACTTGATCATGACCTCAGGCATCCTGTGAGCCGACACAACATCGGCCTCGAACGGAATATCGAACTCCGCGAGCACTTCAGCAGCAGCCTGCATGGTCGGCCAGTCTGAGTCCGAGCCCATGACGATCCCAACGACAGGGGCACCAACACCTCGGTCGAGCGTTCCCTCGCCGTCAGCACTCGCAACTACGGACTGCACATCGTCAGCCATTCAATCCTCCAGCAGCTAGCTGTTTTATCAGTGAAACCTCCACAATACGCCCTATTTGATCAACGCGCTGAACGGGCGAGCCCCACAATAAACTTCGACCTCAAATAGCCTCTTCACAAGATAACTTGCCAAGTGATGGCCAACAAGTTATCTTGTTATATGAGCATTGTTTTCAAAGAGAGCGCATACAAACACGGCTTAGGCGAGACCGACATTGTTCATGCTTTTCGCAATGCAATACGAATATTTCCAGTGGACTCTTCAATGAAAATGGCCATTGGCCCTACGTCGTCAGGAGGGTTACTTGAAGTTGGATACAGCGACGATAGTGAGACATACATGATCTTCCATGCGATGCCTGCACGAGAAAAGTTTCTGAAGAATATGCAACCTAGAAAGGAAAGTGGTCGAAATGCCTAAGTCAACCGAAGAGATTCTGGCCCATGCCGACGAACTTGCCAAAAAGTTTGAAGACTACGAGCCATCGGAACTTGAACTCCAGTTTGCTGACCAACTAGCAGATATACATAGGTGGGTTGTGAATCGAGCCACAGCAGAGAAGAACATCGTCGATGCAATTAGAGGTGCACGCAAAGCTGGCGCACCTTGGGATGTCATTGGCTCAATTCTGGGCACTAGCGGAGAAGCTGCTCGACAAAAATACAGATCGATCGCCGCATAGCGGATTGACGAAAACTAACAGATCTATTGATCCGCGATGGACTTGGCCGCGAACCTGGCTCGACCTACGACCTCGTCGAGGTCTTCACCATAGGCGGTGACATGTCCTAGTTTGCGCCCTGCACGAGGCTCTTTGCCATACCAGTGCAACTTGATGCGCGGATCCTGAGCCAGCACGCCTGGGTAGGCGCTGTAGCCAGGAGTGGATTCGGTTCCCAGAATGTTCTCCATCACCACCACGGGTGCACGCAAACCCGTCGCACCGAGTGGTAGGTCGAGCACCGCCCGCAGGTGGTTCTCGAACTGTGACGTGACAGCACCATCGATCGACCAATGCCCCGAATTGTGCGGGCGCATTGCGAGTTCGTTCACAAGCAAACCCTGTTCAGAGTCGAATAGTTCAACAGCAAGCATTCCCGTAACACCTAGTGCTTGCGCCACCTTGAGTGCAATCGACTGGGCCTGGGCTACGGTTTCGTCGTCGAGGCCGGGCGCCGGCGCAACAACCTCGGTGCAAATTCCATCTGTCTGCACAGTACGCACCACGGGGTATGCGAGGACTTGACCACTCGGCGTTCGGGCAACCTGAGCAGCGAGCTCCTGTGTGAACGGGACGAATTGCTCTAGCAACCAGTTGGCATTGTTTTGGAGGTCAGCTTGATTGGCTAGTTCGCGTGCTTGCATACCGTCGGCCAATACCCACACCCCGCGACCGTCGTAACCGCCGCGCGAAGTCTTCGCAACCACCGGAAATCCGTTGGCCTGCCCAAAAGCGTCGACGGCGGCCACGAACTCGTCGGCAGATACTTCCCGCGAAACAGCCTGCCAAGCCGGGCATGGGATGCCCGCCTCAGTAAGTGCCTCTCGCATGGTGATCTTGTCTTGCGCATGAACGAGCGCCTGCGGCCCCGGCTCGACCCGGATGCCTGCGTTAATCAATTCATTCAAAATTTCAGCGGGAACATGCTCGTGATCAAATGTCACCACATCGCACTCGTGGGCGAAATTGAGAACCGCCTCACGGTCGGTATGCTCGCCAAGTTCAACATCACTAATCACCAGCGCCGCCGAGTCCCGCGGCCCTACCGAGAGCACTTTGAGTTCTACACCAAGAGCGATAGCGGCTTGCTGCATCATGCGGGCAAGCTGCCCCCCACCGATAACGCCGACAACTGGAAAATCAGTCACTTAACGATCTTACTAGGCAAAGACGTTCCCGCCGAACTCGTCGCACCAAGAAGCTACGTTCGCTCGACCGAAACGGCGAAAATTGCGGTGAACTTGTCTCCCGGCTCAACCACACGGATCGGGAATTTGCCGGCTAACGGATCGGTCGGTGCAGTCATGGGCTCGATCGCAACCAGTGGCGCATCCGCCGGCGCGTACAGCACGGCATAGTCGTAACCGTCGACATAGTCGAACGTGATTCGCATGCGCCCGCCCTCAAGCCACACTTTGGTACCAGGAGCAACCTCGTCGTAGAGATCGTCATAAGTAATGCCACCGTTTGCCGGATCGCCCAAGGTATCGAGCCCAACTGGTAGCCGCTCAACTTCACCAGTAGGCACCGAACGATCGTCAAGCAGCAGATGATGTGTGAGCGGGCGTTCGAGCGTCCAGTCTTGTCGGTCAGCACCTGGCGGCGCAAAGTACGGATGGAATCCGAACGCAACGGGAACCCTTCGGTCACTGATCGCCTCAAGCGAAGTCGAAACCGTGAGCTTACGGCCCTTAAGTCGCACCGAGATAGTGAGCTGGTGCGCAAACGGGAACGCGGGAAACTCAGGACGCGATTCGTCGAACTTGAGAGTCGCCACCAACCAAGCACCCTCGTCCTCACCAGACTGGACTGCTTCTTTGCGCGTGACCTCCCAATCTGGGCAACCTGCAAGCAGGCCATGGATAGCCAATCCGTTCGCATCTGGATGAACCCCTGGAGTCTCATCGAGTTGGAGATCCACACCGTCAAACTCGGTCGTCACAACTCGATTGGCCCAAGGCGCAAGCAGCGGAATACCAAAAGTCTTGCCAGACTCTCGATACGCGGCAATTCCCGCACGCTGACCTAGGAACTCCTCGCCTTCGAAGGTGGCCGACGCCCCCACCATTCCAGCATCCGGAACGAACGTTGCCGTTACTCCATCTGGGGAGACGAGAGTCACAGGATGAGTGTCCGGTGCCGCTTCAAGCGTGGTGTCGCGGACTTCGTATTGCTGGGCCTTGGATTCGGCTACATCGCTCATGGCTGGAAGCGTACTCGTCTGAGTGGTCGCCACACAATTCCGTTTAGTTTCAAATGTCGGCTAAAGGGGTACTATTCAACTATGGCGCAAGCTCCCCAAGACCCCCACATCGAAGAAGCAAATATTGAAGTTGATCTTCGCGATGCTTCTAATACGCTTTCGCCTGCCAAAAGCGACCCATCCGAGCCGATCGCACGACGTGGCAAAGTCGCCACTTATTACGCACTTGCTCGGGTCAAGTTCGACTATCTACTTCGCGAAGCTGCCAAGTTTGGTGTCGTTGGAATTATCGCGCTCATCATTGACGTCGGCTTGTTCAACCTCCTTATGTATTCCGGCCCGCTCGCGATTTTTGCCGGCAAACCTCTGACCGCGAAGATCGTGGCAGTCGCAGTGGCCATGACCTTCGCTTACTTTGCTAACCGCTTCTGGACCTTCCGTGACCGCGGCCGCACTTCTATGGCTCGCGAATATGTTTTGTTCGTTGTTCTGAATCTTGTCGGCATGGGCATCGCCCTCGCCTGCCTCTGGTTCAGCCACTATGCCCTCGGCCTTACCAGCGCACTCGCTGACAACATCAGCGCTAACGTCGTGGGCTTGATTCTTGGAACCTTGTTCCGATTCTGGGCCTACCGCAAGTGGGTCTTCCCGGCGGTCGAAGACGAACTCGCTGACGATCTAGCCCAGCAAGACGCTCAAGCCAGCTAAATTCCGCTAACTTCCCTGCCCGCTACTTATCTTTTGCGCGGCGTAACTCCCAAGCAGTCATCCGACTCAAACCTTGGATTGCGCGCATGCGTGTGCTCTTGAATCGATACCGGTTATCTACTTCAAGAGCTTCGTGCGTCTCAGTGTCGATATAGCTCGATGAAGGTTTAGCCATCGCCGTCAGTCTGCTCGCCCGGTTCACGGTCTCACCAAACACGTCGCCCATCTGGTTGATCATCGGACCGGTAGCGATTCCGATCCGAAGCTCAGGAAACTCGTCGGCGTTCTCAGTGAACTGCTGCAGACTCAAGGCAAACTCCGCAACATCTTGCGGGAACGCACTCATGATCAACACTTCGTCGCCGATTGTCTTCATCAGCTTGGCACCAGTCTCAGCAGCAATCAAAGTGACGATCTGTTCAAACCGTTCAACCAGCCTGGCGAGTTCGTGCGGCTCAAGTTCCCGCGAGAGTCGCGTAAAACCAACCATGTCAGCGAAGGCAACTGTGCCGATATCGCTCGCCTCACTCGGCTTACTACTCGCCCGATCCGACCGTACTACGTTATCGACAGTTTGCCTGCGCCAAATCTGTAACAACAACCGCTCGAGGATCGGGCGAAGTCCACTAATGGACTTAATCACCTTGGCCAGCTCTTCTTCTGTCGGCGTCTTATCAGGGTTAGACAGACCAAGAGCCTCCAGTCGTCTTCCGACGATCGTGGCCTGCCAGTCGGCAAGCCGGGATGTCGTTTGTGCAATAGCGCGCACCATCTCGAGCATGTCCTCAAGCGTGAGCATCTCGCGGTCGACTGCTCGCTTGAATGCCTTGAGTGCGTCAACGTCCGTTTGATTGAACATGAGGCCGTCTGCCGAGGAATCGTCGAAGCCAAGGATTCGCCAAATTAAGAGTCCTTGTTCTTGGCTAAGTCCGGCCTCAGCGATTACTTCGTCAAAAGTGAGGTCGACTGGGCCATGCAGAATGTACTCAATAACTGGAGCAATGCTCGTCCGAGCAATCTCGTCGCTGGAGTTTTGACGCTTAACGACTTCTTTAGTCGCAGTCTTTTTAGCTGCTTTCTTATCTGCCTTTTTAACTACTGGCTTTTTAGCCACCTTCTTGGCAACGGTTTTAGTCGCTGCCTTCTTGACTGGCTTGGTAGCTGGCTTGGCTTTGGTGTTGGTACCAGCCTTAGCCTTACCGTTAGCTCTCGTCTTGGCGTTCGCTTTAACCTTGGGCTCGTCTTTGGAAGAATTCTCGGTCACTGTGCCCAGCCAGTCGTTTGCGGTTGAATAGCGTTCACAGCTAGGACATCCTGTCGTTGATCCAAGATCACATTAGCGACCTGTTGAGCGTGCCCAACGCCCTCAATCAGCGCGGGTTCATAAGAAAAAGTAGTGCGGATCGAGACCGTGGCGTGACCAAGCATCGTTTTGAGCCTGCCCGAGAGAACATCGACAGAAACGATATTGAGCATCGGAATCTCCCATCCTGTAGTCCGCGGTCGTTGTCTGATTACAACTCTATGGGACGTAACCGCGGCGCGGAACCTACTCCAAGCAAGGAATTTGCGAAATACGAACACAATGAGAAACACAATGGCCGTCACAACAATCGCCCAACGGATCGGAGCGATGTAAAACGGGCGGATGACACTGGGAAATTGCGAGACCAGACGAGGAGTCGCCCCGAGAGCTGCACCGGTCGCCAGCGCAATCACAGCAGCCCAGATCAATGCAGGAGCTAGCGACCATACCGATTTTCGGATGTCCGCCAGCAATTCCTCGCCCGCATATAGGTCGAGCCACTGATCTGTCACTGACCCATCGTTCCACGTTCTGAGGGTCGGATGTAGGAATTTGGGGTGGTCGGTTTGTGTGGCTTCCAGTTTTAGCGCAGCTGTTCGACGTCGCCGACGTTGACGGTCACAGTAGATCCGTTCCCCTGGTCAACTAAGAGTTGGCCCAGCTCGTCAATCCCGGTCGCGGTGCCACGAACGGGTTCGTCCGACACACCTTGAACACTTACTTGAGCACCAATTGTCGAACTGACCTGCTCATACTGTTCCGCAAGTCTCGCTGACTCAACATTTCCGTTGGTGTCTACCCACGTCCGCCACAGTCGATCGAACTCAACCAAAATCTCGGCCAAGATCAACTCCCGCCTGAGATTGGTGCCACCGGCTACTTGGGCCGAAGTTGCCGTTGGAACCGGCAATTCGGATTCTTCGCTGGTCAAGTTGATCCCGATTCCTACGACAACCTGATCAGGACTAGTAGAACTCGAGACCGCTTCGCTGAGGATCCCAGCAAGCTTTTTATAACCGAGAGCGGATGAGTCAGCGTTTGACTCTTCAACAATCACGTCGTTCGGCCATTTCGTCTTAGCATCTACACCGTGTGCACGTACGACAGTAACGACGGCAAGCCCTGCAAGAAGCGGGATCCAACCCCAACTTTCAGGTCGAATCGAAGTCGGAACCTGACGGAGTACCGAGAAAGACAACGAGTTCTCACCCTGGTCAGTCCAATGCCGATCCAAGCGGCCACGCCCGGCAGTCTGAGTTGCCGCCACGACGACTTGGATCGCTTGATCATTGTCGTGGCTTCCTGCTTGCCCGAGCTTCGCAGCATCCGCATTGGTGGATTCTGTCTGCACGACGCTGTGAACGGTTACGTTATCGATACCTTGACCCGCACAAAGAGCGCGTACCATGTCAGCGTCTACGGGGGTGAGTTGGTTCTGTTGATCAGGCACGTTGCTAACGTACTATCACGACAAAGTTGTCGCAATCTGCTCGCGCGCGCACGAATTTTGGTGCCGCTAACCGGGTGAGATTGCAGCAAAATCGCAGCTAACGAGACCCGCCTCGCGGCTCGTGGAACTGACCTTGCAGCTACTGCAGGACCTGACAAAGGATGTATATGAGCGCACAGTCTGCCGAAGCATCAGAGGCCACCGAGGCCTTGGATCCGCAATCGACCGCAGCCAAGCTTGCTGAACTTACTAGGCGACGTGACGATTCCGAGCACGCTGGCTCGGAACGCGCAATCGAGAAGCAGCACTCCCGCGGCAAGATGACTGCTCGCGAGCGAATCCACATGTTGCTCGATGAGGGCTCCTTCACTGAACTCGATGCCTTGGCTCGTCACCGCAGTCACAACTTCGGTCTCGAAGAAAACCGTCCCTATGGCGACGGTGTGGTTACCGGTTACGGCACGATCGACGGCCGTCCGGTGTGTGTCTTTGCGCAAGACTTCACCGTGTTCGGTGGATCACTGGGCGAGGTCTTCGGCGAGAAGATCGTCAAAGTCATGGATCTGGCTATGAAGACCGGCGTTCCCGTAATCGGCATCAACGACTCGGGAGGCGCCCGCATTCAGGAGGGCGTGGTTTCGCTTGCCAAGTACGGCGATATCTTCCTGCGTAACGTCCACGCTTCCGGCGTGATTCCGCAGATCTCATTGATCATGGGACCATGCGCAGGCGGCGCGGTGTATTCGCCGGCCGTGACCGACTTCATCGTGATGGTTGACCAGACCTCACACATGTTCATTACCGGTCCCGACGTGATCAAGACCGTAACCGGCGAAGAAGTCGAGTTCGAGGAGCTCGGTGGCGCTAAGACCCACAACTCCAAGTCGGGTGTTGCGCACTACATGGGTGCAGACGAGGAAGATGCACTCGAATACGTCAAGTCGATCCTTTCGTTCCTGCCGAGCAACAACATGGAGATGCCGCCTGTCGAGCCAACTCCAGTTGATCTTGAGCCCTCAGACGAAGACATCGCCCTAGACACCTTCATTCCGGATTCGCCGAACCAGCCGTACGACATGAAAACGGTTATCGAAACGGTGTTGGACGATGAAGACTTCCTTGAGGTTCAACCGTTGTTCGCACCGAACTTGCTGACCGGTTTCGGCCGGGTTGAAGGTGCACCTGTCGGAATCATCGCGAACCAGCCAATGCAGTTCGCGGGCACCTTGGACATCGACGCCTCCGAGAAGGCCGCACGCTTCGTTCGTACCTGTGATGCATTCAATGTGCCGGTGCTTACCTTCGTTGACGTTCCCGGATTCTTGCCAGGAACTGACCAGGAATGGAACGGCATTATTCGCCGTGGCGCCAAGTTGATCTACGCGTACTGCGAGGCGACTGTGCCCAAGGTGACGGTGATTACACGCAAGGCTTATGGCGGAGCCTACGACGTTATGGGATCAAAGCACCTCGGTGGCGATATTTCGCTGGCTTGGCCAACTGCACAGATCGCAGTGATGGGTGCGCAAGGTGCAGTGGAGATCCTGTATCGCAAGGAACTCAAGGCTTCGGACGATCCTGCAGCTGAGAATGCTCGCCTACAGGACGAATACAACGAGACTTTGGCTAACCCTTATCTGGCAGCCGAGCGCGGTTACGTGGATCAGGTGATCATGCCGCAAGAGACTCGCAAGCAGGTGATCTTGGCATTGCGCGCCCTCAAGACCAAGCGCGAAAGCCGTCCACCCAAGAAGCACGGAAACATCCCACTATGAGCCAGAACGAGGACTTGGAACCTGGCACCGCGGTCGAGAGCGAAGTTGGCGATGGCGCTCAAGACCAGCGTCCCGCATTACGGATTGTCAAAGGTAATCCGACGGCCGAGGAGATCGCAGCCCTTGTGGCCGTGTTCAGTGCCGTCGGTAATGGGGCAGAAGAGGAGCCCGAACAAGTTTCGGCCTGGGCATCGCCAGCGGTACTACACCGGGCTTCACTGCCAGTTGGCGCTCCCAACGCTTGGGTCTTGTCGGGACGGTAGGCAACACCAAAGTTCTTGCTACTTGTTCCAGAAATCGGTCCAGTTGTAGCCCAGTTCGCCAACAAGTTGGCGTAACAACGGAATCGACAGACCGACTACATTCGTGAAGTTGCCTTCGATCCCGGTAACAAATGCCGACCCGATTCCGTCAATCGTGAATGATCCCGCGACGTGGATCGGCTCACCAGTTGCGACATAAGCGGCGATCTCTTGCTCTGACAGGTCAGCAAACTGAACCTCAGTCGATTCCGATTTCACAACAAACTCTCGAGTTTCAAGATCAACTACGCAATGCCCCGTATGTAAAACACCTTGCCCACCACTCATCTCACGCAGGCGTTTGGATGCTGTCGCCGCATCACCTGGTTTACCCATCGATTTGCCACCGAATTCAAGGATCGTGTCTGCACCGACAACGACAGTCGCATCGGTTGACTGAAGCTGATCCGCTACCGCCAGAGCCTTGGCTTGAGCTAACACAGCGGCAAGACCAGCACTGTCAGCTTGACCGAATCCATGTCGCGCTACGTACTCACTCTCGAGCACGGACTCGTCGACATCGCTGACAACAACCCGCGGCTCCACGCCTGCAGATTGCAATAAGCCGAGTCGCGCAGGCGATGCCGAGGCCAACACCAACGACACATCGCTACTCATAGCCCCACCTCCTTGTACATGAATGACTGTAATGAGAAGCTATCTCAATGAAGCCGAGACTAACCGTTATAGGTACTGGATACCTGGGTGCAGTACATGCTGCTTGCATGGCAATTTCAGGTTTCGAGGTGCTCGCGCTAGACACTGACCAAGCGAAGCTGGACAAGCTCGCAGCAGGTCAAACGCCGTTCCATGAACCGAAGTTTGCAAACGTGTTGGAGCGCGCATTAGATAGTGGCAACTTGCGTTTCACCACGTCATATGAGGACCTAGGAAAATTTGGCGATGTCCACTTCATTTGCGTCGGCACACCTCAGTCCAAGGACGGGATTGCAGCCGATTTGACGTACGTGCGGTCAGCAGTCGAATCACTCGCACCCCATTTGACGCGTAAGTGCGTCATCGCCGGAAAGTCAACTGTCCCGGTTGGCACAACCGACTGGATCCGATCACGCGTAGCGGAACTAGCCCCATGTGACGACATTCATATCGCCTGGAACCCTGAATTTTTACGCGAGGGATTCGCGGTTAAAGACACCCTCGAACCTGACCGGATCGTTGTTGGTGTCACAAACCATTACGCCGAGGACCAGCTGCGCAAAGTCTACGTCGAGCAAATCGAAGCAGGCATTCCGTTCATCGTCACTTCTCCCCCCACGGCCGAGCTTGTTAAAGCCGCGGCGAACTCGTTCTTGGCCACCAAAATCTCTTTCATCAATTCCATCGCCGACATCTGTGAAGCTGCAGGTGCAGATGTCACTGAGCTCGCCGACGCAATCGGACATGACACTCGGATCGGTCGCCGATTCCTCAACGCAGGCCTCGGTTTTGGTGGTGGATGCCTCCCCAAGGACATCCGAGCCTTCATGGCTCGCGCTGACGAGCTCGGCGTCGGCCAAAGCCTAGGCATCCTCAGAGAAGTGGACGACCAGAACCTTCGCCGTCGTCAGAGCATCGTAGACAAGGCCGAAGCACTGGCAGCTGGCGAGCTCGCTGGGGTTCGTATCGCCTGCCTAGGAGCAGCTTTCAAGCCTGACAGCGACGATGTGCGCGACTCGCCGGCCTTGGATGTGGCTGCCCGTCTCCTGGCCGAAGGTGCTGAAGTAGTCGTCTACGATCCGCAAGCTCGCGAGACGGGACAACGAAGCCACCCTCAGATCACATTTGTTGACACCGTTGAGGATGCGCTAACTGATGCCCAGCTCACTCTCCTACTAACCGAGTGGCAAGAATTCGCAGACCTAGATCCTCGCGCAACAGCAGATCTAGTCGATGAACTCAAGCTGATTGATGCGCGCAATGCACTCGATCCCAACGAATGGCGCGATTCCGGCTGGACCTACGTGTCAGTCGGACGTCCATAGGGACCTCCTTAGGCCGAGACTTTGCGACCCGTCTGGCGACACTAAGACATGGGAACCCTAGAATCGATCATTAGTGATTAAACGTGGATCGCCGGTGGATTGCGCTCTGGTAGTCCACCCCAGACCTCATGGCAAGACCCGCGAAGAAGCGGATCCACTACTAAGGAGTCCTAGTGCGTAAAGTCCTGATCGCAAACCGTGGCGAGATCGCCGTACGCGTGGCGCGAGCCTGTGCGGATGCTGGTATCGAGAGCGTTGCAGTGTACGCAGAGCCAGATCGTGACTCGATTCACGTACAGGTCGCCAATGAAGCTATCGCCCTAGGCGGTCAGACTGCTGCCGAGTCATACCTCGTAGTCGACAAGCTGATCGATGCTGCCAAACAAACAGGGGCCGACGCAGTGCACCCTGGCTACGGATTTCTGTCTGAGAATGCCGACTTCGCACAGGCCGTGATCGATGCTGGTCTCACCTGGATCGGCCCATCACCAGACGCGATTCGCAACCTTGGCGACAAGGTCGCAGCCCGCCACATCGCTCAACGTGCCGGTGCTCCGCTCGTTGCCGGAACTCCTGACCCCGTCGAGACCGCCGACGAGGTTGTTGAGTTCGCCAAAGAACACGGACTACCGGTGGCAATCAAGGCTGCTTTCGGTGGTGGCGGCCGCGGACTCAAGGTTGCCTACACCCTTGAAGAGATCCCCGAACTATTTGACTCTGCCACTCGTGAGGCCGTTGCGGCCTTCGGTCGCGGTGAATGCTTCGTCGAGCGGTTCCTGGACAAGCCCCGTCACGTGGAGACTCAGGTATTGGGTGACTCCCACGGGAACGTTGTTGTCGTATCGACTCGCGACTGCTCTCTGCAGCGTCGTCATCAGAAGCTCGTTGAAGAGGCACCTGCCCCGTTCGTTACCGATGATCAACGTGAGCGTCTGTACGAATCATCCAAGGCAATCTTCCGTGAGGCCGGATACGTCGGTGCTGGAACGTGCGAATTCTTGATTGGTGTCGACGGCACTATCTCGTTCCTCGAGGTCAATACTCGTCTTCAGGTCGAACACCCAGTCAGCGAAGAAGTGACGGGAATCGATTTGGTTCGCGAGCAGTTCCGCATCGCCGACGGAGAAGAGCTCGGGTTCGGTGATCCAGAGATTCGTGGACACTCCATCGAATACCGAATCAATGGTGAAGATCCAGGCCGGAACTTCCTCCCAGCGCCAGGCAAGCTCGATGAGTGGGTTCTGCCAGCTGGCCCAGGTATCCGCGTTGATGCCGGATTCCGCCAAGGCGACGTGATCGGGGGCAACTTCGATTCCCTCCTCGCCAAGCTCATCGTCACCGGAGCGGACCGCCAGCAAGCACTCGAACGCTCACGTCGCGCATTCGAAGAGTTCAAGGTTGCCGGCATTGCAACGGCACTGACGTTCCACGAGGTCGTAGTAAACGATCCTGCATTTGCGCCAGCAGATCCAGACGAAGCCTTCTCGGTGTACACGACCTGGATCGAGAACGAGTTCAATAACGAGATCGCACCCTACGATGGCGCAGGTTCTGGCGAAGATGATGAGCCAGAAGAGCGCCAGACCGTGGTTGTCGAGGTCGGTGGCAAGCGCGTCGATGTCTCACTTCCTGCCGGACTCGCACTCGGCGGTGGAGCACCTGCCAAGAAGAAGGCCAAAAAGCGCTCACGTAAGGCGGCCGGTTCAGGTGCCTCTGGTGATGCCTTGGCCGCTCCTATGCAGGGAACAGTCGTCAAGGTTGCTGTCGAGGAAGGCCAAGAAGTCGAAGAGGGCGAACTCATCGTAGTTCTCGAGGCGATGAAGATGGAACAGCCACTAAACGCGCACAAGGCCGGCAAAATCACCGGGCTTTCGGCAGAGACCGGCACTACAATTCCAAGTGGAACGGTGCTCTGCGAAATCAAGTAGCCAGCTAGCACCAGTCCAATCTTCGAAGCCCGACGCTTTGGAGATTGGCACTTCAAAGATCAACGCTTCGAAGAACGGGCAAATGTTGAAGAACCTGGTGCGGTTGCTAGTAGGGCTCATAGGGGCGACACTCCTTGGCTCCTGGCTCGCTCAACCTAGTCTTGCCGCACCAAGCGGAACTCTAGGTCTGGTTAGTAACGTTCGTACCGACTCGATCCTTGACCCTGAAACAGTCGAATCAACAACAAACAACCCGAACGACCGGGGATCAAGAGCTGAGAAACTCGAAGACGAAATTGACGAGCCATCCACCACTCAGACGAATTCGCGAACCAGAATTTTGGATGACGCAGTTACCGGTCTGAAAAAGAACCCGCCGGTATACGTCGACCCACGGGCACAGCTCGAACTGACCCAAGAAGAACAAGACCAACTGGCTCTGCACATCAAAGCGACAGATGACCCCATATACGTGGCTGTCCTGCCTTCGCAGGCTGGCAGGCCTACTGTCGTGACCGAGACGATTGCTAACGAGATCGGTAAGCCGGGCGTTTACGTGACGATCGTGGGGGTTGTGTACTCGGCATATGCGACCGAGTTCGAGGCCAAGCATCTGCTGACTCAGGCATTTCTTCAAGAACGCCATGACGGACAAGCCGCAGTGTTGAATCGATTTGTCGATCTCACCTCCGAACAGTTACGTGGCGAGATACCTGAACCTCAGCCATTTCCCCCATTCTTCATTGTGATCGTGGCGTGCATGGTTCTCGCGCTTCCAGTGATCCTGTTGCTGTCCGGACGGTTCAATCGCGAACGCGAATAAGTACCCCAAATACCGCTTGAGAAGCCTTCTTCTTCAACAACGAAATCACTGGCTTAGTTAGGGTTACCTAAGGATCGCCAGACCACCTCAACTGCCAGAACGAGCCAACTAAGGTCTACACTCAAAGGGTTGGATGACTGTCGCAATTTCATTGCGTGACTGGCTCTTTCTCGCCGTCACAATCCCAGTCACGAAGACTGTCACTAAAGGAGGCGGAAGTGGCCAAGGCCGCTGTAGGAACGCTGTACCGAGGCAAAGACGGCATGTGGTCGTGGGTGGCCCATCGTATTACCGGCGTACTCGTTTTCTTCTTCTTGCTAGTCCACGTTCTCGATACTGCACTCGTGCGCGTCTCTCCTGAGGCGTACAACACGACGATCGAGACCTACATGAACCCGGTCGTTGGCCTAATGGAGATCGGACTCGTTGGCGCGGTGTTGTACCACGCACTCAACGGCATCCGGATCATCCTCATTGACTTCTGGTCTAAAGGACCGAAATACCAGGCCACGATGCTTCGCACCATCGTCGTAATTTGGGTGCTCCTGATGATCCCGACCGCTGTCACGATGCTGACTAGATCGATTCAGCACATGACGGGAGGTGCCTGATGTCTGCTCCAGCACTTCAAAACCCGCGCACTAAACGCCAGCTCTCGCGCTCGAACTTCGAGCAATACTCATGGCTGTTCATGCGCCTATCGGGCGTCGTTCTTATCGTGCTCGTGCTCGGTCACCTATTCATCATGACTTTGCTAGATGGCGGCGTACACCGACTGAACTTTGCGTTCGTCGCCGGTCGTTGGACCAGCCCGTTCTGGCAGTTCTGGGATCTGACCATGCTGTGGCTCGCGATGCTCCACGGTGGCAACGGCGTTCGCACTGTAATCAACGACTACGCCAACAAACCTCGCACTCGCCTGATTCTCCAAACTTTGCTGGCGATTGCGGTGATCTTGATCGTCGCGCTCGGAACCTTGGTGATCTTCACCTTCGATCCGAACCTCACATAGTCGGACTAAGAACGAGACTCAAGCCACGAGCCCAGACAAGCTCCAAGCCCAAAGAAACTAAGGACAGCCCAGAAGATGCAGATTCACGAATACGACGTAGTGATCGTAGGTGCTGGCGGCGCCGGTATGCGTGCAGCCCTGGAGTCGAGTAAGCGCGCCCATACTGCTGTGCTGACGAAGCTATACCCGACCCGTTCACACACTGGTGCAGCTCAAGGCGGTATGTGCGCAGCCCTCGCGAATGTCGAAGAAGACAACTGGGAATGGCACACCTTCGACACCATCAAAGGTGGCGACTACCTGGTTGACCAAGATGCCGCTGAGATTATGGCTAAAGAAGCCATCGACGCCGTGATCGACCTCGAGAACATGGGCTTGCCATTCAACCGCACACCTGAGGGCAAGATTGACCAGCGCCGTTTTGGTGGTCACACCCGTAATCACGGCGAGGCAGCTGTTCGCCGCGCTTGTTACGCCGCTGACCGCACCGGGCACATGATTCTTCAAACCCTGTACCAAAACTGCATCAAGCAGGATGTTGAGTTCTATAACGAGTTCTACGTACTTGACTTACTTCTTGACGAGTCCGAGGGTGAGCCTCGCGCGGCTGGCGTTGTCGCCTACGAACTCGCGACCGGCGAGATCCACGTGTTCTCCGCCAAATCAGTGATCTTTGCGAGCGGTGGATTCGGCAAGGTCTTCAAGACCACATCGAACGCCCACACCCTAACCGGTGACGGCATGGCGATCGTCTACCGCAAGGGACTTCCACTCGAAGATATGGAGTTCTACCAGTTCCATCCAACCGGTTTGGCAGGTCTGGGTGTTCTTCTCACCGAAGGTGCCCGCGGTGAGGGTGGCATCCTCCGTAACGAGAGCGGCGAGCGTTTCATGGAACGCTATGCCCCCACGATCAAGGACCTGGCACCGCGCGACATGGTCTCCCGCGCCATGCTCCAAGAGGTGCGCGAAGGCCGCGGTGCTGGCCCCAATAAGGACTATGTCTACCTCGACCTCACTCACCTTCCCGCCGAGCAGATCGAAGCCAAACTGCCGGACATCACCGAATTCGCCCGTACTTACCTAGGCGTGGATCCGATCAGCGAGCTCGTTCCGGTGTTCCCCACCGCGCACTATGCGATGGGTGGCATCCCGACCAATAACGACACTGAAGTTCTGCGCAATAACGAGGACATCGTGCCTGGCCTATACGCGGCCGGCGAGTGCGCCTGCGTCTCGGTACACGGTGCAAACCGCCTAGGCACCAACTCGCTGCTGGACATCAATGTGTTCGGTAAGCGCGCAGGTGTGGCTGCTGCCGAGTACGCAAACAATGCCAAGCATGCACCGTTGCCTGAAGACCCAGCCAAGTTCGTTGAGGATATGGTCGCCAAACTGCGCGACGGCGCGACTGGGCCATCAGTTACTGCATCCGGCCCCAACACTGGCACGGATGCTGGTGCCGAAGCCGAGGGCACTGAGCGCATCGCTGACATCCGCAAGGCCATGCAAGAGACCATGGACATGAACGCCCAGGTCTACCGCACCGAGGAGACCCTCACCCAGGCACTCGCCGACATCAAAGAGCTCCAAGAGCGCTACACCCGCGCGACTATCCAGGACAAGGGCCAGCGTTACAACACCGATTTGCTTGAAGCGATCGAACTTGGGTTCCTGCTCGAACTGGCTGAGCTACTGGTCATTGGTGCACTCAACCGCAAAGAATCCCGCGGCGGTCACGCGCGCGAGGACTACCAAACGCGCGACGACGAGAACTTCATGTCGCACACCATGGCTTACCGCCAGCCAGGCGAGACCGAAATCAAACTCGATACCAAACCAGTCATTGTTACCCGCTACCAGCCGATGGAGCGTAAATACTAATGAGCACAGCAACCGAGCAAGCCACGACACCGGCACCCGCGCCACAGCAGCAGACTGTCACCTTCAAGATCCTGCGCTTCAACCCGGACGAGGACACCGCTCCTCACTGGCA
The DNA here is from genome assembly GCA_963169225.1 of Actinomycetota bacterium. Taxonomy (GTDB): domain Bacteria; phylum Actinomycetota; class Actinomycetes; order S36-B12; family UBA10799; genus KLAP162. Next base: position 21,276 of record CAUJDH010000045.1, read on the forward strand.
AGAGTTCCAGGTCGACGTCTACCCGACCGACCGTGTGCTCGATGCGCTCACCATGATCAAAGGCGAGCAGGACGGCTCACTGACGTTCCGCCGCTCATGTGGCCACGGTATTTGCGGATCGGATGCTATGCGCATCAACGGCCGCAACCGCTTGGCCTGCAAGACGCTAATCAAGGATCTCAACGCCAAGAAGCCGATTACTGTCGAGGCGATCAAAGGTCTGCCACAAGAGAAGGATCTCGTGGTCGATATGGAGCCGTTCTTCCAGGCGTACCGCGAGGTCATGCCGTTCCTCATCACCAGCGGCCACGACCCCTCGAAGGAGCGGATCCAGTCGATCGCTGAGCGCGAAGTGTTCGACGACACCACTAAATGCATTATGTGTGCCGCATGCACAACCTCGTGCCCTGTGTTCTGGTCCGATGGCCAGTACTTTGGACCGCAGGCAATTGTGGGCGCCCACCGTTTCATCTTCGATAGCCGCGACGAAGGGGCTGCGACTCGCCTCGAGATCCTCAACTCCAAAGAGGGTGTTTGGCGCTGCCGCACCACGTTCAACTGCACCGAAGCTTGCCCTCGCGGGATCCAAATCACCAAGGCGATTCAAGAAGTCAAGCGCGCGGTTATCAATAGCTAGCCAGACCGATCAAGTCGAATGTACGGCTTGTTTGACAAGTGAGTTTGTTGCCAAGACACGCACGCAAACTGACTGCGCGGTATCAATAGGCGGGTTATCGTTGAGTGTTGCTCGCTCAAGGGCAAACTGTCCGGGGATGACAGGAAAGCAAACTAAGTTACGAACTAGGGGTTCTAGGGGATGAACAAAGCCGGGTCTAGCGCTATGCCTGTTGTGTGGGTTCGCTACTTCAGAAACGCCCGTATCGCGGCTCTCGTCATCTCGACTCTGATTGCTTTTACCGCAGCTCTCGTCATCGCACCACCGTCCGCTCAAGCGGCGGGGCCAGAGAATCCCAGCTCCCAACCGGATATCCAAGTCAACCTTGGACCGAACGCTGAACCGATCCCCGAAGACCTGAACTACGTCTGGTCATTCGTCCTAGCCGATGCCAATTCAGGTGAGATCCTGGCTATGAAGGATCCCGATCGCAAGCTTCCGCAAGCTAGCACTCTCAAGGTTCTGACAGCGCTTACGACGATGCCTCACCTTGACCCACACTCCACCTACTACGGCACCAAACAGGATGAAGATGCCGAAGGTATGAAGGCCGGTGTCAAAGCTGGAGCTTCGTACTCCGTGGATGACCTGTACCACGGCCTCCTAATGCCTAGCGGCAATGATGCCGCTAGTGCGATTGCCAACGCCAACGGCGGCTGGAAGCAAACAATCGCTGCGATGAACGCCGAGGCACAGCGGGTTGGTGCCACCAATACTGTCGCCAAAAATCCGAGCGGACTGGATGAGCAGGGGCAGCATTCGACAGCCCGCGACCTCACCACGATCTTCCGCAATGCAATGCAGATCCCAGACTTCCTCAACACCATGGCGGTCAAACGCTACGAGTTCCCTGGCCCACCTGTCGACGCAACAGACAAGAATTCTGATCGTACGGTCCGTGGAACCTACCCAATCTGGACCTCAAACCGTCTTTTGCTAAACGATCATGAAGGTTCGCTAGGTGGCAAGACAGGGTTCACCTCGCAGGCTGGCCGCACATTCGTTGCCGCCACTCAACGCGGCGGTCGCACCCTAGTCATGTCTCTCATGCGTGCAGCCAGGTCGACGGAGCGTTTGTCAGAGCAGCTGCTGACTTGGGGATTCGCCAACGCAGATAAGGTCACGCCTGTAGGGAGCCTGCCCGAGGTAGCACCTCGACTGCCAAGCCAATCACTTGCCGCCGTTCAATTGAATGCCGATGGAACTCCTAAAGCTGATCAGCAGTCTGCTATCGACAATTTGGCTGTTGCCAACGAGGGTAAGACAGTGCAAGCAGCGGCACAGACCACCGGCTCAGAACTGGGTTCAGGCTTGCTTAGTGCATTGTTCAAGCCTGTTCTGTGGCTTGCCACTCTAGCGCTCCTGGCTGTTGCGGTTCTCCGGTTGCGCGTGATGCTTATCGCCGCTAGGCGCGGTTCTGGGAGTTCTCCCGCCAGACATCATGTGGATCTGCGTTCACATGACCACTCGCATACTTACTAACTAGCGCAAGAAGCCTGACTTCTCGTAAACCGCGTCCAAAGTCTGCTGCGCCACGGAACGGGCTTTAGTGGCTCCAGAAGCGATTTGCTGATCTAGTGCTCCTGTGTCTGCCAGCAACTCGTTTGTCCGCTCCTGGAAGCCCTTGGCGAAGTCCACAACGACCTCAGCAACCTCAGTCTTGAACGGCCCATACATTTGGCCCTCGTAACGCACCTCGAGGTCTGCGATCGACTCCCCCGAGTACGCCGACAGAATGCTCAGCAAATTCGAGACGCCTGGCTTGTTCTCTTCATCGAATCGGACCACAGTCTCACTATCGGTGACGGCAGACTTGATCTTCTTTTCGATTTTCTTGGGGTCATCCAGCAAGAACAAACAGCCGGTCGGAAGCGACTTCGACATCTTCTTAGTTGGGTCTTGAAGGTCACGAATTTTTGCAGTCGCTTTGACAATCAGTGGCTTAGGTAGTCCGAAGACTTCGCCAAAGCGACCGTTGAAGCGCCCGGCCAAATCGCGAGTAAGTTCCAAGTGTTGCCGCTGGTCCTCGCCGACAGGAACGAATTCGGGCTGGTAGAGCAAGATGTCGGCGGCCTGCAGGATCGGATAAGTAAACAGACCTACCGATGCTGAACCTGCCCCGCCCTTAGCCGACTTGTCCTTGAACTGCGTCATGCGCGAGGCTTCGCCGTATCCGGTCAGACAACTTAGCACCCAAGCGAGTTGAGAATGCTCGGGCACCTGGCTCTGCACGAAGATCGTGGACTGCTCGGGTGAGACGCCTAACGCCAGCAACTGCGCGTACGAAACGCGTGTCCGGTTCCGCAATACCTCTGGGTCATATTCGACCGTGATCGCGTGCTGATCCGCGATGAAGTAGAAACAGTCATACTCGGCTTGCAAATCAACCCAGCTATTGAGTGCCCCTAACTGGTTGCCCAGATGGAACGAGTCGGCTGTAGGTTGAATGCCCGAAAGCACGCGAGATTTCGACATAGTCGTAGCTTACAAGCTAAAAACTGGCGATCACCGGAGCATGGTCGGACCAGCGAGTGTCGTAGCTAAGCGCGCGATCCACCTCGAACTTTTTGAGCTTAGAAGCCAAGCCAGGGGTCGAGTACATGCAGTCGATCCGCCATCCTGTGTCTTTGTCGAATGCCTGACCGCGCATCGACCACCAGGTGTAGGGCCCCTCAACTTCGCCAGCAAAGTCGCGGCCAAGGTCAGCCCACCCCGAATCGACCCACTTGGTTAAGTACGCCCGCTCTTCGGGTAGGAAGCCAGAGTTCTTGACGTTGCCGCGCCAGTTCTTGATGTCAAGTTCAGTACGACCGATGTTGTAGTCACCAACAACAAGCGCCTGGTTTCCACCATTGTTAGCAGCCTTATGGAGCGCCCGTAGCCGCTTAGTCATGGCGTCGAGGAAGGCATACTTCTCGATCTGTTTAGGGGTGTCGACCTGACCGGTGGGAATGTATGCCGAAGCGATGGTCAACGGGCCTACTTTGGTGTCGATATCGCCTTGGATCCAGCGACCTGATTTTGCAAACTGTGCCGAACCGACCGAAGCTTTGATACTGGTCACGGGCAACTCACTGAGGATCGCGACTCCCGCCCGACCCTTAGCCTCGGCATCGGCCAAGTAGATGCTCCATTTGGTTCCGGCGAATTCAGAACCAGCCAAGGCTTCGTCTAGCTGTTCCCGGTTGGCCCGAACTTCTTGCATACACACAACATCGGGCTTTAGCGCCGCTAGCTTGTCTAGCCCACCTTTACGAGCCGAAGCGCGAATACCGTTGACATTGATCGAGATGATTCTGGTCATCTGTTCAGTATCGCTCACCAATTCGGCGGTTAAGTCGCTAGGGTAAAAGCCAATGAGCAATAACGAACTCGAATCTCAGCCCGACCAGGTCGAACCAGAACCCGACGATCAACCTGGCCTATTCCGTCGGGTTCTAAGAAAGCTACTCAACGCGTTTTGGGTACTCGTAATCGTGGCAGCAATCCTCTTTGCTTGGCCATCAACCTGGGGCGGCCCGGTGACCATTACCAAGGTTCAAGGGCACTCGATGGAACCGACTCTCTACACCGGCGATGTAGCCATCGCGCTTCGCCACTACAGCGGGAACTATGACGTCGGCAACATAATCGTCTATCGAGTCCAACAAGGCGACATCGAGGGCATGGTTATCCACCGGATAACCGAGCGCCTTGAGAATGGCAACTACATCACGCAAGGGGACAATAAAAAGTCGCCGGATCCATGGGAGATCCCGCCGGATTGGATCTTTGGCAAAGTAGCGATCACGATTCCAGGTGTCGCTGGATGGTTAACTCTCATTAAATCTCCCATCTTCATCGCCATGATCGCCGGCGCAATCGTGATCTGGGTTTTGTGGCCTCGTAGAAGCGAATTAGAAGAAGAGTCTGAGGACGAAAGTATCCCCGCCGGAAGGTCATTGACCTAATGGCGGGGATACTCGTTCAGCGGTTATGAAATTGACCGCCAAGTAAATGTTGGCTAGCTAGCTTTAGCTAACGGGGTTACCGGAGACAGTCAGAACGAAGCTGCTGACGTCAGCCGGATTTGCTGTGTTTGTGCCTTGGAATACACCGGTTTTGCCATCCTCAGACTTCTTGACCGTTCCGTCGAAGGTTCCACCGATCGGCTGGTTGCTGGCATTGCGGATGATCATTTGAGCTTCGCCACCGACGCAAGCTTGCGAAAGGTTCGACACAGTGAAGGTAGCCAGAGCGGATTCTTTCTTAGTCTGCTTCTGAGCGACTCCCCAGTTCACATTGATCTTCTGCTTGGGATCCTGACACGATGTCACTAGGCCTTCGCTGGAACCGAGGTTCTGTACGTTGAACTCACCCAGGCTGGCAGCAGATGCACCAAGAGCACCTGCGGTTACAACACCCGCGAGTACTGCGATTCCTGCACGCTTCTTCATTTTGCTGTTAGCCACTGTTGCCTTCTTTCGTTAGGACCTTCGTCGGTCATTTGTTTTGCTCGAGAGTCTGAAGTTGATCTTCGTCATCGATCTTGTTCTTGCAGTTTCTAGCTTCTATTTTTCTGTTTTTCTTGACAACTAAGTGGTGCCCACTAGGGAAGTTGATCAAACAGAAAATGATCAAGAAATCCTTATTTCTCCAGGATTTTCAACGAATTTATACATGCAGTTACTGAAATGATCATGAGCACTACAGAGAGCTACCGAAGCTAAATTTCCCATGATCACTTAAAGTGTTCTTTCGGCTACTTTTAGTAGCAATCGAAGGAAATAGTTAAATAGGGCAACTAAGAAGTCACCAAAAGGACGATCAAAAATACTAAAAAGTCAGTGAATTAAACGAAGAAGATAAAAACTAGCCGTTGATAGCAGTCTTAAGGTTCTCGTCTACTGCAGCAAGGAACTCCTGCGTGGTGAGCCATTCTTGTCCACCACCGACCAATAGAGCGAGGTCCTTGGTCATCTTGCCTGACTCGACGGTCTCTACGCAGACACGCTCAAGGGTCTTGGCAAATTCAGAAACCTCAGGAGTATCGTCCATCCGGCCACGGTGCCACAGACCCTGGGTCCAGGCGAAGATCGAAGCAATCGGGTTGGTCGAAGTCGGATTGCCCTTCTGATGCTCGCGGTAGTGGCGAGTAACGGTGCCGTGTGCGGCCTCGGCCTCGACCGTCTTGCCATCGGCGGTGGTGAGCACAGAGGTCATAAGACCAAGCGATCCGAAGCCCTGGGCCACGGTGTCAGACTGAACATCGCCGTCGTAGTTCTTGCAGGCCCAGACATAACCGCCCTCCCACTTGAGCGCGGAGGCGACCATGTCATCGATCAGGCGGTGCTCGTAGGTCAGACCAGCAGCCTCGAACTGCTCCTTGAACTCCGTGTCGTAGACCTCTTGGAAGATGTCCTTGAAGCGGCCGTCATAGACCTTGAGGATCGTGTTCTTGGTCGACAAGTAAACCGGGTAGTTACGCGAAAGCCCGTAGTTCATGGAAGCACGCGCAAAGTCGCGGATCGAATCATCCAGGTTGTACATCGCCATCGCGACACCGTCACCGGGAAAGTCGAACACGTCGAGCTCGATGGGTTCCGAACCATCCTCGGGCACGAAGTTCATGGTGAGCTTGCCTTTGCCCTTAATCAAGGTGTTGGTGGCGCGGTACTGGTCGCCAAATGCGTGGCGGCCAATGACGATTGGCTTAGTCCAGCCAGGAACCAAGCGCGGAACCGACTCGATCACGATCGGCTCACGGAAGATCACACCACCAAGAATGTTGCGGATCGTTCCGTTCGGCGACTTGTACATATCCGCCAAGCCGAACTCTTCGACACGAGCCTCGTCCGGAGTGATGGTCGCGCACTTGACGCCAACGCCGTACTCCTTGATCGCGTTAGCCGCATCCACCGTGATCTGGTCGCGAGTCTCGTCTCGCTTCTCGATCCCAAGGTCAAAGTATTTGAGGTCAATATCGAGGTACGGCAAGATCAACTGCTCGCGGATGAACGACCAAATGATGCGGGTCATCTCGTCGCCGTCGAGCTCAACTACTGGATTCTTTACCTTGATCTTGCTCACGATAGGTTCCTCACTTCTTCCGATTCTGTTTCGGATCGATCAGACAGACAAAATTTGAACTAGACGTGGTTTGGACTAAAGATCAGCGACGTCAGCTTGCTTCTCGCGGACGGCCTCAGCAGCTTCTTTGAGTCCAGCAAGCTCAGTGTCAGTCAGGTCAGTCTCAACAACCTTGACGACACCTTCTTTACCGATCTCGGCCTCGACTCCGAGGTACACGCCTTCGATGCCGAACTGACCCTCGACCCAGGCACAAACCGGCAGGGTCTCATGCGAGTCAGTATGAACAGCCTTGGCCATATAAGCGGCAGCGGACGATGGAGCGTAGTAAGCCGAACCGGTCTTGAGTAGGGCCACGATCTCGGCGCCACCGTTGCGAGTGCGGTCAACGAGTTCGTCGATCTTGGCCTGGTCGAGCACCTCACCCAACGGCTTACCCGAGACGGTGCACTTGGACGGAACCGGCACCATGGTGTCGCCATGGGATCCAAGGGTCAAAGTCGTAACCTCGCCGACCTCAACGCCGGCAGCCTCGGCGACCGAGTTGGTGAAGCGGGCGGTGTCGAGCATGCCAGCCTGGCCGATCACGCGACTCTTGGGGAATCCGGTGGCAAGAGCAGTGAGCGCGGTCATCTCATCAAGTGGGTTGGAGACAACGATCACAACGGCGTTCGGAGCGTTCTTGGCGACCTGCTCAGCGACGCCGCGGACGATCTTGGCGTTCACCTCGATCAGATCCATGCGGCTCATGCCTGGCTTGCGAGGAAGTCCAGCGGTGATCACCACGATGTCGGAATCAGCGATGGCTTCGTAGCCGCCGCCATCGACGGTCGTGGTCTGACCCACGACGAGGGTTTCGAATCCCTCAACCGGGCGGGACTGGTTCATATCGAGCGCGAGGCCCTCTGCCTTGCCATCGACGATGTCAGTCAAGACAACAGTCTCGAATACGTCGTACTGGGCCAACCGCATTGCTGTGGTCGAACCGTAGAAGCCTGCACCTACAACTGTTACCTTGCCTGAACGTGCCATTGAGAGCTCTCGCCTTTCGGTTATGAAGATCGCTTTTCGAATCGTTTTTGGATCACTATTAGTAACGCAAATATCTACGTTGAGCATATATCGCCGGTACCAAGCGACAGATTACGGGTTCAGGCGAGAGAACTCGAAGGGACAAGCGCTACTGCGGGATCCCCAGTGCGAGAACGCCAAGAGCGAGAGCGAAGCCAAAATAGAGCGTGCAATCCAACGCACGGTTACGCGAAGCAAACCAAGACATGGTGGCACGTGGCAAAGTCGCCCGCAGAAATCCAATAGCGGCAACGGTCGTCGCAAGCCCGAACAGGCCGATCATGAACGTGCCGAAGTACGTCAGGAACAAACTTATGCCGAGTGCTACGAGACCGGCCATCCCAATCCATTTGGCGGACCGGGTAGTTGTTTCGGGCGAGGCGGACGGCGCTGGAATTGGCAAAGGAACAATCTGCGCATCTGCCTGAGCCGCACTGTCGGAATGAACTGATGGGTCAAGCGAACGCTCAGGTCTCCCCAAGAATGCAGCTGCCGCCCCAGAATCAGTCACATCACCACTTTAGTCCAAGAAAACGGTGGGTTGCCCCTTAGCGAATGGCGAGTTACAAGGCTCTTATAGATTTCACAGGTCTCTGCCAGCTTGCCCTCTGAATTAGTGGGAAGATCACGTGGCTATGAAGATAGTGATCTACCTATTAACTTTGAGCACCCAGTTATCTCTGGGATAAGGCCGCTTCTACGACGTTCTTGAGGAGCATCACACGGGTCATGGGACCCACTCCGCCTGGCATCGGCGCTAGGTAGGCCGCGACTGAAGCAACTGCGGGGTCAACGTCGCCCACTAGACCTGCGTCGGTGCGCGTGATTCCGACATCGAGCACTGCGGCGCCGGGCTTGACGAACTCGGCTTTAACTAGGCCCGGAACACCAGCAGCCGCGACCACGATGTCAGCTTTGGCAATATGTTCGGCTAGATCGCGGGTTCCGGTGTGACACAAGGTGACCGTGGCATTCTCAGTGCGACGGGTCAAAAGCAAACCAAGTGGTCGCCCGACCGTGACGCCGCGACCAACGACACAAACTTCGGCACCATCGATTGGCACCTCATAGCGGCGCAGAAGCTCAACGATCCCCTGCGGAGTGCACGGCAATGGCGCGGGGGCACCCAAGACCAAGCGGCCAAGGTTGAGCGGATGCAGCCCGTCGGCATCCTTAGCCGGGTCCATGAGTTCGAGGATGCGCTGCTGATCGATCCCCTTTGGGAGCGGCAACTGGACGATGTAGCCAGTGCACTCCGGTGCCGCGTTCAAGTCAGCGATCGCGGCTTCAACGTCTACCTGAGTTGCAGTCTCGGGTAGGTCGACCCGAATCGATTCGATGCCAACCTCAGCACAGTCACGGTGTTTGCCACCCACATACGAATGACTGCCCGGATCATCACCAACAAGCACAGTACCTAAACCAGGTTTGCTGCCTTGTGCCGTAAGTTCGGCGACAGTAGTGGCTAGTTCAGCCTTAATATCGGACGCAGTTTGCTTACCGTCGAGAATCGTTGCGGTCATTACTCCATTATCGCGCACTTGCCTGCAAGCGTCCTGCACCTGCCAGGCGTTGTTGCCCGCTCACTAGTCGAACTATTGACTCGGAGCCAGGCCCGGCCGGATTAGTGGGACGAGGTAGGAGCTGGGGAGGCTACGAATTTGACGGAGCGCGCGACGGTTTGGCAACGGTGGCAACGACGACTGCTATAGCTGTTACAGCAACGCCGAGGAACAGACCGGCACTCAGGGTGACATTGCCTTGGGGGAACAGAGTGTCGAGCAGGATCGCACCCGAGAGTTGGCCCGTGATCGACAGCAGCGCAAATACGAGAACACCAACCACTCGCACCACAACGGCAGCCACAACGATGAAAGCGACACCGATGAAGCCTCCTAGCCAGATCACCGGATCGCTTAGTGGACTAGGCGGCAAGATCAACTGTCCGCCACGAACAATCTCGCTGACGATAAAGGCAAGCGTGAGCGCTGTGAATCCGACAATGAAGTTGATCAATCCTGCGATCCATGGCGATTCGGCAGCCATAGCAACGCGTCCGTTGATCGCCTGCTGTGCCGCAATGAGGAAGCCAGCGACAACAACCAATGCAATGGCGGCAACGCTAAATGTGCCAGTGCTCGACTGACCGTTGACAGCGAGAACTACACCGGCAACAGCCAAGCACGCAGCCAGAACGCGCTGGATGGTAATCGGCTGTTCGCCGCGAGGCCCCATGCCGAGCCGATCAACGACCAGCGACCCGGTGTTCTGTGAAGCCACTACGGCGACGGTAAACATGGCAACTCCGAGATACTGAACCGTCGTGCTCTGGGCGACTACAAACGTTGCGCCACCAATGCCACCAAGTAAATGCCATGGACGAAGCGCACCTACCGCGCGCCTGTGCAGCGCGCGATGGTCAGATTCCGAATGAAGCGCTTGCCCTAATCGTTTGAAAGCCTGTCGTTGAGAGGGAACGAGCGAAACCAAGGCAATCAACGCAACCAGGCCCACACCGAACGAAATCCAGGCCGCAAAAATCCCGTTCTCCAAGACCGCACCTAGCCGACCATTGATCCGCGATTGCAACACCGTGAGAGCGCCCACCACAATCGCCCCACACATAGCGAAAGCACGAGTAGCTGGCGAGTAAGTCACCTAGCGATTCTAAAGCTTCACGCACACACCCGACGTTCGATGACTCCCAAGAGAGGACATAGAAAAGTCCTCTAAGAAAAAGTGGCCTTTCTCCTTTTTCTTAGGGGACTCTTCACAGCCCGGTCGCAAACCCAAAACTAATGAGCAAAATGACGCGTACCCGTGAAGTACATCGTCACTCCGGCAGCTTGGGCAGCCGCCACCACTTCGTCGTCACGCACTGATCCTCCGGGCTGAACGACGTATTTGACGCCAGCATCGAGTAGCACCTGCAAGCCGTCAGCGAATGGGAAGAACGCATCCGACGCAGCGACGCTACCGGCCGCACGGTCTGCTCCCGCACGCTCAACTGCGAGCCGTGCCGAGTCAACGCGGTTGACCTGCCCCATACCGATTCCGACGGCAGCGCCGTCATGCGCGAGCAGAATCGCATTGCTCTTGACGCCGCGGATCGCCTTCCAGGCAAACTCGAGATCAGCCAAAGTCGAGGCATCTGCTGGTTCGCCCGTGGCGAGCGTCCAGTTGTCGGGGCTGTCGCCCTCCGCATCGATTTTGTCGGCAAGTTGCACGAGCATGCCACCGCTGATCAATCGCGCATCGGCTTGAGGTTCCGGCGAGACAGGAGCAGCAATCAGCAGGCGCAAGTTGGCCTTAGCCTGGAGAATTTCCAAGGCGTCGTCGTCGAACGCCGGCGCAACGATCACCTCCGTGAACACATCGGCAACCTTCTCAGCCATGGCGCGCGTCACGGGGCGATTGGCGGCAATAACACCACCGAAGGCAGAGACAGGATCAGTCGCATTCGCTTTGACATAGGCCTCAGCGATGTCGGCGCCGACAGCTACACCGCAAGGGTTGGCATGCTTGATGATCGCGACTGCCGGCTCAGCAAAGTCGTAGGCTGAGCGCCGGGCTGCGTCACCATCAACGAAGTTGTTATAGGACATTGGTTTTCCGTGCAGCTGTTCAGCTTGGGCCAGTCCAGGGTTGGCGTTCTGGTCAACATACATCGCGCCATGCTGGTGTGGATTCTCGCCGTAGCGCAGCACCTCAGCGCGCTCCCAAGCTCCCGCGATCCACGGCGGCGGGTTCTCGCCATCAACACCTGTGAGGTCACCCATCCATGTGGCGACGGCAATGTCGTAGCTCGCCGTATGACGGAATGCTTCGGTCGCTAGGTCACGACGTTGCTCAAACGAGAAGCCGTCAGCGTTCGCCGCAGCAACAACATCGGCGTAGCGTTCTGGCGAAACCACAACCGCGACTGACGGATGATTCTTGGCAGCGGCGCGAACCATCGATGGTCCGCCGATGTCGATCTGCTCGACAACTTCTCCCTCGCTGGCACCGCTCGCGACAGTCTCGCGGAACGGGTAAAGGTTGACGACAACGAGTTCGAACGGCTCGACCTCGAGATCTTCGAGCTGCTGAAGATGGTCGGCCAGACGAGTGTCGGCGAGGATTCCAGCGTGCACCTTGGGGTGGAGAGTCTTGACGCGTCCATCCAAGCATTCGGGGAATCCGGTCAGGTCAGACACATTGATCACGGGCACTCCGGCTTCAGCGATCTTGGTCGCCGTCGAGCCAGTCGACACGATCTCAACCCCTGCCTCATCGAGCCCGCGCGCGAGCTCCTCCAGGCCAGTCTTGTCATAGACCGAGATCAGTGCGCGGCGAATCTTCCTTGTGCTCATGAAACTTGTGAACCTTCCTCGAACTTATTGAAACTTTCCGATTTAACTGAGATCAGCGAGCAAATTGATCTTACTGATCTTGGGTGCAGAGCTGGTTGATGGTGTCGATCAGAAGCTTTCGCTCCACTTGCTTAACACGTTCGTGTAGCGTTTCCGAGTCATCACCTGACTCAACCGACACAGCTACCTGCGCCAGGATCGGCCCGGTGTCGACTCCCGAATCGACAATGTGCACCGTGCATCCGGTGACCTTGACACCGTGACTGAGGGCATCGTCAATCGCGTGAGCACCGGGGAACGATGGGAGCAATGATGGATGAGTGTTGATAATCCGATTCGGAAATTTGCGCAGCACCTGTGGCCCGAGAATGCGCATAAACCCGGCGCTGACAACCCAATCTGGACGATAGTCGGACAAACGCTCGGCAAGCGCCTGGTCCCATTCGACCCGGCTGGAGCTCTTGAGCGGATTCACCACGAAAGTAGGAATTCCGGCGCGCTCGGCACGGGCGAGACCTTCGATGTCTGGCTTGTCGGCACCTACAGCGATGATCTTGTAGTCGGTCGCCACCGCACTATCGCGCTCGGCATCGATCAAAGACTGGAGGATCGTGCCGGTGCCCGATACGAGCACCACGATTTTGCGTGGAGCTTCGGTGGTGCCAGGTTCAGCGGTCATGGATTCTCGCTAGCTCTCGTCTTGTAGATCAACAACTGTATCGGTGAGATCAACCGTGCCTTTGTGGCGGCCGCGAGCAGCAGTGAACCGAACCACTGCGCCACCAAGTAGGAGCCCAAACAAAGTTAGAATCCCAAGCGCCACGCCTGGAGCCAGGATGCCAGGCCCCAAACCTGCCATACGTTCGGCACCAAGGGAACCGCGTGCGAAGAATGAGAAGAAAATCATGGTCGCAGCGACGATTCCGCAAATCCACGCAAAGTCAGGGCCTGACCAGGCGAACCTTTCGGAAGGGCCAAGTCCCCGAAGTTTGCGGGCGTAAAAGGCACCCACGACCCCACCAATGACCGGAATCAGCAAGACGAGCCAGGTATACCAAGCCGCGAAGGTCGGAGTCGCCGCCAGCAATGGGAACGCCGGAATTGCACCAACTTCGGCCGAAAACGGAGTGACCATACCGCCACCGCCTACGTTGTAACCAACACCTGAGATGTAGCTCGCTCCCCACACGAGCGCATTGGGCCAGTACGCAAGAGTGACAATCAGCAGTCCGATCGAACCCATCAATCCGACACCGAGAAGTTCCTGGGCGCCAGTAGCATCACTCCAGTTGAGGATCAGGCCAAGCGCAATCAGTCCGGCCGAACCGGCGAGGATCACAAGACTCACTATGACGGCAACTCGGATCCGGAACCGAACCGGTTGCGCGATTCGCGCGACTGCTCGTGGCCACAACCCGGCCTCGTAAAAGGCAGCGCCACCGAACACAACGAAAGCAAAGATCCCACAAATAATGATCGCCAGGATCGGTGAGACTGAGGCTGTAGAGGTACCGCTAACGCCTGCCACAAGCATTGCGATCGAAGCATAAACAGCTGTTGCCATAAACACCGTGGATCGAACTTCACGCCAGTAACAGGCTCCGCTACGGCGCGCAGCCCAGATGCCTGCACGCCACAACAGGAATCCCGGAATCACCACTAGCCCAAGCGGTAGCAAGGTGATTAGTGTGCCCGAGTTGGAGATAGGGACCAAGTGCGCGATCAACCAGGTATTGCCCGCCGATTGCAAAGCGCCCATTGCGGAACCTTCGCCCGCGCCGAAAATCCAAATGGCGATCATGAGCAGGCCGATCGACATGAGGGTGGCGAACGCTCCCCATGCAGCCGCCAGTGCACCAGCAACCGGTGCACTCAAATTCGCGACAGCAGCGTCTGCTTTACCCCGAGCTACCCGGGTCCAGGCACGGCGACGGCCACCAGTAGGGGTCGATTCATGGGCCTCACGCGACGGTGGACGATCCCCCGCTGCATTTGCGCGCGCCGAAATTCGGCGTTCTTCTAACGGCCTGTACCCCATCAAACTATCTTCACACGATTACCGCGGTCGCACGACCAATTTTCGCGAAGTGTCCCTTGATTCCAGCGAGAACTAGCATCAAATAGCGGTACCTAACATCAGTTGGCCACTTAGCTGACTACCGGCGCTTCACCCGGTAAGTCTTGACAACCTTCAATGGAAGGTATTTTACCTTTCACAACCGCACCACACTTGGTCTTCACCTTGCTGACCTTCGCTGTCACTGCCAGGCCTTGACGGGTCTTAGCGTTTTGCTTATTGACCACAGTCACACCCCTTGCCTTGACTTTCTTAGGCATAGCACCAGCACGAAGTTGCTGCTTCTGCTTCACTACCGGCTTCGGCCCAGGTTTCGGGGCAGCCTTTGTCGTGAAGCTCTCCACCTCGCTTACGTCCACTTCATCATCGTCATCAAGACCCACAAACACATACTCGTACTTCGTGTTCGCAGCGAGACCAGTCATCCCACAACTCACCGGCTCTTCACTAGAAGGACTGTCCACTCGCCCTGGGGTAGCATCCACCTGCTGGAAATCATTCTCACCCTCACGCGCATATAAGCATTTGATGTCCCTTAGTGAACTACCCATCGTGGATACCGTCCCATTACCTTTAGCCGTGGACTGCTCCACATTGCTAGCGGGTGCCACATCCACCATCGGCGGCAAGATCGGAGTCGGCGGAGCCAATGTGGTGAACTCCACTGGCGTACCAGAATCAACTAACCCACCCTCATCAGTGCCAATGAACGTGACGTAGTAATCCGTCGCCAGAGTCAGTCCCGCCATATCGCAAGAAACCTCACTAAAATTAGTGGCCTCCACGCTGGCAGGTGTAGCGTCATAACGCGTAGGAGAAGACATATCGGACGACTCGCTAACCAAACACTCAATATCTTCTAGATCACTAGCCCCTGCACGAGCTAAGCCATGGGCTGTCGCAGAATAACGTGACACATCCGTCACCGGGCCAGCAGTGATCTGAGCCGGTGGAATCGTTTTCAGCGTTTTGAACGACATCACCTGACCAGAATCCTCTTCCCCACCACCATAAATGCCAGAGAACTTGTAAAAATACGTCGTGTCATCAGCCAACGTTCAGACACTCCACCGTCAGTAATCACCGGTCTAGTGGCGTGAACATCGAACACCAACTCCTGCTCCGAAACCGCGCCACGCGGATCGGTCACCCTGAATGTCACTGGCACGGGGCCAGCAGACTGATCAGTAGGCATTCCAGAAATCAAACCTGTGGATGCCTTCAATGACAAACCAGCAGGTAGCTTGCCCGACGCAATCGACCAAACCACTTCGTCAATATCTGCAACGAGCTGCTGACTATAAGCCAGCCCCACCACAACATCAGCCACTGATTTAGTACGAATTTCACGCCAGTCAAGTGGAACTAATGCCGTGGGGAAAGAACCCGGCCCATCGGTCTCATTGGTTGCCTGCGGGTACACATAAGAGTTATCGCTTCCACCACCGCCGCCACCGGGTGTATCAAACGAACCAACGCCATGATCGCCGCGGCTACCGCCTCGATAGCCGCCACCAACCAGCCCAGCAGTCACCAACTACGCAGAAGCGACTAAGGCAACAGGTTGCTGCACTAATTTTGACCCAAACAAACGGAACGTCTTCATCAACGCGTCTCCTCGAGACAGCTAGCTCTCAGATAGCCACCGAGAGCAGGCCAAACAACAGTGAATTCAAGGAGACATTACGTTCGTGAGAACGGCGCTGTCTTTCCGAACAGGGCTCATTCAATGCGCAATCGATTGCGCATCACTCGATCAGAGTACGGAGCACATTGAGACGACTACAGGCTATTAATTACCTCACGCATAAGAGCCGCGGTTTCGCTTGGTGTCTTGCCAACTTTGACGCCGACAGCTTCGAGTGCTTCCTTCTTGGCCTGCGCCGTTCCTGAGGATCCAGAGACGATGGCACCTGCGTGACCCATGGTCTTACCCTCGGGAGCAGTGAAACCGGCAACATAGCCGACAACCGGCTTGGTGATGTTTTCGCCAATATAAGCAGCAGCACGCTCTTCAGCATCGCCACCGATCTCACCGATCATGACGATGGCATCGGTGTCGGGGTCATCCTGGAACGCCTGGAGGCAATCGATGTGGGTGGTGCCAATGATCGGGTCGCCACCGATACCAACAGCGGTGGTGAATCCGATATCGCGCAACTCGAACATCATCTGGTAGGTCAGGGTGCCCGACTTCGAGACGAGACCAATTCGACCTGGACCAGAGATGCTGGCCGGGATGATGCCAACGTTGGACTGTCCTGGGCTAATCAAACCCGGGCAGTTCGGGCCAATGATGCGCGTGGTGCCAGAGCGCTCGGCGTAGGTGAAGAACTCGGCGGTGTCGTGGACGGGAACACCCTCGGTGATCACAACAGCCAGCGGCACTCCCGCATCTACGGCCTCGATCACAGCACCCTTAGTAAATGCCGGGGGCACGAAGATGACCGACACATTTGCTTGGGTTGCCTCGACTGCCTCGGACACTGAGTTGAACACCGGGATCGAGGTGCCGTTCTCGGCCTCAACGGTCTGACCGCCCTTACCTGGGGTCACACCGGCGACGATATTAGTGCCCGATTCGAGCATACGGTTGGTGTGCTTAGTGCCTTCGGAACCAGTGATGCCCTGGACCAAGACGCGCGAATCATTGTTGATGTAGATTGCCATTTTTTTCGTCTCCTGTTGTAGGTCTGGGCCGGTTAGGCGTTCGCTAGTTCGGCAGCGCGGTCAGCGGCGCCATCCATAGTGTCGACAAGTTCAACGATCTCGAGGCCAGCCTCTTTAAGGATTGCGCGGCCTTCGGCAGCGTTGTTTCCGTCAAGGCGAACAACGAGCGGCTTGGTAACAGGGGTACCAGAATCGGCGAGCAGATTGAGCGCCTGGACGATTCCGTTAGCGACAGCGTCACACGCAGTGATTCCGCCGAATACGTTGACGAACACGGACTTGACCTGTTCGTCGCCGAGGATCACATCAAGACCATCTGCCATGACTTGCGCCGATGCTCCGCCACCAATGTCGAGGAAGTTAGCGGGCTTGACGTCGCCATGCTTCTCTCCTGCGTAGGCAACAACGTCAAGCGTGCTCATAACAAGACCGGCACCGTTTCCGATGATTCCGACCGAGCCATCAAGTTTGACGTAGTTGAGACCCTTCTCCTTGGCCTTGAGCTCAAGTGGGTCTTCCGCTTCAATGTCGACCAGTGCTTCATGATCCTTATGACGGAAGCTGGCGTTGTCATCCAACGTGACCTTGCCATCCAGGGCGAGGATATTGCCTGCTGGATCTTTGACGAGCGGGTTGACCTCAACGAGAGTGGCATCTTCGTTGACGAAGGTTTGCCACAGTGTGACGAGCACATCGGCAACCTTGTCGGCTACGTCAGCGGGGAAGTTGGCTGCCGCCACGATCTCCTGCGCCTTGGCAAGATCCACACCGTCGATCGGGTCGATAGCAACCTTGGCGAGTGCCTCGGGCTTGGTAGCGGCGACCTCTTCGATGTCCATACCGCCCTCGACGCTGGCCATGGCCAGGAAGTTGCGGTTGGAGCGGTCGAGTAGGAACGAGACGTAGTACTCCTCTTCGATGTCGCTCGCTTCGGTGATCAAAATCTTCTTGACTGTGTGACCTTTAATGTCGAGGCCGAGAATGTTCTGGGCGTGCTCGACAGCTTCTTCCGGAGTCTTGGCTAGTTTGACGCCACCTGCCTTACCGCGACCGCCAACTTTGACTTGAGCCTTGACGACAACCATGTTGTCGATATCGCTGGCTGCACCGTGGGCATCATCGTGGTGATGAACGACGGTTCCACTTTGGGTGGGGACTCCATGCTTGGCGAAGAGATCCTTCGCCTGGTACTCGTAAAGATCCACTAGCTTCGCTCCGTTAGGTCGTCAATGCGTTAACTAAAGGTGGGCAATTGCCCGAACGCCAAAATTGTACGCGCTTAGTTTTCAGACGTGCACACTCGGTTAGGTCGAAAGTTACCGGTCGGTAACTTTCTGCTCAACTAAACAGACACTTCTAGATCGGCTGAAGCGTACGGGCGTATTCCACAACTTCCGTGGTGCTGGCTCCCGGGGTGAACACTTGATTGACACCCAACTGCCTAAGCGGCTCGATATCTTCGTCGGGGATGATTCCGCCACCGAACACAACGATGTCACTGGCGTCTTGTTCGCCTAGCTGCGAAATAACCGCTTCGAATAAGGTCATATGGGCGCCGGACAGGATCGACATCCCGATCGCGTCCACATCTTCTTGGATCGCAGCCTCAACGATCATCTCGGGAGTCTGGTGTAAGCCGGTGTAGACAACCTCGAAGCCGGCATCGCGCAGAGTGCGGGCGATGATTTTGGCGCCTCGATCGTGGCCGTCAAGCCCAGCTTTGGCAATCAAAATTCGGACCGGTGCATTTGCCGACACAGAATTCTCCCTAATTCTCATTGGACATAAGCGGGTCGTTCTTGGTTACCTCCATTCTAGGTCACGCGGCCACTTCACTCCGATATGTCCGCGCGACGTCCATCCAATGTGGCCACGTATCAGACCGAATTCGGCCTGGTCTACGGCGAAAATCGTCGGTTTCGACAAATCGCTGAACGAGTGACATTGACGCCAAATTGGGGGGATTTGGTGTCCAGCACATGAATAAGGGGGTAAATTTCTCCTTATGGCTAAATCGAACTCGAGAGCAGCCGGTCGCGCAGAAGCCGACCAGGCCAGCAAGGATTCGATGGGCGCGGTCGACAAAGTCAAGGACTACGCCTCACGGACGCGAAACAGCAGCCGTCGTATGCGCAAAGCACTTTTCAGCCGCTCGGGGCTCAAAGGAACCGCTGTTGAAGTTGCTTGGCTCGCCACTCACGTCGCTATCTATCCGCTGGGTTTGGTCGAAGAACGCGCCCGGGAAGAAGTTGAGCGCCACAATCTGGACGGACTCGATCCGGTCAAGCGCGGACTGATCGTGGGCGACGTCGAAGCTGCTGGAACGCCAATCATCATGGTGCACGGCATCATCGACAACCACTCGATCTTCACGGTGCTACGTCGTGGTCTGGCCAAGCGCGGATTCGGTCGCATGATCACGCTCAACTACTCGCCGCTCACCGACGATGTCCGCCGCGTTGCCCGCCGCCTCAAAAACGTCGTTGACACAGTGTGCCGCGAGACCGGCTACGACCGAGTGCACATCATCGGGCACTCAATGGGCGGCGTCGTATCGCGTTATTACATCCAGCATCTGGGTGGAGACAGCCGCGTTCACACTCTCGTGACTTTGGGCAGTCCTCACCACGGCACTATCTGGGCGAAGGCCGTTCCTGAGTCAGTGTCGATCACCAGCCAGATGCGACCAAACAGTGACTTGGTCCAGGAACTTGAGCAACCGGCTCCCGGCTGTCGCACCCGCATGATCGCCATTTGGTCTGACCTCGACCAGATCATCGTTCCGCAGCGCAATGCTCGGATCGTTCATCCAGACATCAATGCGCGCAATGTGTTCATCAAAGGCGTGGGTCATATGTCGCTACCAGTCGATGGTCGAGTGGTGCATCAAATCTGTACGACGCTGGCCCACCTCGATACCGATGGTTCGACCTTGGCTGACGGTGCGACGGACATTTCGTCTAAGAACGGTCGGCAAGAAACAAGCCGATCGCGAAGCAGGGCGGCCGCATCAGCTGCGAACCACCCTGCCGGCGCTGGCACTGCTTAATCAGTAGCTAGCAGCGCAAACCCATATTGCTTTAGCCGCGCTTGACGCCTTGCGGAAGCTTTTTGTTCTTCCAGATGTAGCTGGCTGGGTTCACGTGCTTGTCAGTGTCCTTGCCTTTAGCACCCTTGCGAACCTCAAAGTGGAGGTGCGGACCGCTAGTGTTACCAGTCATTCCGACGGCACCGATCTTTTGACCAGCCTTGACGGTGTCACCCTTTTTGACCTTGGTTGAACCCAAGTGGGCGTACCAAGTCGTAATGCCGCCCTTATGCGCGATCTTGACCAAGTTGCCGTAGGCACCCTCATACTCACTCGAGATGACCTTGCCGTCGGCAGCGGCAAGAACCGCACTACCTTCTGGAGCCGTGAAGTCAAGACCAGTGTGGTGCCCGCTGGACCATCCGCCGGCTTGGCCGTAGATGGCCGAAATACCAAACTTCTTGACTGGTGCAGACCAGCCAGCATTGACCGTACTGACGTTCTTACGTTTAGTTTTGGCGACCTTGCCCTTGTCATCTACTAGAGCAACATCGTTATTGTTCACATCGATTCCAAAACGACCCTTGAGGAGGTCCTCTTCAGCCTTGAGACGAAGCTCGGAAGCTGCAGAAGATTCCGGAGCGACTAGGGTCGACTCTTCACCTGGCTTTGCGGGAGTAGCACCGGCGGCAGGGGTCGAAAAACCAGTACCGACGAACGCTGCAACAACACTGAGGGCGGCGACCTTCTTAATGTCCAAAGTGTGGTGTTTGGAGGCACCAGAGTTGAGTGCGGGTTGACTGTTGGTACGCATGAATGAATCGCTTCCTTCGATAAATCGCGACATGTTCCAGTCTTGGAGTGGGTTTTTTGTGACTGTCCGCTCCGCTTTGGCGGTCAGCTTTGACACTTAAGTCATGCCCGTGATCAACTTCTTGAAACGAACGAGAGCAGCTAAAAGCGGACAATTCGGACTTTTAGCGTGTGAGTTGAATTAAGTCCCGCATACAAGATCAACTCAGAGTGAAATTCGGTACGAATTCTTGCAGAGCGTAGCGGTGACGTGAGTCACTATGGCCTTGGCTTCGCCGGATGGTTTGGCCTAGTGATGCGGCCGGATTGAAGGAGCGCTTTAGATCTTCTCGACCGGTGCGTAACGCAGTAACAGTCGCTTCTTTCCTACTGATCCAAAATCAATTGTGGCGGTTGTCTTATCGCCTTCGCCCATCAGTTCGATAACCTCACCCATCCCGAATTTGGGATGAATCACGCGCTCACCGACCTCAAGCACGATAGGCGCCTTGTCCTTACGAACCTTGCGACCTGCCGCCTTAGTAGTGGACGGTGACGAGCCGAATCCCGAACTGTAGGGGCTTTGAGTCGAACTGCGGCGATACTGGTCACCCCTACTCTGCCGGGAAGGTGCGTAGTCAGATGAACCGTAGCTTGACGAACCGTAGCCAGATCGACTGGAACCGTAGTCATCATCCGAGCTTGAGGATCCGTAGGCCAGATGCGCTACTTCGCTCTCATCGCGTTTCCAGTTGATCAACTCGTGCGGGATCTCGTCGATGAATCGGCTCGCGGCACTCATCGAAGGCTGACCCCATTGCCGGCGCATCACAGCCCGCGACAAGTAGAGCCGCTCTTGCGCGCGAGTCAGTCCGACGTAGGTTAGTCGACGCTCTTCGTCGAGATCATGCTCTTCGATAGACCTCTGATGCGGCAGAATCCCCTCTTCCATTCCGGTCAGGAACACCGCCGGGAACTCCAAACCCTTTGCCGTGTGCAAGGTCATCAGCGTCACTACTCCGCCTGCTTCATCAGGGATCTCGTCGGAATCGGCTACGAGGGACACACGTTCTAGGAAGTCTTCGATGTCAGCGTCTGGATAGTCACGCTCAAACTCCGCGCCCACGGATTCGAGCTCTGCCAAGTTATCGATCCGGGCTTCGTCTTGTGGATCCTTTGAGGCCTCCAACATTTTGCGGTATCCGCTGGCCTCAATGATCAAATGGAATAGATCACCAGGGCCAGTCCCCTGATCAAGCTCTTTGGTGAGCGATTCCATCATGGCTGCGAACTGACGGATCGAGTTCAACGAGCGCGGAGCCAACCCAGCCGACTCGTCGACAGTACGCAGGGCGTCTCCGAACGAGATGCCTCGTTCTGCCGCAAATTGGTCCACTCGATCAAGCGCCGAGTCTCCAATCCCGCGCCGAGGGGTGTTGATGATGCGGCGCAATGCCACGGTGTCGTGCGGATTCACGACGGCCCGTAGATAAGCGAGGACATCGCGGACTTCTTTGCGCTCATAGAAACGAACGCCGCCGACGACTTTATAAGGCAGACCAAGTCGAATGAAGACTTCTTCGACGGCTCGCGACTGACCGTTGGTGCGGTAGAAGACCGCAATATCGCTGGGCTTGAGGTCACCCGCAGCCACGCGATCATTAATCTCATTGGCGATGAACGCTGCCTCGTCGTGCTCGTCATCTGCTACATAACCGGTGATCAACTCACCGTGACCCATATCCGACCACAGGTTCTTCTCGCGCCTCGACCGATTGCGCGAAATCACAGCGTTAGCGGCGGACAGGATGTTCTGGGTCGAGCGGTAGTTCTGCTCGAGGGTGATCACCTTGGCATTGGGGTAGTCCTCTTCGAACTGGTCAATATTGCGGATCGTTGCTCCGCGGAACCCATAGATCGACTGATCCGAGTCACCCACCACGCAGAGCTCAGCCATGGGAACCTCGGCAACGTCATCAGCTTGTCCGAACGGTTCTTCAGAGAACCCTGTGTCTGAGCCGAACGGTTCTTCGGAAAACAACGTGTCGTCCGACTTCTGCCACGGTGCAACCGGTGGTGCCGCAGGTGACCCTGATCCCGCGGCCGACACCGGGGAACCTTGAGGTTCGGCAGATGCGCCAACCAATTCGCGAACCAGAACGTATTGCGCGTGATTAGTGTCTTGGTATTCATCGATCAATACATGTCGGAATCGCTCACGATACTTAGCCGCCACCTTGGGGAAGCCTTGGAACAAAGCGACGGTGTGTCCGATAAGATCATCGAAATCCACTGCGTTCGATCTTGCCAACCGCGTCTGATATTCGGCATACACGTCAGCTAGCAGTAGCTCAGTCTGGGTGCCAGCCTCACGCGAGAACTCCTCAACCGTGATCAACTCATTTTTCTTGTTTGAGATCTGACCAGCCAAATTGCGCGGCGTGAACCGTTTAGAGTCCACGTTCATGTCACTCAAAATATTCTGGATAAGACGCCGCGAATCATCCGCATCGTAGATCGAAAACGACGACGACAAGCCCAGGTTCTGCCCTTCGGTACGAAGGATCCGCACACAAGCGGAGTGAAAGGTCGACACTTGCATGGCAGAAGCGCGAGAGCCCACGAGCTCGATCACTCGCTCGCGCATCTCAGCGGCTGCCTTATTGGTGAAGGTGATGGCCATAATCTGGAACGGCGCAACCCCGCGGTCACGCACGACATAGGCAATGCGCCTAGTGAGGACCCGAGTCTTACCCGAACCGGCACCCGCAACAACGAGGAGGGGCGATCCGGCATGAGTGACGGCAGCACGCTGCGAGTCGTTGAGTCCGTCAAGAAGTGGGTCAGTCACTTGGCCATCCTAAGCGGGACATCTGACATCGATGACTAGGGTCATATGCGAGTATCAAACTATGTCGTTTATTTTCAACATCGTCCTCGTCCTCCACTTTCTCGGCCTCGCTTCACTGATCGGCGGCTTCCTCGTTCAGATCAAAACCAAACCGCGCGAAGTCAATACCGCGATGTTCCACGGTGTACTCACTCAGATCGTCACAGGCATCATCATGGTCGGTCTCATGTACCCGCTGCATGCATCAGACCCAACAAGCCCGCTGCCCAATAACCTCAAGATTGCGATCAAACTGTCCGTAGCCGTGGTTGTGCTGATCATTATCTTGGCGAACCGCAAGAAGAAGTCGATTAGCGACGGAACCTGGGCTGCTATCGGCGGACTATCGATCCTCGACGTGATCGTCGCGGTATTCGTCTAGCTGCGGCAACTTTTGGCTAGCTCGCAGGGCAGCTAGCCAAAAGTTGCGGTGCATTTCTGCACTTATAGACAAGAAATCTACCGCAACTTTCAGTTAGCCACTACTCCCACTCGATGGTGCCTGGTGGCTTGCTCGTGACGTCTAGAGTCACACGGTTGATCTCGGGAACCTCGTTGGTGATCCGGGTGGAGATCTTGGCCAGCACGTCGTAGGGCAGTCGAGCCCAATCCGCCGTCATCGCGTCCTCGCTAGCGACCGGCCGCAACACCACCGGGTGGCCATAGGTACGTCCATCGCCCTGGACACCGACCGAACGAACGTCGGCGAGCAAAACGACCGGGAATTGCCAGATCTCACCGTCAAGACCTGCTGCGGTCAACTCTTCGCGTGCAACAGCATCCGCCGCGCGAAGGATGCGCAAGCGTTCCTCATCTACCGAGCCGATAATACGAATCGCTAAGCCCGGGCCTGGGAATGGATGACGCCAAATAATCTCTGGCGGAAGCCCTAGATTGAGCCCAACCTGACGAACCTCGTCTTTGAAAAGATCACGCAGGGGTTCGCACAGCTCGAACTCAAGATCGTCTGGAAGGCCGCCCACATTGTGGTGACTCTTGATGTTGGCTGCACCGGTTCCACCACCGGACTCGACCACGTCCGGGTATAGCGTGCCTTGGACGAGGTATTTGACCTCTCCGTCTGCGTCGCCTGCCTCGGCCACTACCTCGCGCGCGGCCTCCTCGAAGACGCGGATGAACTCTCGACCAATAATCTTCCGCTTGGTCTCTGGGTCTGACACATCTTCCAGCGCGTTCAAGAACCGCTCTTGCGCATTAACGATCTTGAGCTTGGCACCGGTTGCGGCAACAAAATCAGTCTCTACCTGCTCGTGTTCACCTTCGCGCAACAGACCGTGATCAACAAAAACACAAGTAAGTTGGTCACCCACAGCTTTTTGGACCAAAGCCGCTGCGACAGCAGAATCGACACCGCCAGACAAACCACAGATCACTTGGTCATCACCGATCTGCGCTTTGATCTTGTCAACTTCGTCAGAGATGAAGTTTGCAGTAGTCCAGTCTTGCTCCAGACCCGCAATGTCCCAGAGAAATCGCTCAATGATTCGCTGGCCCTCAATGGTGTGTGCCACCTCGGGATGGAATTGCACACCGGCACACTGACGCTC
Source organism: Actinomycetota bacterium (assembly GCA_963169225.1). GTDB lineage: Bacteria > Actinomycetota > Actinomycetes > S36-B12 > UBA10799 > KLAP162. The sequence goes on from CAUJDH010000045.1 coordinate 46,469, forward strand.
CACGCTCTCGAATGCTGCGACTGGTGCGCCCCCTGTCGAAGCCGTCACCACGAAACCGTCAGGTGCCGCAGTCACTGCATCGCCATGAGACATCCACACGGTGGAGTCAGCGCCACGTTCGGCCAACAACACCGATTCAGACGATTCAAGGTCTAGGTCGGTGCGGCCATACTCCTTGCCACCAGTATTGGCGACAGTTCCGCCCAGCGCAGCAGTCATAGCCTGGAATCCGTAACAGATCCCCAACACAGGAATACCAAGATCAAAAAGCCCCGGATCAACCTGTGGTGCGCCGGCTTCGTACACGCTCGACGGACCGCCAGAGAGAATCACGGCGGCTGGCTTTCGGGCAGCCAACTCGTCGACTGAGATCGTGTGGGGGACGACTTCGGAGTAGACGTTGGCCTCGCGAACGCGACGCGCAATCAACTGCGCATACTGTGCGCCAAAGTCGAGGACAAGAACGGTTTGATGATCACCAGTGCTCATCTGACCAGTCTAAGGCAGGCGTGACCTTGTGACTGGCGAACTACCTAGCGATTCCCGTTTGAGACCACCGACACTCTAACCAACACGGTAATTGCGAGACTTCTGGAACGCTTTGAATGCCGTGGTCGCTGGTGCCTTCCACATCACCTTGGCAATGGACTGGAACCCGCGGCCCTGGATAACCATTTGACCCTTGAGGCTCTGCGTCTTCTTCGCGGGATTTACTGGCTTCGTTATTGGACCGAGCTGGTTCGTCGAAGCGGAATCAGAGTCAATGTCGTTAGTTCCCGTCACCACAACTAGGATCTTGGCGCCGACCATATCTGCCGTGAGCTTGAGGCTAGCGCCGTCTTCGTTGAGGGTCTTCCAACCGCCATCACCACACGAAGGCGCATCACAAAGCATCCATTGATACGTGAACGTCGGTGCGGGGTAGCCGGTCCAAGTACCCTTGTCGACGGTCAGAGTCTCTCCCACCTGAGGCGTTCCCGACAAGGTCGGCGCGACGGTGTTGACCAGAGCACTACCGCCGATCTGGGCCGTTGGATCTGAAAATGCGTTCGCGGTTGGGCCAACGATATTACTGGCCTGGCCAGTAACCCGGAGGTACTTCCCATAGTCATCAGCAGTCACAACGCGACTGTTGGTAATCCCAGGAGATGGTGACGGAACAATCGCCGCCAACAAAGATCTCAACTTCATCCAAAGAACTCACGTCAATAACGGCATTTGTCACTTTGCAACCGCTGCCACCAACGACGGAACTAACTCCACCGCCACCGCCGCCTATTGCTTCTACGGTGATTTCAGTTACTCCAGAAGGAACGTCAAAAGTGTGCGAACCGGGTGTAGAAAACGAAGCTTCCGCCGCCGCGGCAGGAGATACCGATACCGCAACCAAACCCACCGCTACCAAGCTGAGGGATGCACCGAGCGAAATGATCTTGCGGGAAAAAGTCGAGGTACGAGTTGGACGAGTCATGTATCAACGAATATCAACAGCTCCGTTGACAAACAATCTGGAATCACGCCAAATTGGTACGTTTGTTTGCGCAATTTTTGCGCAAATCGCTGCAACTAATTCGATAGCACCAAAGGAACTACTAGCGAATATCTGTTAGCTAACCTCAATGATCGGCAACCGCAGTGCTCCCGGCGCAGCCTCCGGAACCACAGGACTATTCGGCTTCACCGTTGACACTCGGCGATAGTTCTCACCAAGCGCCGGACGCGGATCCTCCTCGCCCTTATTCGGCCAGAACGACATGGCACGCTCGGCCTGCGCAGTAATCGTCAGTGACGGGTTCACACCAAGGTTTGCCGACACGGTGGCGCCATCGACCACATGGAGTCCGTCATAACCAAAAGCTCGGTGATAAGCGTCGACTACTCCGGATTCGGACGAGTCACCAATGCAGACTCCACCAACAAAATGTGCGGTCATATTGGTTCCGATCACATCGCCCATATTGCCTGCGGCGCGACCGTTGATCTTGTCGGCCATGATCCGAACCGCCTTATTTGCGGCGGGGATCCAAGTCGGATTAGGCGTGCCACCTTGTTGGCTCGTCATCTTCCAACGACCGAACAGCCCTCGCTTGCCTTTGACCGTTACCGAATTGTCGGCAGTCTGCATAACAAGAGCGATGATTCCGCGCTGTGACCACTGGTGAACGTTGAGATTCTTGGCAGCTTCAACTGGGTTCTTAGCAACCTGCTTAGCCCATACCTTCCAACGCGGCACGCCATCTTCGCCATCTGTCAGAATCGTCGTCAGCAGACCCATCGCATTAGAACCCTTGCCGTAGCGCACTGGTTCGATGTGGGTGCCTGGCTCTGGGTAGAAGCTCGATGTAATGGCCACCCCTTCCGAATAGTCGATCCCCTCTTTGAGCCCCGACTCAGGTCCGATAGCGCCAAGTAGCGACTCGGAGTTAGTACGAGATAGATGGCCGAGCGTCGGCGACAATCGCGGCAATTTGCCCGTGTCACGCATGCGGTGGAGCAGTCGTTGAGTGTTGAACGCACCAGCTGCCACGACAATTTGGTCAGCAGTCAAAGTACGACGACCGGCGCCAAACCACGTGCCAGATTTTTCTACCTCAACCGTCCAGGTTCCAGTCCCAGACTGTTCAAAGCCAGTCACCGTGGTCAGTGGATGAACAGTCGCACCGGCACTCTCAGCTAAGCCGAGATAGTTCTTGGGCAGGGTGTTCTTAGCATTGTGGCGACAACCGGTCATACATTCGCCACATTCAATACATGCCTTTCGATTAGGACCAACGCCACCAAAGAATGGGTCCTCAATGTCTTCACCAGGATTGTCACCGAAGAGCACACCGACCGGCGTCAACGAGAAGGTGTCTCCCACTCCCATATCGTCGGCCACAGACTTCATTACTTTGTCGGCCGCAGTAACGGTTGGATTAATGCGAACTCCAAGCATGCGCTTGGCCTGCTCGTAATAAGGGGCAAGCTCTTCTTTCCAGTCAGCGATGTGACCCCATTGTTGATCTTCGAAGAACTTGTCCGGCGGCACGTACAGCGTGTTCGCGTAAACGAGTGAACCGCCGCCCACGCCAGCGCCTGCCAGAACCATGACATCCTTGAGAACGTGGATACGCTGGATCCCTTTAAGTCCCAGCTTGGGTGCCCACAGAAATTTGTTGAGTCGCCATGAAGTCTTGGCGAAGTCCTCGTCATTGAAACGCCGGCCAGCCTCCAAAACACCAACGCGATAGCCCTTTTCAGTCAGTCGCAGGGCCGTGACTGACCCGCCAAAACCCGAACCGATGACCAGCACATCGTAATGATCTTGATTAGCTCTGCTTGAGTCGGTTTGGCCTGGGCCAACTGACACCGCATCAGTCTTACCCGGGAACTTGCGGGCATTGTTACGCTTTGCGGTAAGCGCGACTGCTCCGGCCACGATCCCCGCAGCCACGAGTGAACGCGTGAGCGCACCCATGACTATTTGAAGCCCAAATTCTTGAGGACTTTCATACCAAGAGTGAGCGCATCGGCCCACTGTTCATCCGAGAAGTGCATCGGGCCCTTCTCAGGCTTGCCGAATCCTTGTAGCCGTTGCGTGGCAACTGTCTGAGCCTCTGTGTACTTGAGTAGACCTCCCGAGCCATGACGACGACCGAGACCGGATTGCTTAAATCCGCCCATCGGAAAGTCAAGGGATCCCCAACCAGCCGCATATGCCTCGTTGACGTTGACCGTGCCTGCCTGAAGCTGCTGACCGATTTGGTTGCCTCGTTTGGTGTTACGTGTGATCACTGCTGCATTGAGGCCGTAGTCACTGTCGTTGGCTAAGCGGATAGCTTCTTCCTCGGACCGGAACGTGTAGACACTGACCACCGGTCCGAACGTCTCGTTAACGCAGCATTCCATCTCAGGAGTCACACCTTCAAGCAAGGTGGGTTCGAAGAAAAATGGGCCTTTGTCGGGTCGTGGCGAACCTCCCGCCAAAACAGTGGCTCCCTTGGAAACGGCATCGTCCACGTGGCGCTTGACCGTGTTCAATTGCTTCTCGTTGATCAGCGAACCAATCCCTTGGCCCCAAGAAAAATCATTGCGGAATTCGAGACGCAGGATCCGCTCGACAAAAGCGTCCACAAATTGATCGCGAATACTCTCGTGTATGTAGATCCGTTCCATCGAAATACATAGCTGGCCAGCGTTCGACCAGCAGGCACGCTCGGCGATTTCAACCGCACGCTCAATGTCCGCGTCCTCGCACACAATCATGGCGTTCTTGCCACCGAGCTCCATCGAGCATCCGATCAGGCGCTCGCCACATTGCGCAGCCACGAGTCGACCCACACCGGTTGAACCAGTGAACATAACGTAGTCGGCCCGGCTAGTGATCTCCGGGCCTAGCACCGCACCCTCACCGGCGACTGCACCGATCAAGCCCTCGGGAACGCCAGCCTCGGCCAGTAAGTCGATTGCCCACAGTGCGCTCAAAGTTGTTTGCGAGTCTGGCTTAGTCACGGCACCATTGCCTGCGATCAGCATCGGGATGATGTCGCTGATCCCGAGCGTCAACGGATAGTTCCAGGGCGAGATAACACCCACCACGCCGACCGGATGGTGGTACTCGACTGCGCGCGTGAGCACTGGGAATGCGCCACCACCCTTGCGGGGTTTGAGTGCCGACCCCGCGATCCGCGCGTAGTAGCGCGAGGTCATAGCAACATCGAGCACCTCTTCGAGCGCATGGAGCCTAGCCTTGCCTGTCTCAAGCTGAATGATGTCGAGGATCTCGTCACGACGTTCCAATACCAAGTCATGGAAGCGCAAGATCACTTCGCATCGCTTCTTCAAGGAAGTCTTCGACCAGAGCTCTTGTGCCCGGCGCGACACGTGGAAAGCCAATTCAACAGCTTCAGAATCAGCGACCGGAAGACGCGTGATCAACTCACCATTCCAGGGTGCCGTGGCATCCAGATAGGTCGGATCGAGCGGATGGGTCAAATGACGAAGTAGCGACTGAATCTTGTCTTGGCTTACGTTCGCAGCATTGAGCGAATCAATCGCGTTCAGACCTTCGAGGGTTTGCGGCATGCCCCTAGCCTAATGTCGCCAAGCGAAGTCAGCAATCTTAAATATCAACGATTACTTCTACCCGCTGGAATTCTTTGAGGTCAAGGTAGCCACAAGTAGCCATTGATCGGCGAAGTGCACCACATAGGTTCATCGTGCCGTCACTCACCGAAGACGGTCCGAACAGGACCTCTTCAATGCTTCCGACCTGACCGAGCGAGACAACCTCACCTCGTGGCAGATCCGGATGAGCGGCCTCCATACCCCAGTGCACTCCTTGACCTGGCGAATCCAAAGCCTTAGCCAACGGAGAACCGACCATGACGGCATCTGCTCCACAAGCGATCGCCTTGACGATCGCGCCGCTGGTTCCCATAGCTCCGTCGGCAATAACACTGACGTAGCGGCCGCCGGACTCGTCCAAATAATCGCGACGAGCCGCTGCAACATCCGCGACGGCCGAAGCCATCGGTACGCGGATGCCGAGCACATCGTGGGTCGTGTGGGTGGCACCACCGCCGAAGCCGACGAGTACACCAGCAGCTCCGGCACGCATGAGGTGCAAGGCCGCGCGGTAAGTCGCGCATCCGCCAACAATCACGGGCACGTCAAGGTCGTAGATGAACTGCTTGAGATTGAGCGGCGCACCCTCGGAGGTCACATACTCTGCACTCACGGTCGTTCCACGGATCACGAAAATGTCGACGCCTGCACTCGTCACGACCTCCGCAAGATCAACTGTCTTCTGCGGAGACAACGAACCAGCCACCGTGATTCCGGCGTCGCGCAGCTCCTTGATGCGTGCGGTCACCAAATCGGGGTCGACTGGCTGGTTGTAGAGCTCCTGCAGGTGGCGAACCGTCACACCTTGGGATTCGCCTGCGCCACGCACTGCCTCGAGTGCTTTGGCTGGATCCTCATAACGAGTCCACAAGCCCTCCAGGTTGAGGACCGCGAGTCCACCGAGCTTGCCAAAGGTCGCAGCCGAAGCCGGCGACATGACCGAGTCCATAGGAGCCGCCACGATCGGATGTTCGAAGCGGTAAGCATCGATCTGCCAGTTCAGCGAGACATCATGCGGGTCACGCGTGCGGCGGCTGGGTGCGATGGCGATGTCATCCAAGGTGTACGCCTCGCGGGCACGCTTGGCCAAGCCGATCTCGATGTTGTTCATAAAAGTCCTAAAGTCAATCAGTGTGGAACTAGGGTCAGTAGTTAGAACCTACCTGTTGGACGCCTATTTGCCAAAGTAGTTGGGTGCCTCGACCGTCATCTGAATGTCGTGCGGGTGGCTTTCTTTGAGTCCAGCTGCGGTGATCCGAACGAAGCGTCCGTTAGCTTGAAGCTCTGGAACACTCTGCGCACCCGCGTAACCCATGGATGCACGCAGGCCTCCGACCAGCTGATGGGCCACGATCTCGAAGCGACCACGGTAAGGCACTTGGCCTTCGATGCCCTCTGGCACGAGTTTGTCATCGCTGAGCACATCGTCTTGGAAGTAGCGGTCTTTGGAATACGACTTGCCTTCGCCTCGCGACTGCATGGCACCAAGCGAACCCATACCGCGGTACTGCTTGAACTGCTTGCCGTTGACAAACACCACATCGCCCGGAGCTTCTTCGCAGCCGGCGAGCAGCGACCCAAGCATGACGGTGTCAGCGCCGGCCACAATCGCCTTAGCAATATCGCCAGAGAACTGGAGTCCACCGTCACCAATAACAGGAACGCCTGCCGGGCGGGCCGCGCGAGCAGCTTCGAAGATCGCCGTCACCTGTGGAACACCCACACCAGCGACGACTCGAGTAGTACAGATCGAACCTGGACCAACGCCGACCTTGATGCCGTCAGCACCTGCATCAATGAGCGCGGCAGCAGCCTCGTAGGTCGCGATATTGCCACCGATGATGTCGGTTGAGGTCTCACCCTTGAGTCGACGCACCATATCGACCACTGCTCGCGAGTGGCCGTGTGCCGTGTCCACCACGACCACATCGACACCGGCTTCGATCAGCGTGCAAGCGCGCTTATAGGAGTCGTCACCCACACCGACGGCGGCACCGACTCGCAAGCGGCCTTGGTCATCTTTAGTGGCCTTAGGGAACTGCTCAGCCTTGAGGTAGTCGCGGACCGAGATCAATCCACGCAAACGACCGGAGTCATCAACAAGTGGCAACTTCTCAATCTTGTTGCTACGAAGCAGCGTGAGCGCCTCGTCACGGTTGATTCCTACTGGGGCCGTGATCAATGGCAGCGGCGTCATAACCTCGCTGATGCGGCGCGATTGGTCTTCTTCGAACCGCATATCGCGGTTGGTGACCATACCCACGAGAATGCCGTCGTCGTCGACAACCGGCAGACCCGACACCTTGAACTCGCCACATAAGCGGTCGGCATCCATCAAGGTCTGGTTGGGGTGACACGTTACGGGATTCGAAACCATGCCTGATTCAGATCGCTTAACCCGATCAACATGTGCGGCTTGATCTTCAATCGGCAGATTGCGGTGCAGAATCCCCATACCGCCAGACCTAGCCAGTGCAATCGCCATACGCGACTCAGTCACCGTATCCATGGCACTCGACACGAGCGGGATCTGCAGCTCAATATTGCGCGTTAGACGCGAAGTGGTGTCGACCTCGCTCGGAATCACATCGGACTCATTGGGCAGCAAAAGAACATCGTCGTAGGTGAGGCCGAGATAGCCGAACTTGGCGTCGATCGCATTGCGCGCCTCGGCACTGATTGCCTCGGGTCCGACTGAACTAGTGGAGCGTGACATATAGCGCCTTTCGAGTGAAGCAACTGATCTATTAACACTACCTGAAAGGGGCGATGACTAGACTCAAGCTATGCCAAGTCAGAGGGATGCCATTAAGCGCGCTTCCTCAGAAGAAGTCTCAGCCTTGATCGACTTCGGCGAGCAGCAAGCATTCCACGGCTCTCCCGTCGAGGGAATCGAGCCGCTACTCCGGGCAGTGGCTTTGGCCCGAGCCAACACCGATTTCGAGGTACTCCTGCGCGCCGAATGGCTACTCGGCGTTTGTTACGGAGCTTCCGGTGACTACGCACGTGCCCTCGAGATCCTGGAACCGCAAGTGGCCAGCGATATTGACGGAGCTCGGTACCGCTCTCAAGGGATGGCTTGTACAACCATTGCGAGTATCTACCGCCAAGTTGCCGAACATGCTCGTGCCGAGGAGTTTGACCAATTCGCCCTCGTGATTAGCGATGGCGACCCCGAAGTGGAATTCGACGCCAAACTCGGGCTCGTGGCGGATGCCGTCGGACTCGGTGATGACAAGCTGGCCAAGTCCCGGCTCAGGGTTGCCGACCGTGCAGCAGTGGATGCACCCGGGTGGCGGACAGATGTCAGGCTGGGCTGGGTGCGATGCGAAATTGGGCTACTAACCAACGACCACCAAGCCGCCGTCGAAGGTGCAAACCAGGCGGTAGACATAGCCCGCAGAGCCAACGCACCCAGACATCGGGCTAAAAGTTTGATGTTCCTCGGCGCAAGTCACCTCGCTTGGAGTCAATCGAAGAAGCTCAAATCCAACCACCGTAAAACTGGTGTCGCCAAACTGCGCGACAGCGTCAAGATTTCGGATCGACTAGGGGCAACACCACTTGTATGGCCGGTTCGACTGATCTTGGCATCCGAAGAATCTGGGCTCCGCGCTAAAGATCGTCAGCGGGAGCATCGCTTGGCTAAGAAGGCGATTCGCAAGATGGTGAGCGGCATGTCCGCCGACATGGGTTCTGGATGGCTTGCAAGACTGCGCGCACAGGGCGTTGATCTTCGCCCGTAATACCGTTCCTTAAAGCTCCGTCTCTAAAAGTTGGCCTCAAGTCCTAAAGTCACCCGATCGAGTGACCGATATATAGATACAGGTGGGCAGACTGGTTCAAACCTCTGCCCACCTAAACTTCTCGCGCGGCCGAGATCACTCCGTGATTGATGCCAAAGAAACTGATCGTAAAGTTCTGCCCTGGAGGCTCGATGACCACCACTGTACTTGTGTGCGACGACTCACCCGCCGTCCGCGAATCATTTCGCAAATCGCTGTCCACTCTCAGCGAGATCGAGCGTGTGACCGCCGCCGGAAGTGGTGAAGAGGTTCTCGCTCGCTACCCGCTCGAGCGCCCCGATGTCGTGCTCTTGGATGTGCAGATGCCTGGCATGGGCGGGGTTGAGGCCGCCAAACGCTTAGTTTCATCCCATCCGGATGCCACTATCGTCATGCTCACCATGGGTGAAGATGTGGACGGAGTGTCAGAGGCGATCGAAGACGGCGCGCGCGGCTACATGGCCAAGAACGTGTCGGTCGAAGAACTAGCGTCCACCATGACTCTCGTACTCGCTTCGAACGCCGAACTACCTGGCCAACGTGGCGAGATCAACCGACCCGGCGGACGCCCACCGGTCCTAACCGAACGCGAGCAGCAAGTGCTGGACGGAATGAGTCGCGGACGCTCCAATGCCGAAATCGGTCGCGAACTGTTTCTATCCGAAGACACCGTCAAAACGCATGCGCGACGTTTGTTCCGCAAGCTAGGGGCATCGGATCGCGCGCAAGCAGTCGCCTTCGGCTTCCGCTGGTCGTTCTTGCGCTAGTGGCTATGACCGGCGTGCGGGTCTAGCTCTTCGTCATCAAACGGCTTGTCAACGACGAGCGCCTCAGTCGTGAGGAGCATCGCGGTGATCGAACCGGCATGCTCGAGTGCCGAACGGGTCACCTTGACCGGGTCGATAACTCCAGCAGCGATCAAGTCACCGTACTCGTTGGTTCCAGCGTTGTAACCGGTTCCAGCACCACCCTCGCGCACCTTGGACACCACAACCTGTCCGGCCTCACCAGCATTCTCAGCAATCCAAAACAGTGGCGCCGAAACACCCTTGCGGACGATCTGGACACCAGTGGCGATATCGCCTGTCTGGTCAAGATCCCCATCAAGAACTGTCGAAGCATGGATCACAGCTGAACCACCGCCAGCAACGATTCCTTCGGCAATTGCAGCGCGCGTGGCTGAAACGGCATCCTCGATCCGGTGCTTCTTCTCTTTGAGTTCGACCTCGGTGTGAGCACCCACCTTGATCACGCAAACACCACCGCTTAGGCGTGCTAGACGCTCCTGCAGCTTCTCGCGATCCCAATCGCTCTCGGTGCGCTCGATGTCACGGCGGATGCTAGCGACTCGATCGGAGATATCCTCCGCTGACCCGGCACCCTCGATGATCGTTGTGTTGTCCTTGGTGACGACGATTCGGCGCGCAGTTCCCAGCACCTCAAGCCCAACTTGATCAAGTTTGAGACCAACTTCCTCGGACACAACCTGTGCACCAGTGAGGACGGCGATGTCCTGCAGGGTTGCCTTGCGACGATCACCAAATGCCGGGGCCTTGACCGCTGCCACATTGAGAGTTCCACGAATTCGGTTGGTCACCAATGTCGCGAGCGCTTCACCCTCGATGTCCTCAGCAATGATGAACAGCGGCTTATTAGCCTTAGCGACCTCTTCAAGGATCGGGAGTAGATCACCGATGGTCGAGATTTTGCCCTGAGCCAAAAGCACGTAGGTGTCTTCGAGGACAGCCTCCATCCGCTCGGGGTCAGTCACGAAGTAAGGCGAAATGTAACCCTTATCGAACTGCATGCCCTCAGTGAAGTCGAGCTCAAGCGCAGTCGAAGATGACTCTTCCACGGAGATTACGCCGTCTTTGCCAACCTTGTCGAAGGCCTCGGCAATCAGTTCGCCAACGTTCGGGTCTTGCGATGAAACGGTGGCGACTTGGGCGATTTCAGCCTTGTCGGTGACCTCACGTGCGTCGCTCAGAAGTTGCTCGTTGACCGCTTGTACGGCAAGCGTGATGCCCTTCTTGAGATCCATCGGATTGGCGCCAGCCGCCACGTTCCGCAGACCTTCGTGCACCATCGCCTGGGCGAGAACCGTCGCGGTAGTAGTTCCGTCTCCGGCCACATCATTGGTTTTGGTGGCTACCTCTTTGACCAGCTGCGCGCCGAGATCTTCGTACGGATCTTGAAGCTCGATCTCGCGAGCGATCGTGACACCGTCATTGGTGATCGTCGGCGATCCCCACTGCTTGTCAATCACGACGTTGCGGCCGCGCGGACCGATCGTGACCCGAACGGCGTTGGCTAGCGCGTCTACTCCCCGCTCGAGGGACTTACGCGCATCGGTACTGAACTCTAGAATCTTTGGCATTGTGAACCTTTACAAATCTTCTTGGAACGGCTGATTCTTGTAACGAAAAGTCTGATTGTTAGAAGCTAAGCAACGCGTTCTGCCCCGACAGACCAAGTCACCGTGGACGGGTCTACCGGGGCAGAGACAACGCTTTACTTCTCGACGATCGCAAGTACGTCGCGGGCGGAGAGCAGCAAGTACTCTTCACCTGCGTACTTAACCTCGGTGCCGCCGTACTTGGAGTAGATCACGACATCGCCTACGGAGATATCGAGCGGAATGCGCTTGGCGCCGTCCTCATCGAAACGCCCTGGGCCGGTTGCAACAACCTTTCCTTCTTGGGGCTTCTCCTGCGCAGTATCTGGGATAACCAGACCTGACGCCGTGGTTTGTTCTGCGTCCAATGGCTGCAAGAGGATGCGATCCTCGAGTGGCTTGATAGAGACTGACACGTCCCTAACCTCCCATTTTCGGGTGCCCTTGTTAAGGGCCGAATTGACTGTTTGATGTGTCGTACAGGAACTGTCGTCGCGGTGTCAGCACCCTGCTTTAGACACGTTCATTAGATTAGCACTCTCCAGGGCACAGTGCTAAGACCCCCTCGCCCTCCCATTTATCGGGTTCTTCGGCTTCTGGGCGGGGACCATCTCGAACTTGAGGTAGATAACTGCACTTATAGACAAGAAATGCACCGCAACTTTTGCGGTAGAGGCTCGGACTAGCCGAGCACAGCCTCAATCTCGTTGCGAATATGATCATGAATTTGTTCTAGCCGAGCCTGCTCGTAGTCAGTTAGCTGACCAGGGCGCGTGAACCTCCAGCGGTCAGGCATCAACACGACGGGTACAGCCACAGGCGCGGTGAATCCGGGCCAGTCGCCATCGAGGTATACTTGCGCAGGAACAATCACTGATTCTGCTTGTGCCACAGCTCGAGTAAGTTCCACGATCGAGTGCGCTGTCACCACTGCAGTTGTACGACCTGAGTAGTGCACGAAAAACGGCTTGACCGCAATCCGGATATCGATTGGAAGCGCATCCAAGAACTCCACACATGCATCCGCATTTTTGGATTTGATCAACTCCAGTAGCCTCGCTGTCGCCTCACCGATCCGGTCTGGCAACTTCTCAAGGTCCTCGCCCGCAGTTTGCTTGGCGGTGAACTCTTGGGTTTGTTCCTCGCTCCATCCGCGGATGTGAACCTGTGACCACACCGGAAGAATCTGCGGCCTGTGCTAACCAAGGACGAAACCGGCAACATCGCACCGACTAACTTCGGCCTCATTCGCGATCTCGCGCCGAAACCGTAAAGAGTCGTTATAGGCAGCCGCGCCAAGAACCCGATGCCTACCCAGAGCGTCACTGAACACTTTCACACCCAGTTCAACTGGGTTGGATTGCACAAGCACCAACTCTCGGCCAGTGCCGTGTTCGGCCAAACCTTGCGCCCAGTACTGAAAAATCGGCAATGTTTTGGTTCCCAAATCTTGGCGCGTCATAGCTGCATTCGGGTCATGCGGAATCGACGGCCCGGCCAAGAAGATGATCACATCAGCTTTGACTTCTTCTGGCGTGAAAGCAACCGATAGCTCCGGTGCCAATTCCGAAAAGGCATCCTTGAGGTCGACAAGTAAGCCGTGAACACCAAGCTCGCTAGGGCCTCCACGGTGTGTAACGAGCTGCAAAGTGTCTTCGTGGGTAACAACCGACGCCTCAATCAACTGGGCACACACTTCGCGACCAACTTCACCGCCAGCCCCAATAACCGCTACATCCATAGCGTCACAGTACCGAGGAAATACAGCGGCGACTACTTAGCAACGAAGCGGCCACTTTGAGTGGAGTGCGGGGAGGCGCTACTTCTTGGGCAAGTAGTCCTGCAAGGCACCGAACTTGAATCCTTGGCGGTGTACTTCTTTGATCAAGCCCCGAAGCCACTTATGGAATGGCTCCGACCAGTGCGTAAGAATGATGTCACCTGGTCGCAACTTATTGCCGACTTGGTAGCGAAGCTTGTCTTTAGGCATCGTGGTCGACCAGTTGACGATGTAGTCGATTCCGCAGGCATTGGCTGCTTTGCGAACTGACTCGTTGAAGTTGCCATAGGGCGGCCGCAACATGAATGGGCGCTGCCCGAAGGCTTGCTGGAACTTCTCATTCGTCTGACAGATCTGATCCCTCTGTGCGCCATAGCTCAAGGTCTTGAGATCTGGATGCGACATGGTGTGATTTTGGATCGTCTGACCGTCACGCTGCGAAATAGCTTGGTAATACCGGTAGCGGTCACCGTTGACCGAGTTATTGGTGAGGAATTGGGTGGCGGGTACGCCATATTCGGCCAGCACGGCTGCTGTGCGCGGATCGGTGAAGTAGCCATCGTCAATCGTGAGAAACACAATCTTGCGTTTAGTCTCGATTCGAGAGATCAGGGGCGGGCCGCCATTGACCTTCTTAGGTGCTTTGACGTTTTCCGGCGGGCTAGCTACATAGTCATTGGGAGTTGCAGTCGGTGAAGCTTCTGGTGATTCCGGCGTAGGAGTCTGCCCAGAGTCGCTAGTCGCGGATTGCGCAGAAGGAGTCCCCGAGTCGGATGAGGTCGAAACACCGCATCCAGCAAGCACGAGCGATGAGGCAACGAGACCTGCGATCAACGAATGCGGAAAACTATACTTCACCAGATAACTATAAGACAACGCTGGAAGTTGGCAGCGACGACCTCACTGCGAAATTGAGGCCATTAGGGGGCACACCAGCACGGGCCAATTTGGATCCAAGAGCTGCGACCATCGCACCATTGTCTGTACACAAATGAGGACTTGGGATTCGTACGCTAACTCCCGCGGCCAGAGCCCTGGCCTCAACCGAAGCACGCAAGGCAGAGTTGGCTGCGACACCACCGCCAATTTGCAGGTCGCTGATACCGAAGTAGTCGCATGCGTCGAAAGTCTTCATCATCAACACATCTACAGCTGCCTGCTGGAACGAGGCGGCAACATCTGCCACAGGGAGGTCGAGTCCTTGGCGTTGCCTATCCTCAACCCAACGCGCAACCGCGGTCTTGAGACCGCTGAACGAAAAGTTAAACCGATGCTGTGATTGATCTTTGGCTGCCGTAAGCGCGCGCGGGAATGCAATCGCTTCGGGGTCACCTTCCTGAGCAGCGCGATCTATGCTGGGGCCACCTGGGAACGGCAGGCCAAGCAATCTAGCCACCTTGTCAAAAGCCTCACCCACAGCATCGTCAAGAGTGCTACCCACGGTCTCAACATCGTCGATCACATTGCCTACCCGCATGAGACTCGTGTGCCCGCCGGAGACGAGCAGAGCGATCATCGGTTCGGGCAATCGTCCGTGTTCAAGTTCATCAACCGTCACATGCGCGACCAGGTGATTGACGGCATAGATCGGACGATCCAGGCTCCAGGCCAGAGCCTTGGCACCAGAAGAACCAACGAGTAGCGCTCCTATCAAGCCCGGCCCACCGGTCACAGCCACGGCATCGATGTCACTCAGCTCGAGACTCGACTCAGCAAGAGCACGATCCAAAGTAGGAACAAACGACTCGAGGTGAGCACGACTGGCGATCTCGGGAACAACGCCACCAAATCGCGCGTGTTCTTCGACGCTAGTTGCCACTTGGTGCGCCAGCAACGTCGTTCCTTGCACTACACCGATGCCGGTCTCGTCACACGAGGACTCAATTCCAAGAACGATTGGATCTGCCATTTGTTTGCCAGGCTCTAGCTTGCGGAGTTTTGATCAGTGGACTTCAAACCGTGGTGGTCTTCGTATCCGAGATCTTTGGACATGAGGATCGCGTCAACGCCATCGTTGTAGTACCGCTTGCGGCGCTCACCCTCGATAAACCCAGCCCGGTTGTATAAAGCAAATGCAGCGTTGTTGTCGGCGCGCACTTCAAGAAACATCTGCTTGCATTCGTGAACCCGAGCAAGGTTCACCAGCTTCTTGAGGAACTGCGTACCGAGTCCCTGCCCTTGATGACTGCGAGTAATAGCGAAAGTCATGATCTCCGATTCGGGACCTAAGAACGAGATACCTGCATACCCGACGAGCGGACCCGAACCGTCATGATCAAGCGCGTCCAACGGATCGCGAGGAACCTCTCGACCAACCCAATAGCTGCGGGTTTCGGGCACAAGATCGAACTCTTGTTGGAAAACCTCGATGGACCAAGCATCGACCGGAAACAAGTCCGCCTCCAACTTCGCCATATCTTCCAGGTCCGAGGAAGTCGCCGGTCGCCATTGGATCGCAGTAGGAGCAGAACCCAACTCGCCTTCATCTTGTCCGGCTTGAGAGCTGGAGGTATTGGGTGTCACTGTTGTGGCCTTCCTTCGTATTCGACGGTGGGTTGTGCGGCTGGTTTAGCATCCGGTTCTCGCAAATAAAGAGGGTACGGCGCGAAGGCGCGCGCTTGCAGATCAACCAGGTCTTGCCCGTTGGATTCATGATCGACAAGTGCGCCGGAGTGAAGTTCGGCTGTTAGCACGTTGTCGATTCCAATCACATTGGCCAACCAATGCGCTGACGGATGCTTGGGGCCAACTAGACGAATCTGACCGAGGTCAGCGAAGTCTGGATACCGAGCAAAGCCGTCTCCTGCCACCGCTGGCGTCTCGCCAAACAAATCGCGGGCGAGCTCAACCACGGCATCCGGCTTCGCCACTTCTGGCCCGCGCACCCGCGAGCCGTGTTCGTCGTAGGCAGCCCAGTAGATCTCTTTGCGACGAGCATCGGTAGCCACAATGAATGCGCCGTGTGGGTCCCAATCATCCCCATGAGCAAGGGCATGAGCGCGACCATCAACCACCTGCAGCGCGATGGCGTCGTGAGTACAAGCACCGACAGTGGGAATGCCTAGGGTGAAGCCAATCGTCTGGGCTACTACGCAACCAACCCGAGTCGATGTGTACGGACCAGGGCCAACACCAACGACCACGGCAGCTAAATCCGACTTTGCTACATTCGCGATGTCCAACGCTGAGTCAATCTGTGTGAGCGCAACTTCACCAGGATCCGAATGGTCCACAGCAGATTCAGCCAACAGTTCCCCCGCGCCACTGACCATAGCAACAGTTGTGCGCGAGGTCGCGGTATCCAGGCAAAGGAACATGTATCAAGCGTAATTCAACGAAATTGTGTTCGATTCCTCAGCTATAGCCTGAGAAATCGAACACAAAACACTGGGTTGTTGTGAAACAGCAGTGAAATTCAATAACTAAACCGACGAACTCTTGTGAAAGATAGCGATCTTACGTGCGTCCTCGTCATCCAGATCGCGATCAAAGATGATCTCGTACCAGGAGTCAGCAAGCGAGGCGACAAAGTCGCTTCCCCATTCCATGACGGTGATGGATGAGTCGAGCAAAGGTTCCAAATCGATCGTCTCAAGATCATCGAGCCCGGTGAGCCGATAAGCATCAACATGCACAAGATCAGGCCCACTACCTGGATGCTCATGTACGAAAGCAATGGCATAAGTCGGACTAGTCACTGGCTCAACGATCCCGACACCTCGAGCTAGGCCACGAGTGAAGGTGGTCTTGCCAGATCCCAAAGGGCCAGTAAGCACCACTAGATCGCCGGGGCTAAGGGTCTGACCAAATTGTTCACCAAGCTGTTCGGTCTCTTGCGCTCCGAAGGAAATACGCGGTTCTGCCGAGACGAACTGGTTGTTTGTCGCGCTGCTCACCCTAAACGCTCTCACCTTTGGACTCGTCCGCGGCCAATCCTTTGCGCACCCGCCGAACCAACGCCAGCAACTGCGCATTCACGTCGTAATGTCGCTCCAAGATCAACATGTGACCAGTGTTCGCCAGAATCTGCGAATGCTCAGGCAAAACCTCAGCCACGATCCGCGAATAATGCTCTAGTGGAGTCATGACGTCTTTCTCTCCGACCATGACGAGAGTGTCTACATTGCGGAAGGTTTTGAGCGCATCAACCTTGTCGTGATTTTGCAGCGCCGTCAAAAACTCCGCAACCGTCGAGATCGTGGTTTGGTTGAGCATGTCCGAAGTGAACTGTCCGTATGAAGCAGGTGCATCCGAACCGAAGCTGAATCGGTTGGTCAGCATCAAGTTCAGGTCGTTAGTGTAGCTCCGGCCCCAATCGATGGCATCGGCGTATTTGATGGCCTGTGCTGTGAGCGCTGGGGACATATTGTGAACGCGTGAAGCGAAGTTGCTGGGGAGACCGAACAACTCTGATTTGAGTTGACCGGAACTCGTGGCCAATAAGGCAACACCCTTAACCGGTCCGTCATCACCAAAGAGTTCGGGATGCTGGTCGGCAAATGCCATAACCGTCATGCCACCCATGGAATGTCCGACAAGGATAATTGGCCGATTTGGTACGACTTGCTGGATCACCTGGTAGAGATCATCACCGAGTTGATCAATCGAGATGTTTTCGGCCTGGGCCTTGTCCGAGCGCCCATGAGAACGCTGATCCCAAAACACCAGGGTGGCCTGTCCGCGAAGGTCACGGCGTTGGAAGTGGAAGCTGTCTTGGTTGAGTGCATAGCCATGACAGAAGATGATCGCTAAATCGTCCGGGGGTGTAACCAACGGATCGTCAACCTCGGCATAGAGTTCAATCCCGTCGGTAGTGCGTACCGAAATCTGTCGACCACGTAGTTTGCCGAACGGCTCTTGGTGCTGTTGATCTTCCTTGTACTTCTTGCCAATCAAGCCGCGCTCAGCGGCAACACCGGCAGCGACACCAACGGCGACCATGCCAAGTCCTGCCAATGCCTTACCCATACCCGATGCCATCACGCACCCCCTACAAACACTCGAGGAACCCTGGGTCCTACACAGGTCACGATCTCGTAGGGGATCGTTCCGATTGCATCCGCCCAATCGGTGGCAGTGGGTTCGCCACGCAAACCAGGACCGAACAGCGTCACAGTATCTCCGGCTTGAGCCAAGTCTCCTTCAAGTTCAATGACGAACTGGTCCATGCACACTCGACCTGCGATCGTCCGTACCTTCCCTGCCGCCAGCACGGGCCCGGCAGAACTGGCCGCGCGTTGAATTCCGTCCGCATAACCCAGCGGAACAAGACCCACATTGGTGTCGCGCGATGTCACGTATTCGTGACCGTATGAAACACCCGAACCAGCTGGCAGATCTTTGACTTGAACCAACCGGGCGGCCAAAGTCATAGCTGGTTTGATGCCAAGGGATTCGCTCGTCCCTACCTCTGGCCCAGGCGATACTCCGAATACCGAAATACCCGGACGTACCAGATCAAAGTGCATATTCGGCAGCGCGAAGGTAGCGGCCGAATTGGCTGCATGTCGCAAAATCGGATTGATCCCAGCTGCTTTAGCGAATTCGATCGCCCTCACAAAGTTGTCGTGCTGGTTACCAATCGTCCCGTGGAACGGACTGTCGGCCCAGGCCAAGTGGGTCCAGATGCCAACCACCTCGACAAGACCTTCGCTTTGAGACTGAGCAACCTCAGCTACGAGTCGCTCCCATGAGTCACTATTGGCGCTATTGAGAAAAGTCCCACCGCGACCCAGGCCCGTGTCTGCCTTCAGATGGATTCGCGCACGAGTATTGAGCTTGCGAGCGGCCTGCTCTATCTCGGTGAGCATCCACGAGGCGCCGACGTTGAGCTCAATGTCGAGCGCGATGCATTTTTCGAACTCGTCGCCTGGAGTTGGCAGCCAAGCGAAGACTGGGCCTTCCACTCCGCCTTCACGAAGTGCGATCGCCTCAGAGAGCAGAGCCACTCCCAAATAGCTTGCTCCGCCGCGTTGAGCAGCACGCGCACTCGGAATCAACCCATGACCGTAGGCGTCAGCTTTGACAACAGCCATTACCTCAGCAGTTGAGGCAGTGTCCTTGAGAACCGAGACATTATTGGCGATCGCATTCAAGTCAATTTCGGCCCAAGCGCGGCCATACTCACT
>CAUJDH010000046.1 GCA_963169225.1 Actinomycetota bacterium
GCCATCGAGGGCATAAAGTGGGTGCACCCGGTCAGGGCCTGCGGCATTGGTGAAGATGTCTTGGATCCACTCGATATAGCTGTCTGCCTCGGAGGTGCTGCCGAGTAAGGCAAGAGCTTCAACTGTCATTGCCGCATCTCGCAGCCAGCAGTATCGGTAGTCCCAGTTGCGGATTCCGCCAATCCATTCTGGGAGGCTTGTCGTTGCGGCGGCAAGTACCGCACCGGTTGGGGTGTGGCATAGCGCTTTGAGGGTAAGTGCGGACCGGATTACGGCCCACGTTTTGAGTCTGGGTTGGAAGAGCCTGGCTGCGAACTGATTCCAGTACTCGCGTGAGTTGTCGCGACGTTGAGGTTCGGGCAGCATGCTCGGGCTCATGTCTTCTGTCCCGGCTCGCAGCTCGACGACAAAGTCGCCATCGCTTGGGTTGATCGTCGCCCGCGCGGTTGGGTGAGCACCCATATACGTGATGTCCCATTCAAGGCCCGGTGCCACTAGGACAAGCGGATCTGGAATGTTGTCGACTCGAATACCCTCATCGCATGGTTCAAGGCGAACCGGTACAGCCCCAAACTGAGGGCGAGGAGCAAAGGTGATCGTGACAGGGGTGGTTCCCGAAATTACGCGGATCAAACGCAGTTCGTGTTCCATACCGGGCACATCGCGCATTGACGTATCGAGATAGTCAGTTACTGTGACGCCAGCCCACTCGGTATTGACGATCATTGTTGCGCCCAGGTACGACTGGTTGAGTGGGCGACCGTCACGAATCGGGCGGATTGTGAAGTGACCCGCCTCATCGTCACCTAGTAGACCAGCAAAGATCGCCGGCGCATCTGGATTCGGGTGGCACAACCAAGCAATGCTCCCTTTGGGTGTAAGCAATGCTAGGTCGGTGCCATCGGCCAGTAGCGTGTGATCCTCGATCAAAGTTGCGTTGACTCCATC
The DNA here is from genome assembly GCA_963169225.1 of Actinomycetota bacterium. GTDB lineage: Bacteria > Actinomycetota > Actinomycetes > S36-B12 > UBA10799 > KLAP162. Next base: position 949 of record CAUJDH010000046.1, read on the forward strand.
AAGCCAGGCGCGACGCTCTTCCAACAGGGCAGCAAGAACATTGAGTACCTCGGTAGGGTCTTCGACCCGGTGCTCGGCCAGTGAATTACCTTGGCCAACCTTGATTCCCAGATCAGACTCACCCAAGACTGCGAAGGCGGTTTCGTCGGTGACGTCATCGCCGATAAAGATCGTTGCGGTTGCTCCTGCATCGTCACGAACCTTATTGAGGGCTGTTCCCTTATTGGTGCTGACAACCGACAGTTCTAGGACAGCCTTGCCATCTAGCTGGTGGACCTTGGGATCGTTGTCGTAGAGCGCGTGAAGTTCAGCCAGAACCCGCTCGCTGTCTTCTTCTGTGGCGTTCCGCACGTGAACGGCCACGCCAGCAGGTTTATGCTCGACTTCCGCCCCAGGCGCGCTTGCCACTGTTTTTTGCGCCTGCATAGTGATCTTTTGGCGCAGTTCAAACAGTTCTTGGCCAAGGTTGTTTGCCGCACCTAGCTCATGTTCCGCACCGTGACTACCGACGAGGATGATTTCTTGCGGCAGGCGAGTCATAGCGGCCAAGTCGCGAAGTGCGCGACCGGACAGCAAGGCCACTGAGGTGTTTTTGAGGTGCGCCAAATTACGCAAGATCAAGTTGGTGCCAGGTAGCGCCCGGGCTGCTGTCGGATCGCTGACGATAGGTGCCAGCGTGCCATCGAAGTCTGAGGCAACCAGTAGGTTCTCAGTCCTGGCAACCTTGCGGATCACTAGACGAAGTTCGGGATCTATTCCTGAGGTATCGATTCGTGCTAAATCATCCGCAAGACCTTCAGTTTCGTACAGGGCGGACGCTCCAAGTCCCCAGAGCGGCTTCTCGTGCGCCATTTATTTGGCCTTGTCTGTAGTGGTCGACGTGCTGGCGTTCGCGGTTTCACCTTCTGAACTGTGCTGTTGATCTTCAGCTTCACCGGCGTTGGATTCTTGTCTCTTGAGTACGCCGAGAAAGTCGCGAGCCCATTTTTGAACATCATTATGCATGACGTGGGAGCGCATGGTCCGCATGCGTCGCTTGCGCTCCTCAAGTGGCGCATGCGCCGCAGCGATGATCCCGGATTTGACGCCATCCGCATCATAGGGATTCACCAGCCATGACTGAGGTAGATCGTTTGCTGCGCCGGTGAATTCGCTGAGGACTAGCGCACCTTCGTCGTCAGTGCGCGACACAACGTATTCCTTGCTCACCAAGTTCATGCCGTCGCGAAGAGGAGTCACCAACATGATGTCAGCTGCTTTGTAGAGGGCAATAAGTTCCTCGATCGGCAGCGAGTTGCGCATGTAGTAAATCGCCGGAGCCCCGATCTGACCCAAGTCTCCATTAGTTCGACTGACGATCATCTCGACGTCATCTCGAATGCGCTGGTACTCGTCAACGTTTTCGCGGCTGGGGGTTGCGACTTGAACCAGAACCGTCTCGTTGGGATCAAGCTTGCCCTCATGGAGAAGCTCGGTGTACGCGCGCAAACGGACATCGATTCCTTTGGTGTAGTCGAGTCGATCCACGCCGAGCAAAATCGTCTTAGGGTTGCCGAGGTCTGCACGGATCTGTTCAACGCGGTCTTCGATCTCAGGACTGTTGGCTTTAGCCGCGAGACCAATCGAGTCGACCGAGATTCCAAATGCATCGACCAGACAAGTGCGCCTTGCGCCGTGAGGCCCAGGAACCTCCACCTTATTGCCGACGGATGGAAGACCGAGTAGGCGTTCGGTGACATCTAGGAAGTTACGAGCACCGCCTGCGGTTTGGAAGCCAACAACATCTGCGCCCAGCAGTCCCAAAACGATCTCGCGGCGCCAAGGCAGCTGCATGAACAAATCAGGGGCAGGGAAAGGAATGTGCAAGAAGAACCCGATCTTGAGGTCAGGCCTTAGTGAACGCAGCATCGCAGGTACAAGCTGAAGCTGGTAGTCCTGAACCCAAACGACGGAGCCAGGTGACGCATGTTCAGCAGCCGCCTCCGCGAAACGCATGTTGATTTTGCGATAGGAATCGAACTGGTGGCGGTGGTAGGTGGGGGTGACGATCGCATCATGGTAGAGCGGCCAAAGCGCTGAGTTTGAGAACCCGTCGTAATAGAGCTCAACCTCGCCTCGACTGAGTGGAACCTCGTAGATCGAATAGTCGCGGTCATCCGCAGTCTCAGGAATCGGGGGGAGTGGTTCAGAGCCGGGGTCTTGGTAGGAGCCGTTCCATCCGATCCAGCTGGCATTGGCGCCTTTCATAACAGGCTCGAGCGCGGACACGAGTCCACCGGGCGACCGGCGCCAAATGCGGTTGCCGTTCTCGTCACGAGCCGACTCCACAGGTAGGCGATTTGCCACAATTACTAAGTCATCTGACGACACGCCTCCAACTTATCCGTTTCGCTGCTAGTACGCATGACCAATACGGGCACACTAGAACTATGCCCACCTATCGCGACACCGGAGTTGTGCTGCGAACCCACAAACTGGGCGAGGCTGACCGGATCGTCACCTTCTTGACCAAAGAGCGCGGTCGAATCCGAGCCGTCGCCAGGGGAGTGCGTAAGACGTCCAGTAAATATGGCGCCAGGCTGGAGCCGTTCGGTTATGTGGACTTTCAGTGCTTTGAAGGCCGCAATCTTGACACGATTACCCAGGTTGAATCGTTGGCAGCTTTCGGCGCGGAGTTCTCCGACGACTATGAGCGTTGGACTGCGGGACAGGTCATGGTTGAGACCGCCGAGAAGCTCGCTGGCGAAGAAGGTGAACCTGAGACTCAACAATTCACACTGTTGGTGTCGGCATTGCGGGCTTTGGCCGAGGATCGACACCCGCATGGCTTGATTCTGGATTCGTACCTGCTTCGGTCTTTAGCTATTGGTGGATGGGCGCCGAGCTTCGACGTGTGCGCGCAATGCGGATCGCCAGGCCCACATCGGGCTTTTAATCACACGCTCGGTGGCGCTCTTTGTACTGAATGCAGGGTTACCGGTTCGGCGGTTCCTGCTGAAGGAACTATGCAGTTGCTTGGGGCTTTGCTGGAGGGCAATTGGGAAGTTGCCGAAGCTAGCGATGACCGCCAACGCAAGGATGCCGCTGGTTTAGTTGCGGTTTTTACGCAGTGGCATCTGGAACGGAATCTGCGCTCGCTACGCCATGTTGATCGCGGTTGGTAGCTGTCCAATGTGTGAAGTGGCAAACTAGAGATATGCCGAATTGGGATCGCGAGAAATTACCCCGCCATGTTGCCGTTGTGATGGATGGCAACGGACGATGGGCGAATCAGCGCGGACTTCCCAGAACCGAAGGTCACAAGGCGGGTATCGATGCTCTGGTCGAGGTCGTGGATGGTGCTTTGGAGGCCGACCTCGAATGGTTGTCGACCTACGCCTTCTCCACCGAGAACTGGAAGCGATCCACTGGTGAAGTCTTTTTCCTTATGAAATCTGGGCGCGATGTTATGCGCGACTGGATCGGCAAACTCAACGAGAACAACGTTCGAGTGCGTTGGGCTGGAAGACCTGGTCGACTTTGGAAGAGCGTCGTTGATCAGTTGAAAGAAGCTGAGCGAGTAACCGCGGGAAACACCGGGCTCAACCTCACGATGTGTGTGAACTATGGCGGCCGGGCCGAGTTGGTCGATGCCATGCGTTCGATTGCCAAAGATGTTGCCGCCGGGCGAGTGAACCCAGACAAGATCGACGAGGAACTTATCGCGCGGAACCTTTATATCCCTGAAATGCCAGATGTGGATCTGTTCTTGCGTACCAGTGGTGAGCTGCGCACGAGCAACTTCCTCATGTGGGAATCAGCCTATGCCGAATACGTCTTCGTCGATGAACTCTGGCCAGACTTCACCAAGGAACACCTGTTCTCGGCCATTGATCAGTACGCGGGGCGTGATCGCCGGTACGGCGGTGCGCTCGAGGGAGCGGTTGAGGTGGCTACTGTCGAGAGAGATTCAGCTGCCAACGAAGCTACCCCGACCGAGCTTGAAGCCACGGCGGCAATAACTCTTGTTCCAGGTAGCGAGCAGAATTAGCTGCCATGGGCCATGATCATTCGCACGGACTAGAGAGCGCCGGGATGCGCAATCGAGGCAGATTGGCTGTCACCTTCTGTCTGGGTCTGTTAGTCCTCGTCGTCCAACTCATCGGCGCTGCTATCTCCGGTTCCTTGGCGCTATTGGCTGACTCGGTTCATGTGTTCGCGGATTCTTTTGGTGTTGGCCTAGCACTGCTAGCCGTGACGGTCGCCGCACGTAAGACCAAGCCTTCTCGCACCTTTGGTCTGTTTCGCTTGGAAATTCTGGCGACGGTGTTTAACGGCGTGCTTCTGCTGGCACTGTCTGGATTCATCCTTTATGAGGCATGGGAACGATGGAACAGTCCGAGCACGATTGATGCTCCCGTTATGTTGGTGGCGGCTGTCTTTGGTTTAGTCGCCAACCTGGTCGGCGTCTATTTGCTGCGGCGCGGTGCTCAAGAGAGCCTCGCTGTTAAAGGTGCCTACCTCGAAGTATTGAGTGATGCGCTCGGTTCGATTGGCGTGGTCATCGCCGCGATTGTCATTTGGACGACTGGCTGGGATCGAGCCGATGTCCTGGTTTCGTTGGCGATCGCATTGTTCATCATTCCTCGCACTTTTCTACTTTTGCGTGATGCGATCAATGTCTTACTTGAGTCTGCCCCGCCGGATCTAGACCTCGATGAAGTTCGGGCCCACATTCTGGCTGTGGACGGTGTGGCCGAAGTCCACGACCTGCATGCGTGGACCATCACCTCGGGGATGCCTTCACTCTCGGCTCATGTGTTTGTCGATCCTGACCCATATCGGGATGGTTCTGGCTCAGAGATTTTGTTGCGACTTCAAGATTGCGTCGCGGATTGCTTCGGCATCACCCACACCACGTTCCAACTTGAGTCTGCGACACATTCTGAACATGAGGACGTTCAACATCCATAGCTCTGGAGCTAATGGGTCGGATCTTGGCGGTATCAACAAAGTTGCGGTGCATTTCTTGTCTATAAGTGCAGTTATCTACCGCAACTTTGAGCGAGTCGACCAAGCCGCTCGGTAAGTACCGTTTAGCTACAGTTTTTGCACAGGCCGCTGATCTCAATCATGTGCTCGGGCTGAGTGAATCCGTGTTCCGTGGCAATGTTCTGGGTCCAAGTTTCCACTTGGTTTGCCGAGATCTCGATCGTTAGTCCGCATTCGCGACACACAAGGTGATGATGGTGGTCGTCCGAACAGGCGCGGTAGAGCGCTTCGCCATCGTCACCGGGAACAGTGTCGACAACGCCATCATTGTGCATGGCCTGGAGGGTGCGGTAGACGGTTGTCAAGCTGACATCGTCACCGCGGTGGAGCATGAGATCGTGGATCTCTTGAACGCTGCGGAAGGCGTCGAGTCCCTCAAGCACTTCGGTGATTGCCACCCGCTGTTTGGTGACTCTGCGGCGAGGCTCGCCGTTGGTTGAGGTGGAGCTAGAACTAGACATTGCCGCTGAGCTTCCAGACTGCCGCGGCGAAGATGATGAGGATCACGATGACGCGGATCGCACGCGCTGACATTTCGAGGGCGGGCCAAGAGAGTGCGACGAGCCAGGTGAGTAGGAGGCCCAGCAAAACTAGGAGAAGTCCAGCAAGCGGGAAGGGGATCAATAAGCCGGCGAGAAGGAGTGCACCCATGACGATCGGGAGCACGAGTCGGGGCATCGTATGGATCGCTTTGAGTGGCTTGTAGCTTAGTGCCTCAAGTTTGCGTCTGGCTGGTGATTGGTAGGTGGAGGGGGTGCGTTGGGCACGGCCGCTAAACGCAGCATTCTTACGGTTACGGTTGCCGCCCGAGGGCCTACCGGGTCCACGACTTGAGTTCGACATCTCTCTAGTTTCGCATGCTTGAGTTGGAACGAGGAGAGCGACAGCATAGGCTTGTAGTTCACTGTCTTTTTGTCCTTAAATTGTCGTCCCAAGGAGTATGCGTGGCAAACAAGGTTGATTCCGTCGTCAGTCTCTGCAAACGACGCGGTTTCGTGTTCCCGTCGTCCGAAATCTACGGTGGAACCCGGTCTGCCTGGGACTACGGTCCGCTGGGTGTCGAGCTCAAAGAGAACATTCGCAAACAGTGGTGGCAAACCGTCGTTCGTTCTCGTGACGATGTTGTCGGTATTGACTCGTCGGTGATCCTGGCCCCAGAGGTATGGCATGCATCTGGCCACATTGAGAACTTTGTCGACCCGCTGGTTGAGTGCACCTCGTGTCATCGCCGCTTCCGTGAAGATCAGCTTCTTGAGGAGTTTGAAGAGAAGAAAGGTCGCGCGCCTGAAGGGGGCATGGCAGAGATTGCCTGCGAGAACTGCGGAACACGTGGCGAATGGACCGAGCCCCGCACCTTCAACGGCTTGTTGAGCACGCACCTGGGTCCGGTGTTCGACGACAACTCACTGCATTACTTGCGGCCGGAGACAGCCCAGGGAATCTTCATCAACTTTGGCTTGATCTCGGCTTCGGCGCGTAAGAAGCCACCGTTTGGTATCGCGCAGACCGGTAAGAGCTTCCGCAACGAAATCACACCGGGTAACTTCATCTTCCGTACCAGGGAGTTTGAACAGATGGAGATGGAGTTCTTTGTCGAGCCGGGCAAAGACGAAGAATGGCACGAGTACTGGCTGCAAGCTCGCTGGGATTGGTATGTGGACCTCGGGTTGAACCCCGAGAATATGCGCTTCTTTGAGCATCCACAGGAGAAGCTGTCGCACTACTCCAAGCGCACTGTTGATATTGAATATCGTTTCCAATTCGGCGGTTCGGAATTTGGCGAGCTTGAAGGTGTAGCTAACCGAACTGACTTCGACCTGAAGACCCACTCCGAGCATTCGGGTAAGGACCTGAGCTACTTCGACCAGACGACTGGCGAGCGTTGGGTTCCCTATGTGATCGAGCCTGCGGCCGGACTGACTCGCTGCGTGCTCGCGTTCCTGCTCGATGCCTATGCCGAGGATGAAGCACCTAATGCGAAGGGTGGGGTCGACAAGCGTACGGTACTGAGGTTCGATCCGCGGTTGGCGCCAGTCAAGGCGGCAGTTCTTCCACTAAGCCGCAACGAAAACTTGTCGCCAAAGGCTAAGGAGCTAGCGGCGACCTTGCGTCAGCGCTGGAATGTTGAGTTTGATGATGCTGGTGCGATCGGCAAGCGCTACCGCCGTCAAGACGAGATTGGTACGCCGTTCTGCATCACCGTCGACTTCGACACTTTGGATGACAACGCCGTGACTGTTCGCGAACGCGACACCATGAGTCAAGAGCGCATTCCGTTGGATCAAGTTGAGGCGTACTTGGCTGCCCAGCTCGGCTGCTAACGACCCGGCTCGCTCATGTCCCAACTCGCACCAACCGCACCTCCGCTAGAGGTCGGCCCACTCAAGCTCGACATTCCGGTGGTGCTTGCGCCGATGGCCGGGATCACCAACCGAGCCTTCCGTCGGTTGTGTCGGGAGCAAGGTGCCGCGCTTTACATCTCTGAGATGGTGACGACTCGCGCGCTTGTTGAACGCAAGCCGGATACCATGGTGATGGCCTCGTTTGAGCCAGACGAGCAACCACGATCGGTACAGCTTTACGGTGTCGACCCGGATACGGTCGCTGCTGCGGTTCGACTTCTGGTGGCAGAGGATCGTGCGGACCATATCGATCTGAACCTCGGATGCCCTGTCGCCAAAGTGACTCGTAAAGGTGGGGGAGCGGCTCTCCCGTACAAGCGCGATTTGCTGGAGTCGATCTTGACAGCAGCAGTTGCCGCATCCCGAGAAGAATCAGCCAAGCGCAAAATCGACCCGATTCCTGTCACCATCAAAATGCGGATGGGGATCGATGATGACCACCTGACGTATTTGGACGCTGCTGACATTGCAGTCAAAGCAGGTGTGGGCTGGATCGCGCTCCACGCGCGTACAGCTGCCCAGTTTTATGGCGGTCAAGCAGACTGGTCCGCCATTGAGCGACTCGTTGAGCACGTCGATGGCACTGGAGTCCCGATCCTCGGCAACGGTGACATATGGACGGGTTCGGATGCCGTGCGCATGGTGGAGCAAACCGGTTGCGACGGAGTCGTTGTGGGTCGCGGATGTCTTGGTCGGCCGTGGCTGTTCGAACAACTCGATGCTGCGATGGCAGGTGGAGAGATTCCGGCTGACCCAACTCTGCACCAGGTTCTAGCGGCGATGCGGCGCCATGCGGATCTGCTTGGTGAACTCTATGGCGAGGACAAAGGTTGTCGCGACTTCCGCAAGCATGTGGCCTGGTACCTCAAGGGCTTCGAGATTGGCTCGGAGACCAGGCGACGACTCGGCATGGTCTCAAGCTTGCAGGAGCTTTACGGGATCCTCGATACGATCGCTGTTAACCCAGATCAGGCGTATCCGGTCGAAACAGCAGCCAAGCCTCGAGGCCGCACGAGCCGCGCGCGTCGTGTCGCATTGCCCGAGAACTGGCTGGATTCAACCTGTATTTCGGCTAACGAGAGCCGAGTCGTTAGCGGCGCTGAGCTTGACGCTTCGGGTGGCTAGGGTCACATTTCCTGGGGGATTCCCTAAGCCAATCTTTACGGTTTATTTTTACCGATTCCTTTGAGGGTCTGCGTTCTCCTGTCACAATAGTCGGATGGGGAATACGCAAGTGTATGCAAGGAATCCACAGGGGGCGGGCCATTCAGGGCCACAGCAGCCCTCTGCCGATATGCGTGTCCAAGGCCCACAACCCAACCCCAAATTCGGTGCCGTGATCGGCATGATCATCGTCGCTCTGCTCCTGTTGCCGCTGATTCTGATCGGTGGATCTGTTCTCAATGTGAATCGAGTGGCCAATATTCATTCCACGACTCCGACTGACGCAATAGTTGTTATGGGTGCGGCTCAGTACGACGGCACACCGTCACCGGTTTTCGAAAATCGACTGAATCACGCTAAGCAGCTTTATAACCAAGGCGTGGCTACTCGCATCATCACTGTCGGAGGTAAGCAGCCAAGCGACCGGTACACCGAAGCCCAGGCTGGGCGCGAGTGGCTGATCCGCAATGGAGTGGATCCCATGCGTGTGTTGTCGGTTCGTTCGGGTAGTGACTCGTTGTCGAGCCTCAAGGCTGTTGGTGAGGTAGCTAACGATCGCGGTTGGAAGTCGATCACGATTGTCTCTGACCCCACTCACCAAGCGCGTAGTGCGGCGATGGCAAGTCGGATCGGATTCGATGTCGAGACGAACGCCACAACCGACGGTGACGGATCCAAGGTGACAGAGAACTACCTCATGCGCGAGACTTTGGCTTACCTAGCATTCGAACTCTTTGGGCAATGGGAAGTTCCGCGTCTAGTCAATGTCGACTAAGCGCTGGACTACCGGCTCCAACCCAAGAGTCCTCACAAAGGACCCGCATTGGCAGCATCAACCGCACACAACCTCGAGTACGAGTACAACAAGCGTGATCGCAAGCGACGAGTCGACGAACGTGCCAAACGAGCAAGTCGTAACGCTTTCGTAGGTCGTAGCGACTTCGAACGCGATCGTGCCCGGGTGCTGCACTCTGCCGCACTGCGTAGGCTCGCAGCCAAAACGCAAGTGATGGTCGCAGGCGAATCTGACTTCCCGCGCACCCGACTGACGCACACGCTGGAAGTCGCCCAGATCTCGCGTGAACTTGGTCGAGCCCTTGGCTGCGATGCTGATCTGTGTGACTTGGCTGGGCTCGCGCATGATCTGGGTCATCCGCCATTTGGACACAACGGTGAGGATGCCCTCAATGAGGTCAGTGGCGACATCGGCGGGTTTGAGGGGAACGCCCAGAGCTTTCGAGTTCTCTCAAGGCTTGAGGCCAAAGTCGTAGCCAAAGATGGTGCGAGTGTGGGTCTGAACTTGACCCGAGCTTCGCTCAACAGCTTCATCAAGTATCCGTGGTTTGCGCGGCCTGGTAACCGAAAGTTCAACGCTTACGACGATGACGCCAAATACTTCAACTGGGTGCGCAAATGGAGCGAACCTGACCACCCGACGTTCGAAGCGCAAATTATGGACTGGTCGGACGATGTGGCTTATTCGGTGCACGATATTGAAGATGGAATCCATGGTGGCTATTTGGATCCGCAGGCGCTACGTTCGCCGGTGGAGCGTGCAGTGATTGTCGACTTGGCTCGCGGCACTTATGCGAAGGATCTGGACCCGGCTGAGTTGGATGCCGCGATTATCCGAATCTCGGAGTACGACTATTGGCCAACCGAATTCGACGGTACGCCTAAGTCCATGCGCCAAGTCAAAGACATGACCAGCGAACTCATCGGCCGGTTCGTCAACACGACTCTGAGAGCGACCAGTAAGCAATTGGAGGCCACAGGTGCGCCGCACAAGGACGCAAACTTGGTGGTACCGCCAGAGCCGCGTGCCGAGGTTGCGGTGCTCAAAGCCACGGCCAATTTGTACGTGTTCCAGCGCTCTGAAGCCGAGCAGATTTATGCCAAGCAGCGCGAGCTTCTCAAGGAGCTCGTGGCTACGTTACGTTTGCGGGGCCGAGACGCACTCGATACGACGTTCCAGGCGCATTGGGATGCCGCTGACACGGACGCTCAACGTCAGCGAATCATCATTGACCAAGTCGCATCATTGACCGACAGTTCCGTGATCCGCTGGCACAAAGAACTTTGCCGGTAGTAAAGAACTCAGTCGCTAGCGCTGAAGCCCAAGTGCCAGACAGTGGCCTCAAGACAAACTAAGATCGTCTTATGGCCCGCATCAAGGATTCCGACATCGCCCTCGTGCGCGATCGTTCGCGGGTCGATGAGGTCATCGGGCAGGTTGTCACGCTCAAATCAGCTGGTGGCGGGTCACTGAAGGGCCTGTGTCCCTTCCATGACGAGCGCAGCCCCTCGTTCCATGTCACCCCGTCCAAAGGTCTGTGGCACTGTTTCGGATGCCAAGAGGGCGGCGATGTGTTCGCTTTCGTTCAACAGCACGACCACCTGGGTTTTAGTGAGGCTGTCGAGAAGCTTGCAAGCCAGTACGGGATCGAGCTTCACTACGAACAAGGTGGGTCGTCCTCGACCGATAAGTTGCGTGGGCTTCGCACGCGGTTAGCTGAGGCTCATAAGGCTGCGGCCGCCTACTATGTCGAGCAACTCCAAGGGCCGGAGGCATCAGTCGGTAGGGAGTTTCTTACTAGTCGCCAATTCACCAAAGAAGACGCCGAACACTTCGGGGTCGGCTATTCGCTTCAGGGCTGGGATGGACTGACTAAGCACCTGCGGTCCAAAGGATTCACTGACGACGAACTAGTCAAAGGCGGGCTGGCTGTTCAAGGTAGCCGAGGTCCCTATGACCGGTTCCGTGGCAGGCTCATGTGGCCGATCCGCGACCTGAGCGGCGATGTGGTGGGTTTTGGTGCGCGCAAGCTCCACGACGACGACCAGGGCCCCAAATACCTGAATACGCCCGAGACACCGCTCTACCACAAATCGCAGGTGCTCTACGGAATCGATCTCGCGCGCAAAGAGATCTCCAAGAGTCAACAGGCTGTGATCGTCGAGGGCTATACCGATGTCATGGCCGCGCACCTATCAGGCGTGCCAACCGCTGTAGCGACCTGTGGAACTGCCTTTGGGGTCGACCACATCAAGGTGCTACGGCGGCTTCTGCTTGACCAGGAGTCTTCACGTGGTGAGGTGATCTTCACCTTTGATGGTGATGCAGCGGGCCGTAAGGCGGCATTGAAGGCCTACGACGAGGACCAGCGGTTCGTCTCTCAAACTTATGTGGCAATCGAGTCCGAGGGCCGCGACCCGTGCGATTTGCGGATGGAAGAAGGCCCCGAGGCTGTGCGCGAATTGATTGCGAGCAGGGTGCCCCTGTTTGAGTTCGTGATCCGCACAACACTTGATGGATTTGACCTCGATTCTGCTGAAGGTCGCGTGGGCGCGCTTCGCGCAGTCGCACCGATCATTGGTGGAATTCGTGACAAGGCACTACGGCCCGAATATGCCCGCTTGGTTGCCGGATGGCTTGGCCTGGATGTCGCTACAGTCAATACCGAAATTCGCGAGCACGGCTTTAAGAACACTCGTCAGCCTTCCCGGGGTTCACGCCCTGCTGAAGCGGCTAACACCCGCATCGAGAACAACGCAGGGTCAAGCGGAGAAGCCATGGCCGTGGCGCCTGCCACCCAATGGGTTCTTCCTGACCAGCGTGAGCCTATGTACCAGGTTGAGCGAGAGGCGCTCAAATGCGCGATCCAATTCCCGCATCATGTTGGATCTTGGTATGGCTCTGTCGAATCCCTGTCATATGTGAGCGAGACCTATCGAGCTATTCATGAGTCAATCGTGGCTGCTGGAGGTGCGGGGTCGATAACTGATGGCAGTGAATGGGTCGAGGCTGTCTTGGTCCAGGCGCCAGACGATGGCCTGCGTCAGCACATCCGCGCGCTTACAGTGGAGCCGCTGCAGACCAGCCACGATGATGACAATGGGATTCGTGACTACGCGACTTCGGTGGTCGCCCGATTGCTTGAGATGGATGCCACCAGGCGCATCGCAGTCACCAAAGGCAAACTGCAGCGTACCAATCCGATTGAAGCAAAAGCCGAGTACGACCAGTTGTTTACAGAACTCGTCGACATGGAGGAGTATCGTCGCGGACTGCGACAGAGAGTAGCTGGTGAGTGATATGGGCATCTTCGGTAAAGGACGCGCTCCTTCTCACGTTGCGGCTTTAGTACCTGAGGGTGAACGTCTCATGGCATGGGGGACTGGGCCAGCTCGCGTTGACGGGGAGCCAACGATCGTTGTCGCAACAGACAAGACGTTTATCGCGCCTGGTTATCTTGGTCCGATCAGTTGGACGGACTTAGCACGCGCAGAGTGGTCTGACACCCTGCTTGAGGTCGTCACGCTCAGGGGTATGCAGGGCTTGGAGCCGCCGGTTCGAATCAACCTTGACGAGCCTGGCAGTGTTCCGCAGGTTGTATGGGAGCGGATCGAGTCTCGAATCATCCTGCAGCGACATATCGAGCTTGAAGGCAAGCTTGGTGCTCGGGTCATTGCCAAGCGCTCGGATCGCAAGTCTAAGCCCAACATCGAAACCACTAGCCAGCTCGAATCAATTGGCGTACCTGCTCCCGAAGAGGAACCTGTGGAATGGCTCGTCGTGTTCGACGCCGGGATCAATACCGAAGATCCAACAATCCGGGCCCGAGTCGACGACGCCGTCAACCAACTAAAGTCTTCGACGGGCATCTAGTTAGCCCTCACGGGGAAGTCATTTGGTAATCTCGTACGAGTCATTCCTCCATAGCTCAATTGGCAGAGCATTCGACTGTTAATCGAAGGGTTACTGGTTCAAGTCCAGTTGGAGGAGCTTTAGAGAAGCTCAATCAAAAAGCTAGAAGCCGAGGCCACCTATTAGGTGCCTCGGCTTCTAGCTTTTGGGGAAGCTTGCGTTAGTACCCCTGGTTTTGACCGGAGTTCCAGCTGGCAAACTTCGACATCCCATAACGGCCCTTGACATAGTTCAAAGCTGCCCAGATGTTGGTGTATGGCACAGTTTGGTACTTCGACGTGGCGTAGCCAGACTTGGCATAGGACTTGTAGGTCGGCAGAATCACCTGAAGCAAACCCTTGGACGGGGTTCCCTTCTTGGCGTTACTGTCCCAGTTGTTGACAGCATCGGGGTCTCCGCCAGACTCCTGCTGGATCTGAGCCAGGATTCCGACGAGATACTTGTCCGAGACGCCATGCTCGCGCATCACTGCGCGCACGAGGTTAGCCCAACGGCTCACATTGTTGGAGAACGTCGATTTGGTTCGTGGATGCTTGAGTGCTGGACCACGCCATTTGGACGGCTTGGAATCAGCTGTGGCAACAACGATGGCGGGCCACGATGGGTTGGCTTCATAGCCAGCAGGGATCGTCACCTTGGGTTCCGGTTTGAGTCCGACTATGGCAAGGAAGGCTTTGTTGGGGTGAACCCGCGACTTCAAACCGCTTCTGAACTTCTCATTGACTGCCGCTACGTGACCGGTGACTGCGCGAGTGAGTTCGCGGGTCTCAGTGCCGTAGTGGCCGGTAGCTCCGGACTTATTGATTTTGCGGTAGTTGATCCCAACTTCCTTAGCGAAGATGCGAATCCGGGCTTGATAAGTCTTTACGGAAGTACCTGCCTTGCCGGTGCGAAGCTGTTTGGTGTCGATGTACCTGGTCTTGCGAGGCTTTGGAAGTGCTGACAATGACTTTGTAGCCTTTGTCGTTGTGGCTTTGGGTGCTGGCTTGCTGACAACAGTTACTGGTGAGGCTGTCACTGCCGAAGCAGGGTAGGCAACAAGAGCGCACGCTGGAACGCTAAGCAGCGCAGAAGCGGCGAGAAGCCGGGTTGTATTGCGAGGCATGAAGAGTCATCCTTCGGGTTTTAAATCGGGGAAATTCGGAATTACTCGAACCACATTGCAAGGAATTAGGGGCAAGTTCAAATGGCGCAGGCACGGCTGTGGATAACTTTTCGGGCGAAATCCGTGAATATCGGACACCATTTGCCAATAGAGTGGGATGAATCACAGTCTGTGTTTGGCGTATTCACTCAGAGTAATCTTCAACAATTACATGACTAGTGCGCGGCGCAGTTGAAAGTGGTGAAATAGCTTCGGTATTGCGGAGTCGATCACACGATGAATTGCAAGAGATGGAACACTTGCAGGTGGTTTCACTTGGTCAGCAGTTCGATACTGCGGGCCGACGCAACTAGGGGCGGTAGCTCAGTTGGTTAGAGCAGCAGACTCATAATCTGCCAGGCCTCGGTTCAAGTCCGAGTCGCCCCACATCGTAGGTTCAATCGTGGTCTCCTGGCCCCAGGGAAACATTTGCCACCACCTCTTAACTTCCATTTAGCATTAGGTTAGGCTTACCTAAGTTTGAATTTTCTGGGGAAGGTATGGAGGAATCATGGCCAAGAGGCCAGTAACTAAATTGAGCCGAAGTCTCGGTATCCCACTGACCGAGAAAGCCGCACGGAT
The DNA here is from genome assembly GCA_963169225.1 of Actinomycetota bacterium. Taxonomy (GTDB): domain Bacteria; phylum Actinomycetota; class Actinomycetes; order S36-B12; family UBA10799; genus KLAP162. The sequence continues at coordinate 15,980 of CAUJDH010000046.1, forward strand.
CATGGAGAAGAAGCCATACCGTCCGGGACAGCACGGACGCAATCGTAAGAAGCCGTCGGAATACGCTGACCGGCTGCTTGAGAAGCAACGGTTGAGGTTTCAGTACAACATCACCGAGTCTCAGCTGCGACGAGCCTTCGATAAGGCACATAAGCGCCCGGGTAAGACCGGCGACGAACTCATCATCGATCTTGAGACCCGACTCGATGCGGTAGTGCTTCGATCTGGCCTCGCTAAGACGATCTACCAGGCGCGCCAGACCGTGGTCCATCGTCACATCTACGTCAATGGCAGCCGCGTCGACAAACCTTCGTTCAGGGTGACGCCTGGCGATGTGATCTCGGTTTCTCCTAAATCTAAGTCGATGCCGCAGTTCGTAGTTGCTTGTGAGGGAATCGAGGGTATCGAACCTCCTGCCTATATCGAGTTGCACCGAGAGCATCTGTTGGTTCGCCTCAAGGGTCTGCCGCTGCGTTCCGAGATTCCGGTGATCTGTGATGAGCAGCTGGTTGTGGAGTACTACGCGCGATAGCCTGCGCTCTAGCTAAGCAAGTGATCCTCGGAGCTTAAGAAACTGCGCACCACTAGACTCGACCTATGTCACTTGAGTTTGTTGAGTTCACCGGAACCGAAAGCTACCTGACCGACCCAGCCTTAGAGGCCGCTGTTCGCTGTGCGCTCACGTTGGAGAAGCCGCTGTTAGTGAGAGGGGAGCCTGGGACCGGCAAAACCTTGTTGGCTGAGGCGATCGCGGAGGCGACCGGGCTTGAGTTGATCACGTGGCACGTCAAATCCACAACTCGTGCGCAGGACGGTCTGTATCACTACGACACGGTGCAGCGTCTATACGACAGCCGATTCGGTGACCATGATGTTCGCGATATCCGCGAATACATCCACATGGGCCCTGTCGGCAAGGCTTTCCAATCCGAGGAGCGCGTCGTGTTGTTGATCGACGAGATCGACAAAGCTGATATCGAGTTCCCTAATGACTTGCTGCACGAGCTCGACAAGATGCGGTTTGTCGTGTCTGAGACTGGCGATGAGGTGGCAGCTAAGAACCGGCCGATCGTGGTGATCACCAGCAACGCTGAGAAGGAACTGCCAGATGCATTCCTGCGGCGTTGTGTCTTCCACTTCATCGACTTCCCCGATGCCGAACTTATGCGCCAAATCGTTGAGGTGCATCACCCAGGTGTCAATGATCAACTACTTAGCCAAGCGCTCGATACGTTCTACCAAGTTCGTGAACTCGACAATTTGCGCAAGCCGCCGAGCACGAGTGAGCTCGTCGATTGGGTGACCATGCTGATCGCAGCGAGTCCAGGAAGTCAGCTCGACAAGGAGCTGGCACTCGGTTCTGAACTCCCGTATTTGGGAACTTTACTCAAGAAAGAACAAGACCTCGATTCGTTGCGTAATCGTGGGTCACGATTCCAGCGTCCTCGGTACTAGATCAGCGGTACTGGGTTTAGGGGCTAGGGCGACGCCATGTACATCAACTTCATCTACCGACTACGGAGCCTCGGTGTGCCTGTCGGTCCAGGTGAAGCATTGACTTTGGCTCAGGCGCTGTTGGCCGGACTTCACGAAAACTCGGTCGACGGGTTCTACTACGTGGCACGCGCGACCTTGATTCACCATGAGGGCCATCTGGATGCTTTCGACCGAGCGTTCCTGGCCGAATTTGAGGGGATCGAGGACGTGGTTCCCGAGCTCACCGAGGAGCTGCGCAACTGGCTCGATGAAGCGATGAAGGAACGGGCTGACCAAGACGAGGAAAGCCAAGAATACGAGGAGCTTACGGCCGAACAAATCGAGGAGCTCAAGAAGCAGTTCGAAGAGCGACTTAAGGAGCAGACCGAGCGCCATGATGGCGGCCCTTATTGGATCGGCACAGGCGGTACTTCTCGATTCGGTCAAGGTGGCAAGGCCAAGTCTGGGATTAGTACCGGGAGTTCGGGTAAAGGTCGTGGCGCCATCAAGGTGGCTGATGCGCGCGCTTACCGTCCGTACCGCTCGGATGTCGTGCTGGACATCCGCCAATTCGAGGTGGCGCTCAAGCGACTGCGGGCTTTCGTGCGCGAGGGAGCCGATGAAGAACTCGACATCGAGCGCACAATCGATGCTACTGCGCGCAATCTAGGCGATATTGAGATCGTGACTAGGCCGCCGAGTAAACCGAACACTCACGTTGTGCTCATGGCAGATGTGGGTGGCTCTATGTATCCGTACGGCGAGTTGATCTCTCGGCTGTTCAGTGCGACCAAAAAGGCGACGCATTTCAAAGACTTGCGCACGTACTACTTTCACAATTGCGTTTATGGCGAGGTTTACGAGACCGACAAATTTACCGATCCTGTGCCGATCCAGGAATTGTTACGCCAATGCGGTCCGCACTACAAGCTGATCATGGTAGGCGATGCCTATATGGCACCGTACGAACTATTGGCGCCGATGCCATATTCGGCACCAGCAGAGCTTCGTGTTTCAGGTTTGGATTGGCTGACGAGGATTCATCAGCACTTTCGCCGCTCGGCCTGGTTGAACCCTGAGCCAGAGTCGCGTTGGCGCGGTAACACGATCGAGGCTGTTGACGAGGTGTTTGATATGTACCCCATGACAGTTGATGGGCTCAGCGAGGCCATGACTCACTTGAACCGCCGCTAGTCACTTTGGTAACGATTAGCTACCGCTCGTCAGGGGTCGTCAGTTTTACCGGATCGATTGTTCGGTCATAGAGTTCGGAGGCAACACCAAGTTCGATCGCAGCATCCCGTAGTGGGATGTCCTCTTCGACAGACTTGTGCGCAATCCGGGTAGCTAAGTCGTAGCCGATCGTTGGCGCTAGCGCGGTTACCAACATCGCTGACCGGCCCACATAATCGTCGATCTTCGTGAGGTTGAGTTCCATACCCTCGACGAACTTGGTGCGCATAGCGCCAGCACCCGAGCCAAGTAGCTTCGCTGATTCGAGTACGTGATAGATCACGACGGGTCGCATCACATTGAGTTGGAAGTTTCCTTCAGCCCCTGAGATCGAGACGGTTGTGTCGGCACCAATCACCTCGGCGCACATCATGAGCATGACTTCGGCCTGAGAGGGATTGACTTTCCCGGGCATGATTGAGGAACCAGGTTCATTGGCTGGGAACCGCAGTTCGCCAAGACCAGTGGCAGGACCTGAACCGAGCCAGCGCAAGTCTTGGGTCACTTTGAACAAAGTGACCGCTAGGTCTTTGAGTGCCGAATGCGCGCGTACAAGTCGGTCAACGGTGGCGTTGGCGACAAAGTGATTCTTGGCCTCGGTGAACGGGAATCCGGTTTGCTCGGCCACATTGGCAATGGCGGCAGTGACGAACTCTTTAGTCGTGTTGAGCCCTGAGCCAACTGCGGTTCCTCCCAGTGCCAGCGGCAGTAGCCCGTCGTTTGCTTGACGCAGATTGTCGACCGCATCGCGCAAGGAATCGGCCCATGCCTGCCATTCTTGTCCGACAGTCAACGGAGTCGCGTCTTGCAAGTGGGTACGGCCACTCTTGACCACGTTTTGCCATTCGAGTGCCTTGTCTTCGATTGCCGCCACGAGTCCCTCGACTTGGGGGATCGTCAAATTGATGATCGTTGTATAGGCAGCAATGTGCATAGCTGTGACGAACGAATCGTTGCTGGACTGACCACGATTCACATCGTCGTTCGGGTGAATCGGTTCTTTAGATCCACGTGGGCTGCCAAGTAGTTCGTTGGCTCGGTTGGCTACGACCTCGTTGACGTTCATATTGGTCTGAGTGCCAGAACCGCTCTGCCACACCAGCAGTGGGAACTGGTCGTCGAGCTCGCCCGCAACTACCTCGTCGCATGCTTGAACTATTGCACCGGCTTCCTCTGGGTCGAGGTCACCAAGTGAGACATGAGCTCTAGCCGCGGCCTTCTTGATATGTCCATAGGCGTGACAGACTTCGAGCGGCATACGCGGTTTTACATGTGGAAAGTTCTCAAGTGCTCGTTGAGTTTGGGCACCCCAGTAGCGTTCGTCGTCTACTGGGATCTCACCTAATCCGTCGGATTCGATCCGTGACTCGCTCACCTTAGATGCCTCTCGTTCGCTACTTTTATGAAGTGCTTCTCCCACTTATTCTTTAGGTAGTTTCTAACTCTGTCTTATAACGCATTGATGGTGGGAAGCAAGCTTGCTTCCCACCATCACTGCGTAACCACTCTAGGATTTAGCCGGCAATGGCATCATCGCGTCGGTTGCATCGCCACCGAGCGGGTTGAGCTTGGCAAGCAGTGCGATCTGAATCTCCTCTTTCTTGGACAGTTCCGTCAGGTCGAATGACGAATAGTTGAAGGAGTTGTATGTGCGTAGCAGCCACTTGCCTCGATCAAGATCAGCAAGTGTCGTCCATGAGGTGTATTCGCTGAGCGGTGCTTTGTCGTTCAGCTGTGTACCCGGGAAGTCGGACTTCTGGCCGGGGTCGATGGTAGCTCCACGGACTCGGTCGAAGTTGTTCATCACTCGACTCAGCGTCACGAGAGCAAAGTCTGGGTCGTTTTCTTTCTCGGTGAAGGTCGAGTAGTAGACCGCTTTGATGAAACGGCCAGCCGAGGTATTTGAGGACGGGATGTTCGCGGTCGCAATACCTGAGTCTGGCTGCTGTACTTCGAGATCGCCGAACTTCGCTGTGGATACATCCACATTGCTGAGCTGGGTGTAGTTTCCGAGGTTGGTGAGATGCCATTCGAAAGTTGGTCCATTGGTCATGACGCCGACTGGATTGTCGATGACCTTCAGCTCGCCGTTGTGGAACTCGATAACGAGAGCCTTGCCCGACTTGTCGCGGATGTTGAAGTGGAATGGGAACGCCAAGTCTCCAACCAAGGTGATCTTGGTCAGGAAGATGCTCTCATCTTGTAAAGCAGCTTTGACCTCGTCGACGCTTGCGAAGTTTGACAGCACCCACGAGCCAACGTCGGTGGCATCGATCATCTTCTTGGTGTTCTTCGCAGCTTCTTCAGCGCCAGCAACTGTTGGGTACGAGAGCAGGCTGCAGGTGACGCCCTCCGAGTTCATGCCTTCGATGACCTTGACGTCAGCAGGCGTGAGCGGGTCAGTAGCGGTTGGCATGCGGTCAGGTGCTCCCACGGCGATGAACGGGTACTTGGACTCGTACTTGACCGGGTCATTGTCTCCAGCCTTGGTCTCAAACGGAGTTCCTGCCGGTACATAGAGAACTGCATAAACTTCTTCGATATCAAGTTCGAGCGTACGGCCGTGGTAATGCTTGCCGTTGAGATCTGTATAGCCGAGCGTTGTGCACATAGTGTGATGCCTCTCTTGATCTACTGGATGTGTGGGTTCTTGGTCATTCCAGCTCTGTTGCAGGCTATTACTACCGCAGGTCATTACGCAAAATAGGTAGGAGATTGGCCGGCTCCTCGTCAATGCCAGGACAGTTGCACCGAGGATGGCTGGTCCGATGGAAGTACCATTACAATTGGAAGTGACGATTCGGAACTCCCACCCTATAGAGAGGTAGACCATGGCCGACGAGACTCATGGCGAAATTGAAATCAATGCTGATGCAGCCAAAGTGATGGATGTTATTGCTGACCTCGCTGTTTATAACGAGTGGGCCGACGGCGTCAATAGCATCGAAGTGTTGACCGAGACCGACAACGGTCGGCCTGATACCGCGCTATTCGACTTTGCTTCTGGTCCGATCAAAGACAAGTTCACTTTGCAGTACGACTGGAGTCACGAAGAGTCTGAAGGCTTCGTCACTTGGGAAATTTCGGAGCCTGGTCAGGTACTCACTCAAGAAGAAGGCAAATACACCGTCGTTGATTTGGAAGACGGAAAATCCCGTGTCCTATACGACCTCATGGTGGACGTTTCGATCCCACTGCCTGGAATGCTCAAGCGCAAGGCGGAAAAGAAGATGGTCGAAACAGCACTAAAAGGTTTGAAGAAGCGGGTCGAGTCGCTCTAGAGTACGGAGCATGGCTAAATATTCGCGAGTTCTCGTTGCATCAGCTGCTGCAGTAGCAGCCACGGCCTTTGTCGCGGGTTGTAGTGCGAACTCCTCAAGCGAACCAAGCCCATCGGCTACCGAGTCGGTAACGGGCTCACCAACAAATTCGCCCACCGGTTCACCAACAAACACCCAAGGTAGTGGTGCAAATTGCACTCTGGCATCGATCAAACCAGTAATCCCCGCTAGCTACAAGATCGTCAAGTTTCAGTGCAATAACTTTGACGGAACTAACTGGGCAGTGGTCACTACAACCCCTGGGCCTGAGTCATTCTTCCTCAAGGACGAGAACAACCAGTGGAACGCTTTGAAAGCCTCTGATGTCTGTGGCACAGCAAGTGCTGGGCTGCCAGTTCAGATTTTGGCTTACTGCCCAGCCTAGATCTCACTACCTACTTTGCCCAAACAGCGTCTAGGGGCGCTGCCTAATGCGCGCGGGTAATTGCTTCGACGATCGGAACGTCTGGCCCCAACCAGTCAACGCTCAAGACTTCATCAAAATCTAGCCACGCAATTTGATCGTGTTCGCGACCGATATGTGGTTCGCCGTCAGAAATCTCCACTAACCAGACGCGCATTTCCCAATTGTTGACGACTGGCCATGCGCCGCCATCGGGGTTGCTGATCTCATCGCCAATCGTGATCTCGACGCCAAGCTCCTCATGGATCTCGCGTACGAGTGCTTGTTCGACGGTTTCACCGTTCTCAACTTTGCCTCCGGGGAACTCCCACGAACCGGCAAAAGACTTAGGGGCCTTGCGGCGCGCGCTGAGAAGGCGCTGAGGGTTCTCCAGCGAGTCCACAATGGCGGCGGCAACGATCATGTACACATCATGCATGATCAACTATGTGTCGCGCGCATCGCGGCTAGGATTCCGGATTTGAACGAGCTACCAGATTGCCACGCGGTCATTCGGATCAAGCCACAACTCGTCGTCGGACTCGACGTTGAAGGCGCTGTAAAACTGCGGAACATTGCGCACAGTTGCGTTGCAGCGAACATCCATTGGGCTATGCGGATCAATCGCCAGTAGCCGAAGTGCCTCTTGTTCGCGGGCTTTGCCGCGCCAAACCTGGGCCCAGCCACACAACACGCGTTGCATGCCGGTCAGGCCGTCCAGTTCGGGGGATTCTGCGCCATCTAGCCATAGTTCGTAGGCATGTGCAGCGAGCGTGAGTCCGCCTAGGTCTCCGATGTTCTCGCCGACTGTCAGTTCTCCGTTGACTTTGGTTCCAGGAGCATCGATTGTCTCGTAGCCATTGAACTGGTTGATCAATTTGCCAGCTCTAGCGTCGAACTCCTCGCGGTCTGCGTCGGTCCACCAGTTGTTGAGATTTCCGATTCCGTCGTATTTGGAACCCTGGTCGTCGAAACCGTGACTGATCTCGTGGGCAATCACGGCACCGATCCCACCGAAGTTGACAGCGTCCTCAGCTTCGGGGTCGAAGAATGGCGGCTGCAAGATCGCGGCAGGGAACACGATCTCGTTCATTCCCGGGTTGTAGTAGGCGTTGACGGTCTGCGGAAGCATGAACCACTCATCACGGTCAACAGGTCCGCCGAGCTTGGCCAGTTCGCGATCCATCTCGAAGGCGTTGGCGCGACTGATATTGCCAATCAGATCGCCGGGCACGATCTCGAGAGCTGAGTAGTCACGCCACTTATTCGGGTAGCCGATCTTGGGGTTGAAGGTGGCGAGTTTTTCAAGTGCGCGCACTTTAGTTTCGTCCGACATCCATTCCAGCTCATCGATGTGATCCTGGAATGCGCGAATGATCGCGGCCACAAGGCGTTCCATATGTTCCTTGGAGCTGGCAGGGAAGTGGCGTTCCACATAAACCCGTCCCAGTGCTTCGCCCAGGACGCCTTCGACGAGCCCGACGCCACGCTTCCAGCGTTCGCGGATCTCGGGTGTGCCAGTGAGAGTCGTGCCGTAGAACGCAAAGTTCTCAGCCACGAACTCGTCTGAGAGGTAGGGGGCCATCGCGTGGATCGTGTGCCAGCGCAACCAATTTTGAAGCTGATCAAGGTCGGCTTCGCCAATGATCTCGCCCAGGCCTTCGATGAAGCTTGGTTGGCGCACATTGACATCGCTAAAGGTTTCGTCCGAAACGCCAGCGCCCTTGAGCCACTGCGACCATTGATAACTTCCCGAAAGTATGTCGAGATCTGTCCGCTTGGTTGGGTTGTGTGTCTTGGTGGCATCGCGGGTTTCGGTGTTTTCCCAATGTTTGCTGGCGAGCTTCGTCTCGAGATCCATGACCGACTCGGCAAAGGACTTAGCATCGCTCACTCCGGCAAGCTCTGCCATGCGCTCCACATGAGCTAGATAGGCTGCGCGGATCTCAGCGAATTCGTCCTGGCGGTAGTACATCTCGTCCGGAAGACTCAAACCGCCTTGAGACAAGTTGATCGTGTATTTGGTGGCATCGTCGCTGTCGGTGTCGACCCAAGGGTAGGTGAGGCCGGAGATGCCAAAGCGCGCAAATGATCCAAGTAGTTCGACGAATTCATCTAGTGAGTTGACCTCATCGATCTGGGCCAGCAATGGTTCAAGTGGCGTGGCACCGCGAGCGTTGATTGCATCGGTATCCATAAAATCTGCGTAGAGGACAGCGATCTTCTCTGCGTCAGTGGCGGCAGTGTCGCTTGGGGTTACGCCATCGGAGAGTTCCTCGATAATCGCCTTGATATCGAGCTCGGCCTGGTCGTGGAGCCGTCGGAATTCGCCATCACGGCTTCGGTCGGCAGGGATCTCGGCCGTGTCTAGCCATTTGCCATTCACATGACGGAACAAATCATCTTGTGGTCGGGTGGTCTGATCAAATTGGGAAATATCGATTCCTGAGCGCATAGAGGTACTCAATCACGTTGCTGAAGCGCGATCAACTAGCTGGTACGAGATAATGAACTATGAGCAGAATTCTTGAGATTTGTTGCTTCTCTGTTGAGAGTGCCCGTCGCGCACAAGCAGCAGGTGCTGACCGGATCGAACTGTGTGCCGGGCGCCCCGAAGGCGGGACGACTCCATCTTATGGCATGTTGCGTCAGGCGTCCGATTTAGAGATTCCCGTCGCGCCCATGGTGCGGCCACGTGGGGGCGACTTCACCTACCGCAATGACGAGTTCGCTGCCATGCTCACCGACATTGAGTTGATTAGGGAACTTGGATACCAAACTGTCGTCACAGGAATCTTGAACAGCGACCTCGAAATTGATATCCCCAAACTGCAAGAGTTGATGGAAGCAGGCGACGGCCTGAACTTTGTGTTCCACCGTGCCTTCGACCTCTTGGACGACCCTGAAAATGGTTTGCAGACCTTGGCCGAGCTAGGCGTGGATCGAGTTCTAACTTCTGGGGGAGAGCCAGACGCGCCTCACGGCATTGACCGGATAGCGCAATTGATCAAGATGGATACTTCTGTCACCGTGATGCCGGGCGGCGGCGTGCGACCGAACAATGTGGTTCCCTTGCTCGAAGCGGGAGCGCAAGAAGTACATAGTTCGGCTACTACCGATCCGATCGGTGCGCTGGACGACAATATGGTGCGCGAGCTAGCCGCGCTGGTTCATGACACTGCTTGATTAGGCAGTGCTACTTGATTAGTTCGTAGTCGTAACCGATAAATAAGCCAGTGGCGCTGATTCCTGGCGTCGTCAACAGAATCTTCTCGAGTTCAGCGGGTGCCAGGGAACCATCGATTGGTAGATCCATAACGGTGCATGCTTGCTCGTTGATTACTCCGCCATCTTTTCCGCCTGCAGGGCGCACTTCAGGAACCGAGCCGAGCTTGCGTTGGAGTTCGTTGCGAACCAAATTGGCGGCCTCAGGCACAACACCCAGCGGCACAGGGAACTTCTCGCCCAGGCGCGAAACAATCTTCGAGGGGTCGGCCAGAATGATCCGTTTCTTAGCAGCAGCAAACACGAGTTGTTCACGTACAAAAGCGCCGCCGCGACCCTTAATCATATTCCCATCGCCGTCGATCTCATCCGCGCCATCGAAGCACCAATCGGGGCGATGATCGTTCAAAGTCGTTACTGGCAAACCAAGCGTGACGCAGTAGGACTCAGCTTCGTACGACGTCGCCACGCACTTGATGTCGAGGCCCTCAGACTTGATGCGTTCAGCCAGAGCGATTACTGCCAAATAAGCGGTACTGCCCGAGCCGATTCCGACGACATCGCCGCTTTGAGCTCGCTGCGCAAGCTGAGCCGCGATCGCCTCTTTGTCAGCTCGGTTATCGATCTCTTTAGTCCAGTCGGCGCTGCCGGTTATTTCCCAGTTCATGCGAGGAACAACTTTCCGAACACGGTCGACAAGACTTCCGTGTACTCGACCTTCCCTTCGTCGAGCGCTTTGTTGAGATTTGCGGCTGCTGTGATCAGTGCTAAGTGAGTGAATGCTTGTGGGAAGTTACCCAGTTGTTCACCTCTCGGCCCGATCTCTTCGGAGTAGAGGCCAAGGTGATTGGAGTAGGTCATCATCTGTTCAAAGACCAGTCGGGCTTCAGCAACAGCGCCTTGGCGCACTAGTGCATCCACAAACCAGAATGTGCAGATCGAGAATGTGCCCTCGTCGCCGGCTAGACCATCTGGAGAAGCCGAAGGGTTGTAACGGAATACGAGCGAGTCGGACACGATCTCGTTCTGAATAACCTCCATGGTCGAGAGCCAACGCGGATCGCGTGGACTGCAGAAGCCGACAAGTGGCATCTTGAGCAGTGCCGCATCGACGACGTCCGCGCCGTAGTACTGCGTGTACGCGCCGATTTTCTCGTTCCAGCCGTATTCCTGGATCTGATTGTAGATCGCATCGCGAGTCGCCAGCCACTCTTCCATCGGAGCTGGTAGGCCACGATCACGTGCTAGTCGAATCACTCGGTCGAAGGCAACCCAGCACATAAGGCGGGAATAGGTGAAGTCTTTTCCGCCGCCACGGGTTTCCCAAATTCCCTCGTCTGGTCGATCCCAGTTAGCTGCCAGCCACACCATGATTTCGCACAGCTGCTTCCAAGTTTCGTGATCGATATTGCGGCCAAACTTAGACAGATGGTAGGCGGCGTCGACTGCCTCGCCATAGATATCGAGCTGCAGCTGGTTGGCGGCCCCGTTTCCGATTCGTACGGGTGAGGATTTGTCGTATCCTTCCCAATGGTCGAGTTCGGCTTCTTCGAGATCAGCTTTGCCGTCGATCTTGTACATGAGGTTGAGTGGAGCTTCGGGGTTGTCGTCGAATGCTGCTCGCACACGTTCAACCAGCCATTTGAGGAACGCAGATGCTTCGTCGGTGAATCCCAGTTCCATGAGTGCCATGACCGAGAACGATCCGTCACGAACCCAGGTGTAGCGGTAGTCCCAATTGCGTTCACCTTGGAGTTGCTCGGGAAGTGAAGTGGTTGGTGCGGCGACGATCGCTCCGGTCGGGGCGTAGGTGAGGAGCTTGAGGGTCAACGCTGACCGGTTGATCCGCTCGCGCCAGCGTCCTGTGTACGTCGAGTTTCCGACCCAATCGCGCCAGAACTCGATTGTGTCCATAGCTAGACGGTTGGCTTTATGTCGTGACAGGGCACCAGCCGTTGTGCTGTCTGGTCCGGTAGTGAGGGTGCAGCCGAACATATGACCCTCTTCGAGGGTGATGCTTGCCTTGGCCGCACCGTTCTTGATTGACTTGCCTTTGCTCAGATCCAGCATCGCAGTCGAGTGAAGTGACATCTCGAAATCATCGCTCTTGAAGAGGGCATGGTGGTCGGTCAAAGTGAGGTCGTGCTCTTGGCGACCATAGTCAAACGCTGGAGCGCACTCGAGTTCGAAAGTGACCTCACCGCGAATCACACGAGCGATCCGAACGATTCGGTGAGTGTCGGTCGCCTTCTCAGGCTCGTGGATCGGCATGAAGTCGATAACCTCGCCTACACCGTGTTCGGCGAGGTAGCGGGTGATCAAGATGCAAGTGTCGACCAAATAAAGCTGCTTGATCGTGATGCCATCGCCGACTGCCCGAAGTGAGAAATGTCCACCTTTTTCAGCATCCAATAGGGAAGCGAAGATCGAGGGTGAATCGAACCGCGGTGAGCAGAACCACCCGATGGTGCCTTTGAGGTCGACCAGCGCACAGGTTTGAAGGTCCCCGATTACGCCATGATCCGCAATCGGTGGGTACTTATGGGACATCTGTTCTCCTTCGGAGGTTTTCCGGTAAGTCGGCTCTACACCAAGCGCGTGTTTGTCTTGAACCAGACTAGAGTGCCAGCCTTGCGTTTGCCCGGTAGATCACCAGAGGATACGTGCGATGCGGTGGATTCGAGATGGTTTAGAAGAGCGCCGAATTGGGTATGTACTTCTGTGCATAGTCAGCTCATCCGCGGGGGAGAGAGGGCTGGCTATGTGCTTTTCAGGTCTCGCTTATTAGGCGTCTTTTGTATTAACGCTGATTAGGTTGCGCTCAGGCCTGTTTGATCGCATCAACGATCAATTGCGCGAACGTGCGCCCACCGGGTCCGGTCAAGTGCGTACCGTCATAAACCGTCAGATCACGGTTGCCTGCTGCGGCCGTACTCCAGTCAGCTACTCGGACATTCGGATATTCACCGGCGACCACGTTGATATTGCGGTTCGAGTCCTCGATCCATTTGAGCGGTGCCTTAGTGGTGACTAGAACCACGCGAGGAGTGTCCTTGAGTAGATCGAGAGCCGCGCGCAGATCTTCCATTCGCGCAGGACCGTTGGTGCCGGTGTGAATTACGACAGTATTGGCGAGTTTGCCAGAGTTTTGCCTGGCGACAATACGCGATTTGATTGCGCTAGTTTGGCGTGCAACCTCAGCATCGACTGTCGCTTTGGGCATTGCATCCTTGAGCGATTCACGGGCTCCTAGAACCACCGAATCGCCGATCACTGTTACGGGGAGTTTGTTGATGTTGACATTGGGGCCGTAGGGGACGACGTAGTTGGGGTCATCTGGATTGGCTACTGGTGCCTCGGCATTGGCTTCGTTGTTGCTCCCGTTGGTTTCAGAGCCTTCCAACGGCTCGGTGCCTACCGATTCGACACCGCCGAGGTAGGCGCTGGCATCCGGGGCTGGAATCGAGATCATCCACGCGCCCATAAGAACCAGCACGGCAGTCACAGATGACCCAATGATCAGTGCCCGTTTGCGTGCGAAGTCGCGACCTTGTTCGTTCCACTTGGCCCACGTTGCTTTGATTGCACCATTTCGTACTGGCTGCTCGATAAAGCGGTAGGAGAGTTCAGCCAGCGTAAAGGTGAGGGCAAGTTGTAGTGCGAAGGCTGAGAGCCCTTCAAGTCCAATGTCGATGCCTGGTCGCAGGACGACAAAAATTGGCCAGTGCCACAGGTAAATGCCGTATGAGCGTTGGCCGATGTATTTGAGCGGTTGGATACTCAAGACCCGTGAGCTGCGAACGGCTGGGTGTGTGGAGACAGCGATGAGGACCGCTGTGATCGCCGCGAACAGCAGGAAGCCGCCGCGGTACATAAACCACGAGTCTTCGCTTGCTGTGAAGTAGAACAGTGAGATAAGTCCGATTGCGCCTAGACCGATCAGTGACAGTGCTGTCTGCGGTTGCTTGGGGAGCCGCTGTGGGAGTCGACTCGGTCGCCATACGCTGGCTAGTGCGGCACCAAGGAGTAGTCCCATTGCGTGAGTGTCGGTGCCAAAGTAAAGGCGGCTTGGGTCAGCACCGCCTGGCATATCCATTGCGATGCTGTAGGCAAACATGAGTGCCGTCGACAACAGCGCACCGATCAAAGCCACTCGTCGGACACCAAGCCGTCCGCGCCACTTGTATGCGATCACGAGCACAATTGGCCAGAGCAAATAGAACTGCTCCTCGACTGCGAGTGACCAGAGGTGTTGGAGCATGGGCGCGCGGCCCATGGCTTCGAAGTACGACTGGTCGCCAGCGATGTTCCACCAATTGGTTACGTAGAACAGTGAGGCGACAATGTCTTCGCGAAGTTTGGCTACGGCATCTTGCGCAAAGAATAGGGCAAGTACCGAGCTCGCGAACAGAACGACGACAAGTGCGGGAAGTAGGCGACGGGCGCGACGAACATAAAAGCGTTTGAAATCGAGTTTGCCGGTCTTCTCAATCTCGAAGAAGATAATCGACGAAATCAGGAAGCCTGAGAGAACGAAGAAGACATCCACACCCAAGTACCCGCCGGGTAGCCAGTTGGGATTGCCGTGGAAGATGAGGACACCGATGATTGCCAGTGCTCGAATCCCGTCGAGCGCGGGCATATAGCTCCAGCCCGGATGCCGCTTCTCGATTCCGGTTGCGGGACTTTCGGGCGAGAGATCTCTGAGATCGATCCTTTGGGTGTCAGCAATGACCCGCGGAGTATCCACGTGTGTGGACTCGTTAATACGACTCATAACTACCCCTGAACTGTGCCAGCGCTGCCGGTGCGCGAGCAATTCCCCTTGCCTAAATAACGAGATTACGTGGGAATCAGACTTTCGGTGGGCATTGAGCGCAAAATGTGACGGAGTTTCTTAGTGTTCACTTTGCTCGTCGAAGCCCATTTGGGGTGAGGTGAGGTGGTCGGAGCCGCGGTTAGCTCTTGGGGTACACGGACATGGTGTCGCGCGCGATGATTCCCCAGTCGTAGGTATTGGGCAGTTCGCCAACCAATGTTTGTGCCATGACTCGCGAGGAAGTCGGATTGTTGAGGGCCTCTCCGATTTCTACGGCTAGTTCGGTCGCATTGCCCGGTTCGAATAGGCGCCCACAACGTTCGTCCTCAACGATCTCAGCCAAACCTCCAGCACGTGCGACCACGAGCGGAGCGCCGAGTGCGGCCGACTCAAGTGCTGTGATTCCAAACGGTTCGTACAAGCTGGGAATCACGACTGCACTCGAACTAGCTATAAGGGCTTGAATTTGTTCAGGTGGAAGCCAACCTTCGAAAGTCAGCACATCGCCAAGCCCCGCCTCGTCCGCTTGGTCCTTGAACTGTTGTTCCAACGTCCCTGTTCCCGCAATCACAAAGTGAGGCATAGGCGCAGAGGTTGAGGGAGTGCTGAACTGCTCTTTGAGAGTCGCGGCGGCATCGATAAACGTCTGCACTCCCTTCTCCCATTCGAGTCGGCCAGCGAACAACACAATCGGAGCGCCGTCGCCGTAGGTCTTGGCACATTTGGCTAATGCTTTGGGATCCAGATTCTCGATCGACCAGTTGCCCAGATCTATGCCGTTAGGAATCACCGAGACTCGCTTCGCACTAACGCGGAACTGGCGCCGGATCTCGTTCTTCATCCAGTTGCTGCACACGATGATCTGGTCCGAGTGGTGGCTCAACGATGCTTCAACGTGATCGATGTGGGTAGACACATCGCCTTCGATCCATCCTTGATGACGGCCCGATTCGGTGGCGTGGAACGTTGTTACCAATCGGGTGCCGAGTTCTCTGGTTAGTGACCGTGCAGCCTGGCTCACAACCCAATCGTGAGCGTGCACGACGTTCGGTGGGGTATCCCATTCGTGTGCGAACTCCTCAAGCAAATGGCTGCCAACTTCGCCCAGTCGCTGGTCGAGCTTGGTCGTCCACTCGACAAGCGCTTCGGGTTCACGAGGCACTTCCGGAGTTGGCGGGTCCACACGCAGTACATGCACGCCGTCTACGAACTCGTAGTCTGGTCGGCGCTCGCCTGGGCCGTGTTGGGTCAGGACGGTGACGGTTGCTCCAGCCGCAGCTTGGGCTTTGGTTAACTCCTCAACATGGCGACCCAGACCGCCGTAAACCAGCGGCGGGTATTCCCACGACACATGAAGGACTCGGCATTCGCTAGGAATCATGGCTGACCCTGCGTCCGTCGAGGTTGCCAAATGGATAGTCGCGCGCATCGGCGGGTAGCGGGTCTAAGAGCGCGCAGGCTTCACGCAACGAATCTGTCTTCTCAATCGCAGTCACGATCCGATTGAACTGTTGGTGATGATGTTGGTGCCGCGAGCGAGCGTAACCGGCGGCCGAATCTTTGGTCACCATGAAAGCCCAGTCGCTTTGCAATGCGAGCAGGCCTTGTCGCGCGAGTTGA
The DNA here is from genome assembly GCA_963169225.1 of Actinomycetota bacterium. GTDB lineage: Bacteria > Actinomycetota > Actinomycetes > S36-B12 > UBA10799 > KLAP162. Next base: position 32,076 of record CAUJDH010000046.1, read on the forward strand.
TCAAGGAGTGGTGAGCGGGTCACGAGTTCATTCTGACGGGTGCTGACTAAGGCCAGAGTCTTGAGCCAGCGTGTTTGGAGTTTCTCGTTCTCATGGACGATGTCTTGAACCGGTTCGCCATCCCACACTGACCAGTCCTTATTGGATCCCCACGATGAGTTCCCCGGGTTCACGCTGCCTGCGACGGCACCTTCTTCGATCGCTTTACTGATCGTTGTGACATTGACTCCGGCCTCGGGCAACATGCGCAACACATGTTCGAGCCAGACTGGGCCTTCGTGCCACCAATGGCCAAACAGTTCGGTGTCGTAACCCGTGACAACTAGTCCAGCCTTGCCGTCGCGTTCGGCTTTCAACGAAGTCAACTTGGCCACGACTGTCTCAACGAAGTCCTGCGCGTCGGCTTTAGTTGCGGCACTGGCACGTTCGGGATCGTAGATCGCCTTATCGTGAGATTCGGTTCTAACCGAGGTCACGCGCTTGGCTTTGATCCCGGTCTCGTGATGGTACGTGTGGAAGTCTCGGTACCACTGGCCGCTGGGGTAGCCCTTGCGCGGTGACCACACTCGGTATGTCACATCTAAGTCGCGTCCAAAGGCCACGACGCTACTGTCACCCACCGTCCACATGTCTGCGGTCGAGCGGCCAGCACCCAAAAGTGTTGGGCCGTCAACCATGAAGTGTGTGACGCCAGCATCCTGGTAGAGATCCTCTAGGCCGGGACGGTAACCGCATTCTGGTGCCCAGATCCCTGCCGGAGCTTGGCCGAACCGAATCCGGGTGTCGTCAAGTCCAGCTTCAAGTGAGAAGCGAGCAATGTTCTCGTCCAGCAGGGTTTGGAACGGGTGCGCAGCTGGACCGCCGAGCAATTCGATCGCTCCAGCGTCCTTGAGTGCGCGCAGCGGAGCTGAACCACCGGCTGACCAAACATCGTGGAACTGCTCGGTAGACCATTGTGCCTTTGCGTATTCGTATTGACCAACTGTCGCGACGTCGCCGGGATAGCACGCGAGCTCATGGGCTCGCTGTTGCCAAAATCCGAGCCAGGTGCCGAACTCGCGTACGCAGTACGGATCGTCGAGCTGGGCCGCGAGCACGGGAGTGACGCCCAAGGTCACAAGGTCAGTGCGACCTTCGCGCGACAGTCGGGAGAGCACATCTACGACGGGTATATAGGAGTGTGCCCACGATTGGTATAGCCATTCCTCGCCGACCGGCCACGATCCGTGATGCGCGAGCCACGGCAAATGCGAATGCAGAACAAGGGCGAAACTACCCACCGGCTCATCGCCGAACGCTGTTTGAGTGTCAGTCATCGAGCAGCTTTCTCGCAGTGATGACTAGGTCGGCACAGGTGTCTGGATTTGCGGGCGAAATCTCGAAGTCATCGTTGGTTACCGAGCTGATTTTGGCGACCAGTGACTCTGGCCATTCAGTTCCGTCGGCCTCTGCGTTTAAGGCGGCCTCGACTTGTAGGCCGACTAGGTCACCGTTTTGTGACTCCCAGTCTTTGAGTTCAGAGGAATGGTGCAATCCAAAGCAGGTGACTTCGGCGAATCCGGCATCTGCAATCAAAGTCGCCAGTTGTTCCATATCGAACTCTTCGACATGGAATGGGTTTGTTGGTTTCTCGCCGCGACCCAGTCCTGGTGAAAAGGTAAGGCGGTTGGGAGTGGTGATGATCATTAGTCCGCCCGGACGGAGGACGCGCTTGGCCTCTGACCAAAACTTAGGCAGGTTCCACAGGTGCTCAACTACCTGCATACTCACGACAATGTCGGTGCTGTCGGAGTCGACCGGCCAGTCGTCGAGGTTAGCCTCAAGGACTGTGACGGTGTCCCCGTAGCGAGCTTGCGCATGTTGGGCGGCGGCGGTGTCCAGCTCGAGGCCAACAACTTTCGCTCTAAGCGCGGTCGCCAACAGCTGTGCCCCATAGCCCTCGCCGCAGCCGGCATCCACAATCGCGAGGTCGTCCACCTCATCGATGTTTCCGGTTTCTTGGCTGAATCGACGGATCGTTTCTACAGACCATTGGTAGGCGACCTCATGGCGCGCAAACCAGTACTGTTCGAGCGTGTGGCCTGGGGCCGTTCGCTCGCCAGTAAGCACTAGGGGGGTTGGCTTGGGCAAAGTCATGATCCTTTTACGGTACGCAGTCGGTGCCGCGCGTACTTTTGGTTTTCAAAAATGATCTCTCTTAGTGTGGCGCACACCACAGAGTTTCACCCCAGGGGGTCTTGCCAACCATAAGTTACTAGCGAGTAACATAGCTTTCAGTCAACAAATTATGACCATGGAGGTCTTGTATGAAGATTGCAGTCTGCGTCAAGCAGGTACCTGATACATCCTCGGAGAAGAAGCTGGACCCCTCCGACAACACTTTGGATCGCGCCTCAGTTGACGGCGTGATGAACGAGCTATGCGAATACGCAGTCGAAGAAGCGCTGCTGATCGCCGAAGCCAACGAAGGTTCTGAAGTCGTCGTTGTCACAGTCGGCCCGGATGCCGCAACTGAGACGATCCGTAAGGCTTTGAGCATGGGTGCCGATTCGGCAATCCACGTCTCGGACGATGCCCTTCACGGTTCCGACGCACTGGCTACCTCGCTGGCAATTGCTAAGGCGCTAGAAGGCAAAGGTTTTGACCTCGTGATCTTCGGATCTGAGTCAACCGATGCTCGTATGAGTGTTATTCCCGCTATGGTCGCCGAGCGTCTTAACGTTTCGCAGCTCACCTTTGCCAACAAGGTCGAGGTTTCGGGAAGCGACGTCAAGATTCAACGCATCACCGACGAAGGCTACGACGTTGTCAACGGCACCATTCCCGCCGTGATCTCGGTGGTCGAGAAGATCAACGAGCCACGCTACCCATCGTTCAAGGGCATCATGGCCGCTAAGAAAAAGCCGATCGAAACTGTCGGCCTAGGGGACATCGGTGTCGATGCTGGCGCAGTTGGCCTTGCTGGCGCGAAGTCCGAGGTTGTTTCGTTTGAAGCAGCTCCTGCACGTGCAGCTGGAACTATCGTCACTGACGAAGGTAACGGCGGCAAGCAGATTGCAGATTACCTGTCCGAGCAGAAGTTCTTCTAAGGAGAAACACAATGGCTGAAGTACTAGTTCTTGTAGACCACGTCGATGGCGCGGTCAAGAAAGTTACCCTCGAGCTCCTGACTCTGGCACGTAGCCTGGGCGAGCCCTCCGCAGTGTTTGTTGGTTCCGGCGTTGATGCCGCGGCTGGTGAACTGACTGAATACGGCGCAGCCAACATTTATGTTGCTGAGTCCTCAGACCTAACTGCACATCCAGTTGGCCCAGTTGCTGACTTGCTTGCCAGCCTGGTTGCTGAGAAGTCGCCGGCTGCTGTCCTGATTCCCTCGACCGCCACAGGCAAGGAGATCGCTGGTCGCCTCGCAATCAAGACGGACAGCGGTGTCGTTACTGACGCGGTTGATATCTCGAGTGATCTGGTTGCAACCTTGTCGGTATTCGGTGGCGAGCTTGTCGTCAACGCCAAGGTGTCGGCCGGTACGCCGATCTTCACCGTTCGCCCGAACAGTGTGGCCCCAGAGGCCGCTGCTGGTGCAGGTGCGCGTAGTGATGTTGCCGCCACGGTTTCGGAATCCTCGGCCAAGGCGACCGTTGCCGAGTCGGTCAAGGAAGAGAAGGGCGCACGCCCAGAACTCGCCGAGGCGGGCATCGTCGTTTCCGGTGGTCGCGGTGTTGGTGGAGCCGATGGCTTCCAGATCATTGAGGCTCTTGCCGATTCACTCGGTGGCGCTGTCGGTGCCTCGCGTGCCGCAACGGATGCCGGCTGGTATCCGCACCAGTTCCAAGTTGGTCAGACCGGTAAGACCGTGTCGCCGCAGCTCTACATTGCTAACGGAATCTCGGGCGCAATTCAGCACCGCGCTGGTATGCAGACCTCCAAGTTGATCGTTGTGGTCAACAAGGATCCAGAGGCACCGATCTTTGAGCTTGCTGACTACGGTGTCGTCGGAGACCTCTTCGATGTCGTTCCGCAGCTCACAGCAGAGATCCAAAGTCGCAAGGGCTAGCTCTAGTTCACTTAGTTTTCAAGAGAGGTTGTATCCACTAAAGTGGATACAACCTCTCTTTTTTGTTAGGCGAGTTCAAGCACATGACAGCTGCTTGACATTCGATACCCGTGGCTTCTTCAAACTTGAACGAGCTATTTGGGTGTGGATTTCAAATCAAGATTTACGTCCCGGGAGGGAGTTATTTTTGCGGCATGTCTAAATCTATGAAGCTCGTTCGTGTGAAGTTCATCATGGTGTTATCGGTGCTGTCGTTGGTGGCAGCATTCCTGGTGTCCGGTGTTGTCGGTTCGTCTGCTGCCCTAGCCGCTGGCAAAACGCTGACAACGTTTGAACTACAAAGCACAGGTAAGTTCGTATATGAAAGTGGGACTACTACTAACTTCATCGTTCAAGGCGGAAAAGTCACTAACGGAGTTGGAACTATAACAATTAAAAATGAATTGAATCCGGAAGGTGTCGATTTAAAAATTCGTGACGCTAAGGCAACTGCGGTGAGTTTGGTGGGAGATTTCGAATTTGGCCCTAATAATTGGTTTCAGATGACTCTCGTTGGCTCGAATTGGAAGTCTTATACGGGTACCTTCAATATAGGTGAGGGCAACAAATTCGAATTCTCAGGTTTGGCTATTAAGAACCCTCCTGCCAGCGTGAAGCCGCGCGCACCCAAGTCCCTAAACGTGGCTGGCACACCGACGGCTAAGTCGTTCAAGGTGTCGTGGAAGGCTCCTTCGACCAAGGGTGATCGTCCGGTGACTGGTTACCGGGTGATCGTTAAAGCGCAGGGTGCTTCCAAGGCGGCTGTGAACAAGAAGCTTGCTAAGAAGGTTCGTTCGTACAAGGTTTCTCGTAAGGCGCTACTCAAGAGCCTGCGAGCAGCTACTCGTGGTGAATCGAACGTGCGATTCACGGTTCGGCTTGCCGCGCTCAATGGCTCGAGCCAAAGCACTTATGCGAAGAAGTCCTTCTGGGTGGCGCCATAAGGCCAAGTCGGTAAGGCTAGTTGGATTCAATCTCGCTAGATGTAGTTGCTGACATTTCATTGTGCGCTGGTTTTCGGTGGGCGGTGGTTGCTATCCAGGTGGCAA
>CAUJDH010000047.1 GCA_963169225.1 Actinomycetota bacterium
AGTGGCTCAATTGGCAGGTGCGAAGTTACCGGAGCCTTGATCGAGTCAAGAAGATCACTAGCAAGAACACGGCTGGTGCAAAGGACAATCAAGTGACAATGAGGGTTGAGCGGGATTCCGCCAGGATCGTCCTTGCTCTCAGAGGCAAGCGTGTGGCTCTTGTCTCTAGCGATCACGAATGGCCTGGACAAGGCAAGCTGCCTACATGGGGTCTCATGTCTACCAATGCGGCTTGGACAGTAAACCCAGGGGCTGGCAAACTCCCGACCTCCAAATTTGTCGGAGGTCAGAACTAGTACAGGACTAATAACTGCAACCGATAGCCGTAGCTAGCAGCCCGACCAAAAGCTAAAAGCCGCAGTTCCCGTTCGCGGGATACTGCGGCTTTTAGTTAAAGCTGAGAGAAAGCTATCGGCGAGTGACCTTGCCAGCCTTCATGCACGAGGTGCATACGTTGAGGCGCTTGGGTGCACCGTTGACCGTGGTACGCACGCGCTGGATGTTTGGGTTCCAACGGCGGGAGGTACGACGGTGAGAGTGCGAGATCTTGTTGCCAAAGCTGGGGCTCTTGCCACACACATCGCAGTTTGCAGCCATGGAAAACTCCTGAAAATTGTTTCTGACGTCTGATTGGGCTCTGATTCGCTCTGATGTAGTGGTTGGCCTTGGCCTTTTAGGAGTGGGCATAAACCGCACACCAACGAAACAAGCTCTTTCAATGTTACCTCAATACCGCAACGACCCTAGAAGTCAGGCCATCTAAAGCACTAGCCTGGGGCAATGACCCAGACGATTACTGCTGACCTGGTCAAGGATTGGCTGTTAAAGACGACCAGGCGCCTTGAACTGGCCCGCGCCGAGATAGATGCCCTCAATGTATTTCCGGTACCTGACGGCGACACGGGTACGAATGTATTCCTCACCATGGACAGCTGTATTCAGGCGGTCTTGGATCACAACCCGGAATCGACCAGCGACAGTTCAGGCGATTCCGATGCTATCGACCGCGACAGTGACCAGGCACTTGTCGAAATGCTGCAAGTCGCTGCTCAGGGTGCATTGTTAGGAGCTCGTGGCAATTCGGGTGTGATCTTGAGTCAATACCTTCGAGGTTTTGCCAAAGCGGCGGTAGACGATGAAGGTGAGGTCGACACGATCGCGTCGACTGCTCCGGGTAAGGCATTAGCCAATGGATTGGAGGCTGCAGCGAAGGCGGCTTACGCAGCCGTGGGTGAGCCCAAAGAGGGCACGATCTTGTCTGTTGCTGCTGCCGCTGCTACTCGCGCTAGAGAAGTAGCTGACACTACCGATGATCTTGAAATTGTCGTCATCGCAGCGCACGAGGAATCCAAGGCGGCACTTGCTCGCACGCCCGACCAACTCCCAGTGCTCAAAGAGGCGGGAGTGGTGGATTCAGGTGGTCGCGCACTTGTAGAGATGATCACGGCCCTTCGTGTTGCCGTGACGGGAGAAGAAATCCCGGTCGACATCACCGATGTCAAAGCGCTGAAACTTGAAACCCACGATGTCAGTGATGACTACGAGGGTCCCGAATACGAAGTTATGTACCTGATCGAGATGGATGATGAGAAGGTGACGGAGCTCCGTGAGTCGCTACTAGCGCTCGGCGACTCGCTCGTCGTCGTCGGTGGTGACGGCACCTATAACGTGCACGTCCACGTGGATGATGCCGGCAAGGCGGTCGAAGTTGGAATCGCATTGGGCAGGCCTTATCGAATCAAGATCACACATCTGTTGGCGCACAAAGACAATGCTGAAAAAGCCACGAGTGGTGCGCCGCAAGCTGCTGAGCATCAGCATGGACGTGGCTTAGTTGCTGTTTCTCACGGACCTGGAATCAAGGCCACGCTTGAGGAGCAAGGGGTAACGGTTGTTGAGGCTGTTCCGGGTCGCCGCTCGAGTACTCAGGAATTGCTGGACGGAATCAAGCACGCCAATTCCAAGCAAGTGATCTTGTTACCCAGCGACAAAGACACGACGGGAGTGGCTGAGGCTGCCTCTAGCCATGCGCGTCAAGAAGGTGTTCGGGTGGCAGTTATTCCGACGCGTTCCATTGTTCAGACACTGGCTGCACTGGCCGTGCATGATCCCAGCGCCAATTTTGATGATGATGTCGCTTCGATGGGTCGAGCCTCAGGGGCGACAAGATACGGCGCGGTGACTATTGCCTCTCGCGATTCGCAAACGGATGCCGGGCCAGTCAAATCAGGTGATGCGCTTGGCCTGGTGGATGGGGACATTGTCGCTGTCGAGCAAACACTCGACCAGGTTGCCGACAAGGTGATCGAGCACATGGTTCGCACCTCGTCTGAAATCGTCACTTTGGTACGTGGCGCTGACGTTCAGCCCGAACTCATTGAGCGCATCTCGGCTAGGGCAGAGGAACTCAACTCAATGATAGAAATTGAGGAATTTGACGGCGGACAGCCTTTGTGGCCGCTCATTATCGGGGTTGAATAGGATCAACGACTCGGCACGTAGATAGATACTTGTCGCTTCGGATCGAGGCGGCACGTGCAGAGAGGAACTGACTGATCCATGGACATCACACTCGGCACGAACCTGCGTGAAGTGCTCGGTGGGAAGACCGCGCAAGTTCTTGCTAAGTCGTACCAACTCACTACCGTTCGCGATTTACTCATGCATTTTCCGTACCGCTATGCCGTCCGAGGTGAACTGTCGAAACTTTCTGATTTGCGGGTCGGCGAACAAGCGACGATCGTGGCCGAAGTGGTTGACGTTAAGAACCGTCGGATGCGCAATCGCAAAGGTAGCTTGACTGAAGTCGTAGTGACCGATGGCACTGATGAGTTGGAACTGACGTTCTTCAACCAGCCCTGGCGCGAGAAGACGCTTGGGCCCGGACGTGTCGGTCTATTTGCTGGCAAGGTCAACAAGTATCGAAATCAGTTGCAACTCGCGAATCCCGAATGCGTCATGATGCCTGATGGTATGGAAGACGACCAAGAGGCTGCTATGGCGTTTGCTAGTGAGGTGATCCCAGTTTACCGAGCCACCGGCTCGCTGCCATCGTGGCGAATTGCGCAGTCGGTTCGGATCATTTTGGATCAACTCGATTGGGCTGACTATGTGGATCCGCTTCCGCCTGAATTACTTGCCCAGCACAAACTGCTTCCAGCTGAGCAAGCGTTTCGAGCGATCCATCAGCCTGCCAACGAGCCTGAAGGTTGGGCCGCCCGTACGCGATTCAAGTGGGAGGAGGCACTGGCGCTGCAGTTGGTGCTTGAGTCGCGAAGGATCGAGGCTCAAGCAGGTCAGGTGCAGGTTATCGAGCGGCAAAGTGGGGGATTGCTCGATGTGTTGGACGCCAGAATTCCGTTTGAGTTGACCGACGGTCAAGTTCGGGTGGACTCGGAGATCGAAGCCGATATGAGTTCTGGTGTTGCGATGCATCGACTCCTTCAAGGTGAGGTCGGTTCAGGTAAGACGTTGGTGGCGTTGCGAGCCATGGTGTCGGTGGTCGACTCTGGAGGCCAGGCTGCCTTGCTCGCGCCGACCGAGGTTCTGGCGCAGCAACATTACGATTCCATCCTTGAGTTCTTGGGCTCGGCAGGGATCGGTGGCACGTTGATGGGTGAAGCGGGCGGCACTCAGGTCGTGCTGGTGACCGGTTCGCAAAAGGCAGCCCAACGCCGCGAGGCGTTAGCGCATATTGCTAGCGGTGCTGCCGGAATCATCGTGGGCACTCATGCGCTCTTGGAAGATCAAGTGATCGCCGCAGACTTGGGTTTGGTGGTGATCGATGAGCAGCACCGATTCGGGGTGGAACAGCGTGCAAGGTTAATTGAGAAAGCAACGAACACGAGGCCGCATGTGCTTGTCATGACCGCGACGCCAATCCCGCGCACGATCGCCATGACAGTGTTCGGTGATCTTGATGTGTCGACCCTTGATGAGTTGCCGCAAGGTCGACAAGAAGTGTCGACTCACGTTGTTCCCAAACTTGAGAAACCGGAGCACTACCGCCGGGTGTGGGAGCGCATTCGCGAAGAAATTGATCAAGGTCGACAAGCTTTCGTGGTGTGTACCCGAATTGCTGACAGCGAAGGCCCGTCGGTGGCTGAGCAAGGCTTCACCGAAGATTATCTGGAGATCGACCCTGAGGCAGAGCGACCAGAGCCCGTTGGTGTGCTGCAAGTTGCAGACGAATTGACTAACGGTCCGCTCAAAGGTTTGCGAGTAGGAGTCATGCACGGGCAGATGCCTGCTGCCGAAAAAGAAGCGATCATGGCGGCATTCAGAGGTGACAGTTCAAGTGACGGCAAACCCGAGCTCGACGTTCTCGTTGCCACGACCATAGTGGAAGTTGGTGTGGACGTGCCAAATGCAACGGTCATGGTGATCATGGATGCTGATCGCCTTGGTCTATCACAGCTTCACCAGCTGCGTGGACGAGTAGGTCGTGGCGAACACGCAGGGCTTTGTTTGCTTGTCACGCAAGTGTCCAGCCAGTCAACGGCCTATGAGCGCCTAGATGAGGTTGCCTCGACCAATGACGGGTTTGCGCTCGCCGAACTTGACCTCAAGTACCGTAGCGAAGGCAATATTTTGGGCTCGGTCCAGTCAGGCTTCAAGTCGTCGCTCCGCGCGCTCAAACTGCAGAAAGACGTCAAGGTCATTGAGGAATCACGCGAGATGGCGAGAGCTTTATTGGCCGAGGATTCGACCTTGAACAGTCATCAGTCATTGCGTGAACTGGTTGACGAACTCGTCGGCGAAGATGGCGTCAACTGGTTAGCGAGGTCGTAATGAGTCATCGGGTGCATGAGAGTAGGGAAGCGAGGGGCTGCGCGTGAGTCGAATCATCGCGGGCGCTGCGAAAGGTCGTGCGCTAGTTGTGCCCAAATCGGGAACTAGGCCGACTTCTGATCGAGTCAAGGAGTCGTTGTTCTCGATGCTCGACGCCAGGATCAACGACTGGAGCAGCCAGATTGTCCTCGACCTGTTCGCTGGCTCTGGTGCTCTTGGGTTAGAGGCGATCTCGCGTGGAGCGAGAAGTGCAACACTCGTTGACAATGCCCAAATCGCGATCTCGGCGATGGCCAAGAATGTGCGATCGATTAATGCCCCCGCGATTAGCGATCATGGTGATTCCGTCGAAGTTGTCAAGGCTGACTCTGCGCGCTGGTTGGACCGAGATCTAGGGAGAGACAAGCGGTACTCGCTGGTGTTCCTCGACCCTCCCTACGAATTGGAAAACGATGAGGTCGAGAAGCTCGTGGCCAAACTTGTGACCAAGGATCTGTTAATAGAGGATGCTCTTGTAGTTATCGAGCGATCTGCACGTGGAGAGAAGTTCACATTCCCCGAAAGCGACTTTGAACTGGTCGCGGACAAAAAATATGGCGATACGACAGTCATAATTGGCTTGTTCATTGGTTAAACCCCGGCGTTTTGCAAAGACACCATCAAAAATTGTTTTAGGCTGACAACGTGCGAAAAGCTGTTTGCCCCGGTTCCTTTGATCCGGTGACCAAGGGTCACCTCGATATTGTGTCGCGTGCGTCCAAGATCTTCGATGAGGTCACGGTCGCTGTTTTGATCAATAAGCGCAAAGCGAGCTTGTTTACCGTTGACGAACGCATCGAGATGCTCGAGCGAGAGACCGCTCATCTCGACAACGTCAGGGTGGAATCTTTCTACGGCTTGCTTGTGGACTTTTGCCTCGAGCGAGACATCAAAGCGATAGTCAAAGGTCTGCGGGCGATCAGCGACTTTGACTACGAGCTGCAGATGGCTCAAATGAATCACCGACTCACCGAGGTCGAAACCCTCTTCGTTTCGACAAATCCGCTTTACAGTTACTTATCGTCTTCTTTAGTTAAAGAAGTCGCGACTTATGGGGGCGATGTGTCGGGGCTAGTACCCGACGAAGTTTTGACGCAATTGCTAGAGAAATTGGCCCAACAGAACAACCAGAGTTAAGCCGGAAGCACCAGGGCCATAAGGGAGGAACCCATGGAGATCCACGACAAGATTGATGCGCTGAGCGGCATTATCGAAGATGCTCGGGCGGTGCCGCTGTCGAATTCGTGTGTCGTTCCTCGCGACGACGCCTTAGATCTCGTCGACGACATTCGAGCAGCGTTGCCAGATGCAGTCAAGGAAGCCGACGAGGTTCTACTTGAGCGCGAAGACATAATCGAAGAGGCGCAGGCCGAGGCAACCGAGACACTGGCAGCAGCTAAGTCCGACTCGACGCTCATGATGAATAACGCACAGCAAGATGCCGAGCGCATGATCGAGGATTCGCGCTCCAATGCTGAGCGCATGATCGAGGATGCTCGTGAGGACGCGGAAGCCATGTTGGAGCGTGCCCGCACCGAGAGCCGCCGCATGATCGATGAGCAAGAGGTCATGATCCAGGCTCAATCCGAGGCAGCTGGCCTGATCGAGGATGCGCAAGCTAGGGCGCAGGCAATCGTTGACCAAGCTACCCGCGAGGCTGAGGACATCAGCTACTCCACTCGACAAGAGCTCGACGAACTTGTTGAGCAGACTCGTGCCGAGACATCGCGAGAGCGCCTTCAGACCGATGAGTTTGTTGACGGCAAGCTAGCCGAGATCGAAGAAGCCTTGGGAACCTCACTCGCGGCGGTTCGTCGCGGACGTGACCGTGTTCACGCTCGTCGCTCGGCTTACGAGCCAGTCGACTTGCGCACATCCTCGGATGCCAACCTCGATTTGTACGACGTCATTACTGACTAGCCAAACGGCTTATTAGATAGACACTGGCAGTTCGTTGCCAGGCGGGCCCTGCGGGAATCTGCGGGGCTTTTGCCGTTAAATTTCTGCCGATATCCATTGGCGCGTATCATTAGAGACGTGACTAAATCTTCGTCTCGATCGGACTCTCCATTCGTCTTCGATGTTCAAGAAATGGGTCGACGTGCTGGTGCCATGATGACCGAACAACGGCAGATAAAAGCTCCTGAAGGCTGGGGAAGTGCAGTTCTCGACTTCAAGTCGGGTTCGTCTATCGACGTTGATGCCCAATTCGAGTCTGTGATCGAGGGCGTGTGGGTGAGCGGTACCGCCAACATCGAGCTTGAGGGGGCATGTGCCCGATGCCTGGACCCAATCGAAGATCAAATGACGATCGAGCTGCAAGAAATGTTCCAATACGAGGACTTGGACGAGAAAGAATCCGATGACGATGACCTGCCGCTGGTTGTCAACGATGAGGTGGACCTGGAACCGACGCTCCGTGACGCGGTGGTGCTGGGAATGCCAGTGGCTCCGGTGTGCGATACTAGATGCCTAGGCCTGTGTTCCGTCTGTGGAATTCGACTCAGCGAAGACCCAGACCACACTCACGAACAAGTTGATCCCAGGTGGGAAATACTTAATCAGCTAAAGAAGGAAGAAGACTAATGGCTGTTCCAAAACGCAAGATGTCGCGCAGCAACACTCGCTCGCGTCGCTCGCAGTGGAAGGCAAAACTGCCGCAAATCAACAAGGTGACCAAGAACGGTCGCACCGAGTTCGTTGTGCCTCACCGCGTTGACGACGAAGGTCAGTACAACAACCGACAGGTCGTTGACTAGTCAATCCCCGAGCCACTACGAGCTGGTTCAAGCGCTAGAGATTGAAATTTCTCCTGAGCTGCTCCAGCTTGCTTTGACTCATAGGTCTTTCGCCTACGAAAACGGCGGCCTACCCACAAACGAACGCCTGGAATTCCTCGGCGATTCCGTTTTGAGCATTGTCACCACTGACACGCTTTACCATTCTTATAGCGATCGCCCCGAGGGCGATCTCGCCAAAATGCGCGCGACAATCGTCAGCGCTCGTGCCCTCGCGGGCGTTGCGCGAACCATCGATCTGGGACCCAATATCTACTTGGGTAAGGGTGAGACTAACGATGGTGGCGCAGACAAAGACTCGATCCTGGCAGACACACTCGAAGCCATTCTGGGGGCGGCATATCTAGATCAAGGCCTTGAAGTCGCCGCTGCCTTGATTCATCGACTGTTCGATCCGCTGATTGAACGTGCGGGTGAGCTTGGCGCTGGGCTTGATTGGAAGACAAGTTTGCAAGAGCGCACAACCGAACTTGGTCTCGGGTTGCCGAAGTATCAGGTTTCGGAAGAAGGGCCAGAGCACGACAAGACGTTTAGCGCCCGGGCAGTAGTTGCCGGTGATGAGAAGGGTGTAGGCCAAGGTCGCACCAAGAAGGTGGCAGAGCAGATCGCTGCCGAGCAAGCCTGGAATGCGTTGCAAGATCAATAGTCCCGAATCTGTCGGCAATAGAGAATTTTTGAGCCAAAGTCATGCCTGAGTTGCCCGAAGTTGAGAGCGTCCGGATTGGTTCGCAGGACTGGTTCTCGGGTCGGCGGATTCGTACAGTGCGAGTGTTTAATTCCCGTTCGGTTCGGCATCATGAGCAAGGCGTTGGTGATTTCGAGGACCGATTGGCTGGAGTGCGATTAGGTGACTTTGTCCGGCGAGGGAAGTTTATGTGGGTCCCGCTCGATTCTGGTGACCTGTTGACTTTTCACCTTGGGATGAGCGGTCAAATTCGGGCGTCGGGCAGTGGTGGCAGAGCCGAGCTAGAGAAGAATCCTCACCTGCGCGTGACCATCGAATTTGACGATCAACGAGAGGTACTGCATTTTGTTGATCAAAGAACTTTTGGATACTTGCGGATCGACACTGCGGCGGTCTTAAGTGAAACAGGGGAGCTGCCGATTCCCGAATCGTTGGCTCATATCGCGCCGGATCCATTTGACCCTGATTTTGATCTGGATATGGTCGTCGCCAAGGCTAAAAGCAAGCGCAGTCCGATCAAATCGGTCTTGCTTGACCAATCAGTTGTGTCGGGGATCGGCAATATTTACGCCGATGAAGCCCTGTGGCGGGCGCAAATCCGCTGGAGTACTGAGGCGTCGCGCTTATCAGTCGGCCGGATACGAGCGCTATATCAGGCTGCGACTGAAGTGATGACTGAGGCGATCGCAGTTGGTGGAACGTCGTTCGATGCCTTGTATGTCAACGTCAATGGAGAGAGCGGCTATTTTGAAAGGTCTCTCCATTCCTATGGTCGTGAAGGTGAACCTTGCGATCGCTGTGGTTCGCTGATTATCCGTGAGCGCTTCGCGAATCGCTCATCGTTCCGTTGCCCGGATTGTCAGCGGCGGTGAATGATGGGCGATCAGGTGTAACCTTTGCGGCATGGCCACGATTCAGGATGTTCGCGAGATCGCCTCGAGGTTCCCTGAAGTTTACGAGCAGTCCGGTGGGCATTTCGGTGGATCGACGTGGCGTACGAAGCGCGGAATGATCATTTGGGAACGTGGTCCGAGCAAGACTGATATTGCCCAACTTGCTGAACTCGGTCGCACCTTCCCCGACGGGATTGTCGTTGGAATCCATGTTGGCCTGGACGCCAAAGAAGCGTTGCTCGAGTCGTCGCCGGGAGTCTTCTTCACTATCCCGCATTTGGATGGTTACCCTGCCGTATTGGCTCGTCTCGAGGTTCTCGAAATAGAAGTGCTCTATGAGCTTTTCGCGGAGGCATGGCTGTCGCGGGTTCCCAAGCGTACGGCTGCGATGTGGCTTGAGGAGTTCGCGCCAGACTCGTGAGCGAGCGAAAACAGAAGTCAGTAAGTCAGGGGCTACTTTTCGGACCAGACTCCGAGTTCGTTGCCGCTAGGGTCGGTGAAGTGGAACCGGCGTCCGCCCGGAAACTCGTACGGCCCTTGGGTGATCTGTCCGCCGGCTGCTTCGATAGCCGTGAGACTCCCATCGAGGTCGTTCGAGTAGAGGATGACGAAAGGACCACCAGCTGGTCGAGCAGGTGACATGGCGTCAAGCCCACCAACTTCGCCACCAGCTGAACCTTTGATGCCAGCATAGGCCGGACTGTAGTCGTTGAACTCCCAGCCGAACGCTTGTGTATAGAACGCCTTGGCTGCATCTAGATCGCTGACGGTCAATTCGATGTAGTTGATGCTGTGGTGTTCCGGTGTTGTCGTCATGAAGCGAGTCTATTGGTGTTCTTCGCTCAAGTGAACTTGCAGAAAAACGACTACGCTCAAGTCAGGTAGGAAGAGCGACTACCTAAAGAGCGCATCAAGTTTATTGTCGACCACGGTGACAGCTTCTTTCTTTGACATCGCGCCTATGAGCGTCGGGCCGATCAATCCTTGAACGAGATAGAACAGTTCTGCTGCTGCTTGATCCACATCCTCGATAGAACGTAGTTCGCCTGACTCCGCAGCATCTTTTAAGCTCTGCCTCGAAGCCTCGTACAGAGCTCGGTATCCCTCGCGGAGCTTTGCCTGAGTCTCTTTGTTGCCGAACGAGTTTGCGAAGAAGGCGATATTAACGGTTGCTTCTTGGGTTGATTGTTTGTCGAGCGGAAGCATGAGCGTGATGGCGGCACGTGTTCGCTCGCGAGTTGTGGGGTCTGGCAGCTTGTCTAAAGCGGACTGAAGCCGAGGCAAGACACGTTCGCGCATATAGCCGAGTGCAAACAGAAGCATGTCGTCTTTGGTTTTGAAGTAGTGCTGTACGGCACCCATGGAGACTCCTGCTTCCTGGGCAACGTCGCGAAGGCTCACGGCATCCATGCCGTTCGCGCCGATGAGTCGGTATACCGCCTCGGCAATATTCCGGCGACGCTCCTCGTGGTCAACAACCTTAGGCACAGTTCCTCCTTTCTTTTTGTAATGCAAGTGCATTGCCCAATTGTTCTAACGCTATTACAATACAAATGTATTGCAAAAATTGCTAGGCCGTGAGCAACCATGAAGTGACCGTTATTAAATGAGGAGCCGCAAGTATGTCGGACATCAAATACGCAAAGAACGGCGATGTAGAGATCGCCTACGAAGTGTTCGGCAACCCAGCAACTGGCAAGCCGCTCTTGCTCATTATGGGGCTTGATATGCAAATGGTGTGGTGGCCGACCGCATTGATTGAGCAAGCAGTTGACCGTGGCTACTGTGTGGTGCGTTTTGATAACCGAGACGCTGGCCTCTCCACAAAATTTGATTCACAGCGCAAAGAGAACGCTTTCAAGGCGCTCCTTGGCGGATCGAAGCCGCAATACACCGGGCTTGACATGGTCAACGATGGCATCGCAGTTATGGATGCGATCGGTTGGGAGAGTGCCAATGTTCTTGGTGCCTCGATGGGTGCGGCGCTCGCACAAGGAATGGCAGTTCAATATCCCGATCGTGTACGGAGCTTGATCAGTGTCAGCGGGCTTCCGGCGGATTCCAGCAAGTTGGCGATGATGAAATACCTCAAATATGGCTGGTATCCGAAGATGGCCAAAGTGGGTAATCCGACGGACCGCGATTCTGAGATCGAAGTGATGTCGAAAATCATGAAGCTCATGGCTAATGGTGGCGACGAGGCACCAGAAGGTTGGGTGCGCGAAACCGCGGGAACCTCTTACGACCGCAGTCCCAGGGATCCCAACTCGACACAACGCCAGCTAGCTGCAGGCAATGCTTGGAAGGTTCCGCCGATAAACACCATTCAAGTGCCAACCTTGATAGTTGCAGGCGAAGTCGATCCGATGATCAAGACCTCGGCAGCCACCGCAACAGCCAATAAGATCCCAAACTCGCGTCTCGTGATGTATCCCAAGATGGGGCATCTGCTTTCGCCTGAATTGGTGCCAGCGTTCCTCGACGAAGTTGACACAGTCACCAGCTAACGACCTTAGTGTGCTGCGGCTACCTAGAAGACACGTTTTCGACACGCACAGAGGCTAGCCACTGCAAGGCCTGGCCCGGGTTAGGCTGGGTTTCTTCCCTGGGGGCGAGGGCACGTAGGTTCGCGCTTCCTGACTTTGTTTGACCCATGGTGAAAGTGGAGCGCGCGTGTACTTAAAGAGCCTGACCGCTAAGGGATTCAAGTCCTTTGCCTCGTCGACAACTCTGGAGTTCGAGCCAGGTATCACTTGTGTGGTTGGCCCCAACGGCTCCGGCAAGTCGAACGTTGTGGATGCCATCGCATGGGTCATGGGTGAACAAGGTGCCAAGACCCTTCGTGGCGGCAAGATGGACGATGTCATCTTCGCTGGCACCTCGGGCAGAGGAGCGCTCGGACGTGCCGAGGTCTCGCTGACTATCGACAACACAGATGGTGCCCTGCCCATCGACTACACCGAGGTCACGATCTCGCGTACTTTGTTCCGTTCCGGTGGTTCGGAGTATGCGATCAATGGCCAGCAGTGCCGTTTGCTTGACATTCAAGAACTCCTCTCCGACTCCGGAATTGGCCGCGAGATGCATGTGATTGTTGGTCAAGGTCGACTCGATGCGATCTTGCATGCCACACCGGAGGATCGTCGCGGTTTCATCGAAGAGGCTGCTGGAGTGCTCAAGCACCGCAAGCGTAAAGAGAAGGCACTGCGCAAACTCGATGCCATGTCCGCCAATTTGACCCGCGTTCAAGATCTGACTGCTGAGCTCCGTCGCCAGCTCAAGCCGCTTGGTCGTCAAGCCGAGGTAGCTCGCCGTGCGCAAGTGATCCAGGCTGATGTCCGTGACGCGCGCCTTCGCTTGCTTGCTGACGACCTGCACCAGGCGCTCACCAAACTTAACGATGACGAAGCACATGAGGCGCAGATCCGTGAACGTCAAGCAACTGCTGAGAAGGATCTTGAAGCGGCGATCACCAAAGAGCAAGAAATTCAGCAGTACCTTGAGGCCCACGCACCCAAAACCAATGAGGCCAACGAGCTGCATGTTCGCTTCACGGCACTGCGCGAGCAGTTCATCGGTCTCACCAACTTGGCCATGGAACGCACCCGGATTGCTGAAGAGTCGACCGGCGAGCAGTTGACGATCGACCCTGAGCAGCTTGATCTCCAGGCGGCGAAGGCCCGTGAAGACCAAGAGCAAGCAGCGGCCGAAGTAACAGTGGCCAGTCAAGCACTCGAAGCCGCTAGTCAGGCTCGGGCTGATGCTGAGGCTGCCTTGGCTGAAGCCCGTGAGCATGAGGCCGAGCTCAATCGACAAATCGCCGAGCGTCGTGAACGCAAGGTGACGCTTGAGGCTGAAGAAAAGTCGGCTCGCTCGCGCGTCGAATCAAAGGAGTCTGAACTCGAGCGCATCTCGTTGCAATTGGCCGATGCTCACGAGCGTCGTGATTCCTTGGCTCGAGAGCTCGACCAAATCGAAGGCGATGCTCCTGTCGATCAAGCTCAACTCGATGATCAACTCCAAGCGATGGCCCAAGCTGAGGCTCGTGTCGAGGAACTAACTGGCGCACTTGATTCTTCCCGCGATGCGCTTAATGCCGCACGTAAGCAAGAGGCGTCACTTAAGGCGCGGATCGAAGCCCTCGAACTGAGTAATGTCACTACGAGTGGAATCGACTCCCTGAATTCGAGTGCGGCGCAAGTAGTCGGATTGGTCTCGGAGCATGTTCGGGTCCGAGAGGGTTATGAGCGTGCGATCGAGGCGGCACTTGCCCACGTCCTGGGTGACGAGACGATCGCCTTGACGAGCATTGATGATGCTGTTGCGGCTTTGCGTCATTTGGGCCAGACCGATGCCGGTCGCACCTCGATGATGATCGTCAATGCTCACTCAAGTCCGCCGCACCCGGACGCGGCACCATATGGATCACAATGGGCCACTGAGGTGGTTACGCTTACTGGTGATCAAATCGGTGGACTGTCTCAATCGGTCACTTCTGCACTTTCGGGTATTGCGATTGTGGAGGATCTGGATGCAGCGGCTGCCGCATTGGGTTCGAGTCCGAGCTTGACGATCGTTACTCGCGGGGGTGACGTTCTCTCTCGCGACCGTGCCACCGGTGGACAGCCTGCGTTGAGCCGAATCGAACTTGCAAATACTTTGGACCGTGCGCGGAGCGAACTAACTGAAGCCAGTCGTGAGGCAGAGCGCTTCGAGGCGGAATCGAACCGACTGGCCGGCGAACTGGAAGCTGCCAAGTCAACTCTTGAGCAAGCATCCGAGACGATCGAGGCCACGACCGGACTCCGTCGCGAGCACAGTCAGCGCTTAAATGTGTTGGCCGCAAAGAAGTCGTCAGTTGATGACGAAGTGACCCGCTTGGCCGAGGCCGAGGCGCAAGGACGTGAGCAAGTGCGTGTCGTTCGCGAGCAAAGCGAACAGGCAATTCAGGCCTTGGCTCAGTTCGTGCAAGAACTTGAGGCGCATCCGCAGGCTGAAGTTTCGCAGGAGCCGGTCGAAGAAGCCAGGCAAGAACTCGCAAAGGCTCGCCAGGTTGAGGTTGACTCACAGCTTGAGGTGCGCAGTGCTCAAGAGCGTGCGGCAGCCCATGAGCGTCGGGCTGCTGAACTTAATGCCGCCGCTGAAGCAGAGCGCGAGGCACGGCAAGCCGCGATCAAGCTACGTGAGAAGCGTCGCAAGCAAGCCGAGATTGCCACTCAGGTTCTCGAGGTCGCGAACCTCTGTAGCGGGGTGATCAATGAATCTTTGCGCGAAACTTCAGCGCAGCGCGAGCAGTTGATTTTGGCGCGCGAAGAATCGGATCGCGAACTACGTGATGTGCGAGCAAATTTGGACCAGATTCGTCAGACCTTGAGTGAGCTCACCAATGCAGCTCACCAGGACGATCTTGCCCGTGCCGAACAGCACGCCAAGATCGGACAAATCCAAGAGAAAGCACTTGAGGAATACGGAATCGAGTCCGACGATCTCGTGGCCGAATACGGTCCTGACGTTTTGGTTCCGCCGTCATTGCGAGCACCAGGCGATGAGATTCCAGAAGGTGAGCCTGAGCCGGAAGCGTATCCGTTCGTGCGTGACGAACAAGAGAAGCGACTCAAGGTTGCTGAGAAGTCGATGGCTCTCCTAGGCAAGGTCAACCCGCTTGCGCTCGAAGAATTTGCTGCGATGGAGGAGCGTCATACCTTCCTCACTGCGCAGTTGGATGACCTCAAGCGTGGACGCGATGACTTACTCGACATCGTGTCTGATGTGGATGCACGAGTGGAACAAGTGTTTAGTGAGGCATTCGCCGATGTCCAGCGTGAGTTTGAGACTGTATTTGCCACTCTGTTCCCTGGCGGTGAAGGTCGTCTCGTGCTCACTGACCCAAGTGACCTGCTCACAACGGGCATCGAGGTTGAGGCGCGTCCGGCAGGCAAACGGGTCAAGCGTCTGTCGCTTCTCTCCGGTGGAGAGCGTTCGCTAACGGCCGTGGCATTCTTGGTTTCGTTGTTCAAGGCGCGCCCGAGCCCGTTCTATTTGCTTGATGAGGTTGAAGCCGCACTCGATGATGTCAACTTGGGGCGACTCATCGGATTGCTGGAGCAGCTCCGTGACACCAGTCAGCTTCTAGTCATTACTCACCAGAAGAAGACGATGGAGATCGCGGATGCCCTCTATGGCGTAACGATGAAGGATGGAATCACTCAAGTGATTTCCCAACGAATTCGCGAGCTTGTTCCTGCCTAACTTCTAGTAGGTGAAGTTTGTTTGAACAACGTTGTAAAAAGTTCACAAACTCCGGATTTTCTTGGTATGCGGTTTTTGGGAAAACGTGCTACTTTTAGTACGAAAATTCTCTGGCCAACGCGCAATTGCTGCTTTTGAATTGCGAACCCCCTGGCTGTATGGCCAAGGAACCACCCATTTTAATAAGGAGTTTCAGTGTCAGATTTCGAAAAATCAGAACTAAATCCTGTTTTCGCTCGCCCTGGTGAGGCGACTGAATACTCACGCACAAAGATTCCTGCTGAGTCCGCGCTGCCCGAAACCGCTTACCAAATCGTCCACGATGAGGCGATGCTAGACGGAAATCCTCGCCAGAACCTTGCGACTTTCGTGGGTACTTGGATGGACGAGTACGCCGACAAGCTCTATGCAGATGCGTACGACAAGAACATGATCGACAAGGACGAGTATCCGGCAACTGCGGCTATCGAAGCTCGTTGCCAGGTCATGTTGGCCGATCTGTGGAACGCTCCAGACCCCGCCAACACCATCGCCACCTCGACCATCGGTTCTTCCGAGGCCGCCATGTTCGGTGGGCTTGCGCTCAAGCGCGCATGGCAGCACCGTCGCAAGGCTGAAGGCAAGTCGACCGAGAAGCCAAACCTGGTTCTCTCGAGCGCTGTCCAGGTTTGCTGGGAGAAGTTCTGCAACTACTTCGAGGTAGAGGCACGCTACGTTCCAGTCAGCATGGATCACAAGCAGATGGATGGCTTCGAGCTAGAGAAGTACATTGACGAGAACACCATCGGTGTTGTTGCCATTCTTGGTGTTACCTACACCGGTACTTTCGAGCCGGTCAAGAAGATCGCAGAGAAGCTCGACGAGATCGAGAAGGAGACCGGACTCGACATCCCGATGCACGTTGACGGTGCAACTGGTGCCATGATCGCTCCGTTCACCCAGCCTGATCTCGAGTGGGACTTCCGTCTTGATCGTGTTCACTCGATCAACACCTCCGGCCACAAGTACGGTCTGGTTTACCCGGGTCTTGGTTGGGTCGTATGGCGTAGTAAGGATGTGCTGCCAGAGGACCTCATCTTCAACGTGTCCTACCTCGGTGGCAGTATGCCAACCTTGGCACTCAACTTCTCGCGTCCAGGCGCTCAGGTTCTACTGCAGTACTACCTGTTCCTGCGCCTCGGTCACGACGGTTACCGCCGTGTGCAAGAGAACTCGATCAAGGTTGCCACGTACTTGGCAGAGGAGATCAGTAAGCTCGCCCCATTTGAGATTTGGGCGATGCCAGGTGACACTCCAATCTTCGCTTGGTACATGAAGGAGGGCTACGGCAAGAACTGGACCCTCTACGACTTGGCGGATCGCCTACGTATGCGTGGATGGCAGGTTCCTGCTTACCCGCTGCCAGCTGATCTCGAAGACGTGTCGCTCCAGCGCATCGTTGTTCGCAACGGTGTCACACTCGACATGGCTCGTGCTTTGGCACAGGACATCAAGAACGATGTTGAGTTCCTCGAGACGCTCGATGGTCCGATGCCGCGTGACAAGACGGAAGGTCATGCGTTCACGCACTAAATCACTGTCATTTTCTGACGAAGGTGCGATCAGCTTTGGCTGGCCGCACCTTCGTTGGTTTAACCCGCTCTTGTGATCCACTGTTCGCGTTGAGAGACTAGTCCCATGGAAATCCTCATCATCGCGATCCTGGTTGTAATCGTATTCGGTGGCGGAGGCCTTTTTTATGTGGCCTCCAATCGTCGAAAGTCCAAAGAGCTCCAACCAAGTCCCAAGAAGCCTGAGCTTGACGCCGGTGTAGGCGCCGGCGCAGGTGACGAGGATTCTGACGGCGGCGACGTCGAAGCCCCAGCCGGATCTGTCGATGTAGGGGACAGGCCAGTTGACCAGGCCACGCCAGCGTCGACTGAAGAGCTCGAGAAGCCAGAGGCACCCGCTGGACGTCTACAGCGCCTTAGGTCACGTTTGGCTCGTAGTAACAGTGCGCTGGGCAAGGGCCTATTGAGTTTGCTTTCTGGATCATCGATCACCGATGAGACGTGGGAAGAAGTCGAAGAAACACTCCTGATGTCGGATATTGGCCTGGAGCCCACCAACGAGCTAGTGGAACGCTTGCGTACCCAGGTCAAGGTGGACGGAACTAGCGATCCAGCTGAGGTCAAGCGGATTCTTCGCGACGATCTCATCGAGATGGTCGACGGAGGCTTTGATCGTTCGCTCAACGATTCCCGCAACGAAGTCCTCGAGGTGCCAGCCGTGACCATGATGGTCGGCGTCAACGGAACGGGCAAAACGACGACGACCGGCAAGTTGGCTCGTTTACTCGTCGCTTCGGACA
>CAUJDH010000048.1 GCA_963169225.1 Actinomycetota bacterium
GCTAGGAGCGTACCAGTCGATTGATCGCGTCGGTCGCCTCTTTAATCTTGACGGCGGCTTCATCATCATTGCCCGATTTGGCCGCATTCAGTACACAGTGATTGATGTGTTCATCAAGCAGTTCGATTGCCACGCTTTGAAGTGCGCCACTGAGCGCGCTTATCTGAGTGAGGATGTCGATGCAGTACTTGTCGTCCTCGATCATTTTGGTGATTCCGCGTGCTTGACCCTCGATCCGCTTCATGCGTTTGAGGTAGGCATCTTTCTCGGGGGAGTATCCGTGTTCACCTGCGTCGTTCTTGGCCTCGCTGTTTGTTTGGGTGGGGCTCATGGGTGGCTCCCTTCAGTCGCATGGGTTGAGTAGTCAACGTGGGTCGCGTCGCCTGCATTGGTTGCTTCGCTCTTGAAGTTGCGAAGCCGCAGGCTGTTGCCCACCACGAAAACGCTGGAGAATGCCATGGCGGCACCGGCAAGCATCGGGTTCAGTAGACCAAGTGCAGCCAATGGGATCGCGGCTGCGTTGTAGGCGAAGGCCCAGAAGAGATTGGTCTTGATCGTCCGTAGGGTTCTGCGTGAGAGGCGAATCGCGTCAGCAGCCGATCGCAAGTCGCCGCGGACAAGTGTGATGTCGGAAGCCTCGATCGCTACGTCAGTACCGGTCCCCATAGCGAGGCCAAGGTCAGCTTGAGCTAGAGCAGGGGCATCGTTGACACCGTCGCCAACCATGGCAACGACTTTGCCGTCGTTCTGCAATTTGGTGACAGTCGAGACTTTGTCTTGCGGTAAGACTTCCGCAATAACCTGGTCGATTCCGACTTCTTTCGCCACTTGTTCTGCAACGGCTTTGTTGTCGCCAGTGAGCAGGATCGTGGTCAAGTCGAGATCGGCGAATTGTGTGATTGCTTGTTTACTGGTCGCTTTGACCTGATCGGACACAACCAAAATTCCGCGAGCCGAGCCATCCCAACCCACGGCAATTGCGGTTCGACCTTGAGCTTCGGCTACTTGTTTGGCTGACCGCAGATTTTCGTCTAGAGGCTGAGCCCATTGCTCCAACAGTGACTCTCGTCCCGCTAGAACTGCATGGCCATCAACGATTCCTTGTGTACCCAAACCTTGGATGTTCTCGAACGATTCGACCGCTGGCAACTCGCCAAGCTCTGCTACCGCCCCTTTTGCGATTGCTTGAGCGATCGGATGCTCAGACGCATGTTCAAGACCACCGGCTAGACGTAGTAGCTCCTCACGACTGACTCCGTGAGCGGGAATTGCGTCGACCAGAGTCATAGTGCCCGTGGTTACGGTGCCTGTCTTATCGAGCACGATCGTGTCGATCTTGCGAGTCGATTCGAGCACTTCAGGGCCCTTGATCAAGATTCCCAGCTGTGCGCCGCGTCCGGTGCCCACCAAGAGGGCGGTCGGGGTTGCTAAGCCAAGTGCGCAAGGGCAGGCAATGATCAACACTGCGACAGCCGCAGTGAATGCATCAGCAGCAGAATGTCCTGTGACTAGCCAACCGATGAGAGTTGCTATCGCGATCAAGATCACGATGGGGACGAAAATGCCAGAGATTTTGTCAGCCAGACGTTGGATGTCTGCTTTTCCCGCTTGCGCATCTTCAACCATCTTGGCCATTTGCGCCAGTTGGGTGTCGGCGCCCACGCGAGTCGCGCGAACCTTAAGTAGTCCGCCAGTGTTGACGGTGGCCCCGGTTACCGGATCACCCTCGCGAACCTCGACGGGAACTGACTCACCGGTGAGCATCGAGGTGTCGACTGCGCTGCTGCCGGCGACAATCACGCCGTCGGTTGCGATCTTCTCGCCTGGTCGAACAACAAACACGTCACCGACTTTCAGCTGTTCGATCGGAATCAGATGTTCGGTGTCATCGTGAATCACCGTTACTTCTTTGGCGCCCATCTCGAGTAACGCTCGCAGCGCCGAACCTGCTTGCCGCTTGGAGCGAAGTTCGAAATAGCGTCCCAGCAGAATGAACGTGATGACTCCAGCTGCGACTTCGAGGTAGATGTTGCTCAGGCCGCTGGTTTGGCCGATTGTGAAGGTGAAGCCGTGTTTCATTCCAGGCTCGCCCGCGGTCCCGAAGAACAACGCCACGATTGACCACAAGAATGCGGCGATCGTTCCCATGGAGATCAAGGTGTCCATGGTTGCGGTGCCATGTTTGAGATTGGTCCAGGTCGCTTTATGGAATGGCCATCCACCCCATACGACGACGGGGGCCGCCAATGTGAGGGAAGCAAAGCCCCAGTAGTTGAACTGCAGGGCCGGGATCATTGCCAAAAGGATCACGGGTATCGCTAAGGCTGCCGAGATGATCAATCGTTGACGAAGGAGGTCGAGGTCGTCGAGTCCCTCGGTCTCGTGGACATGGCCACCGTCTGCCGAACTGTGTTCTGAGCCGTGTTCGTCATGGTTCATCGTGCCGGGAGTTGGGCGCACTTTGGCGGTGTAGCCGGCCTGCTCCACTGTGGTGATCAACGCTTGTGGATCTGTCCCAACTGGCGCTTCAATATGGGCCTTCTCTGTGGCGTAGTTGACACTGGCGGTCACCCCGTCGAGTTTGTTGAGCTTGCGCTCGATCCGATTGGCGCACGAGGCACACGTCATTCCGCTGATCTGCAGATCAACGGTTTCGGCAGGGGAATTGTGGTTCATCGGACTTAGTTCTGGACTGCTTGATAACCGGCTTCGGTGACGGCGGCGATGACTGCGTCAACGTTGATGTCATCAGCACCGGAAACTGCGAGAGCGCCGGTTTGTGAGCTGACTTGGACGTCTTCGACGCCTGCGACTTCACTGACCTCTTCGCGTACCGAGGCTTCGCAGTGTCCGCAGGTCATTCCGGTTACTTGAAATTCGAGAGTAGCCATGGTTTTCCTTCTCAATAGTTTTGGTCTTGTAGATACGTAGAACACTATACCCCCAGGGGGTATTCCCGATCCGAAGAAAGATTTGGGTCAAGTACCCTGAACGAGTGAATCTGAGACGTATTGCTGCAGTGGTTGTGGGCCTCGCGGTTGTGATGGGAGTTGGCGCTTGCTCAGCCTCTACATCCGGGCAGCCCAGCAGCTCACCCACAGAGTCGAGCCAGTCCGCTTCAGTTAGCGCGGACGTTCGACCAGGGCCAGTGCCAGCTCGCGTTGTTCGGCACGGCCCCAGGGATCGTAACGAGGTGGCTCTCACTTTCGATGCCGATATGACGGCCTCCGCTTTAGAACAGGTGCGCAACGACAAAATCCCACGGCAGGTGAATGTTCCGTTACTCAACTACTTGCGCGAGACGAAGACAGCGTCGACCGTGTTCGTGACAGGGCTGTGGGCTAAGGAGTACCCAGGTGAGGTCAAGAAGTTAGCGGCAGACCCAACGGTGACGGTCGCGAACCATTCATGGGACCACCTGGCGTGGACGAACGATTGCTATGGACTGCCTGCGGTTTCTGGAGAGAAGGCGAAGACCGCGCAGGTGCGCAAGACTTCTGATCTGCTGCACGAGCTAACGGGCAAGTACCCGCAGTTCTTTCGTTTCCCAGGTCTCTGCCATAACCCAAAGGATGTCGAAATCGTTTCCAACCAAGGTGAGACGGTCGTTGACTGGGATGTGAACGTCTCGGATGCATTCGCTACGAACCCTGATTTGGTTTCTGCTTCGTTGGCTAAACAGGCTCAGCCTGGCTCGATTTTCGTGTTTCATGCCAACGGAGCACCGAACGCGCCTGAGACCTTAGCGATCATTAAGAAGTTGGTTCCTGCGCTAAAAGCTAAGGGGTTAAAGCCGGTCACTCTTGATCAAATGCTCGGCTAAGGCCGTGATCGTTGCGTCTAATTGCGGCATGTAGAGTGGGCAGTAATTTCTAGCAAGTTTTGTGTTCTTTATTTGTAGTTTGATCTTCAGTTTTTTGTCATTCGTTTTGTCGTTTTCGCTGGTCTTAGCTTTTAACGTTTTTTAATGCTCATGATCAGTTCACGTATAAGGAGTATTTAGATGTCACCTTCAGATCCAGCAGCGCCGGCCACCTCGGCCGCGACCTCGCCGGAGCCAGAGAAGAAGAATAAGAAAGCCTTATGGATCATCCTTGCGGTGATCATCGTTCTTGCCTTGATCGCTGGCGTGTTCTTTTTCATGAAGGGTTCATCTGATAACTCCTCAGAAGACGGCGAAGTATTTTTGGAAGCAGCAGCTTCACAAGGCATCGATTCCTTTAGTGATGGTCCTCTTGCGGACCAACCAGATCCTGCGATTGCGCAAGCTGCCACAGAGCAAGCGCCAAACGTGACTGGTTCGGTGCAGTCGGTCTCGTCGCCAGGTAGCACGCCAGGTCTCTATGGCGGAAGCAGCAGTCAAGCAATTTGCGACACTGCGCGGATGCTGAAGTTCTTCAAGAGTAACCCAGATAAGGCGCAGGCTTGGGTCGATGCGCTCAATGCCGACCCAGACCTACGTTGGTCGGGCGGGCAGGTTACTACTGCCACGATCCCTGCATATATCAAGGGACTTACCCCGATTATTCTCGTGCAGGACACTCGTGTCACTAACCACGGATACCAGAACGGCAAGGCAACTCAGTTCCAGTCAGTGCTTCAACGTGGTTCTGGAATCTTTGTCGATGAGTACGGAATCCCGCGAGTTCGCTGCTTCTGTGGCAACCCGCTCTTGGCACCTAAGGCATCAAAGGGAACGCCTAAGTACCAAGGTAAGGCGTGGCCAGGATTCAACCCCAGCAAGGTAGGTGTTGTGGTTTCGGCTCCGAAGCCACAGACTTCATTCAAGGTTCGTATCCCTGCAACACCTAAGGGACAGATCAGCACAGTCAAAGTTGGACCTAAGTGTGCCGGCGGAGTTCCATGCCCTTCATCACTCTTCAACACGGCTGCACCAAGTCCGTCAGCAACAGCGACTTCGGCGGCTCCGACATCAGCTGCACCCACATCGGCGGCTCCGACCTATAGCCCCAAACTTGAAATGATTGTGGCAAAATTTCTTCCAAATGGCGATACCGACTATGCCATTGGCTTAACTGGTTACAAGCCTGGTTCAAAGGTGAGCTTGACCTGTGGGTCTGCAAAGCAGCCTAACTTCTACACGACAACTGTCACCATTACCGCTAATGGGACGTACCACAAAAACCCATTCTGCTACTCACCTGACAAAGGTGTATTCGTCCGTGACAACACCAACGGAATTACAGCCTGGCCGTAGCCTGTAGCTCAAAATGAAGGAAGCTCGTGACCCAAATTGGGCCACGAGCTTCCTTCATTTTCAAAAGTGTTCGCGCTTAGCGCTACAACAAACTTCAATCGCCTCGGAAATTGAAGCGAGCTTCATTTCGCTCGGCTCAATCGCGTTTGTGTTTCTCGGCCTGTGGCCTCGTCAACAAACTTCAATCGCCTCGGAAATTGAAGCGAGCTTCATTTCGCTCGGCTCAATCGTTTGTGCGCGAGACAGGACTTGAACCTGCACGTCAAAGACACTGGTACCTAAAACCAGCGCGTCTACCAATTCCGCCACTCGCGCGTGACACCGCTTGCTGAATCAGATCCAGTCAAGCTAAAGGTGCGAGAGCTAGCTTATACGTCGAGCTCTCTGCGAAGTTTGGCTACATGGCCTTTGGCTCGCACGTTGTACTGCGCGACCTCGATCTTGCCCTTCTCGTCGATCACAAATGTCGAGCGAATAACACCCATGTACTCGCGTCCGTAATTCATCTTCTTGCCGAATGCGCCGTATTTCTCGAGCACCTTCTTGTCGGGGTCAGACAGGAGCGGGAAGGTGAGGTGGTCCTTTTCTTTGAACTTGGCGAGCTTCTCGGGTGAGTCCGGTGAGATTCCCAAAATCACGTAGCCGGCCTTTTTGAAGGGCTCGAGTGAATCGCGGAAGTCGCATGCCTGAGTCGTGCAGCCAGGGGTCATGGCGGCGGGGTATGCGTACAAGATCACCTTCTTGCCCTTGAATTTGGTTAGGGCAACCTTTTTGCCGCTGTCGTCAGTGAGAGTGAATGCTGGGGCGCGATCGCCGGGTTCAAGTTTTGACATGGTTTGACCGTAAGCGTAAGAATCGCAACTTGCAAGGCTTCCAGGGGTGCGTCGGCGGTACGCTTGACCCACTTAGTAGTAAGCCTTTTGATTCAGGATGAAACGAGTGAGCCAAGTGAGTAAACACCAGGGTGACCAGAATGCGAATAAGTCCGCGTCAAGCAAGCAACGTACGCCCGCGGAGATTCAGGCCGATATCGCTGCTTCACGTGAGAACCTGACCAATACGCTTGGTGATCTGCAGGTCGCAGTCAAAGATGCCACGAACCCCAGGAACATTGCCAAGAAGGTCGGGAACAAGATCAAAGGCGTTTACGTCAGTCCTGACGGCCAGGTCAACGTCAAGAACGTAGGAATCACTGTTGGTGTAGTAGTCGGCGTTATGGTGCTGCGTAAAATCACGCATCGTAAGCCAGCTCCGCAAGTTCAGATCGTTCATAAGGAACTTCCGCCGCAGCACTAGGTGGTTGTCCTGGGAACATCATGGCTGATCAAACAAAGTCGGTAGTGATTCCGGAACGGGACAGTCTTCGCGTTTGGCTAAATACCTACCTGCCCGGTCTATATCTACTCGGGGTTATTGCGGGAATCGTCGATGCGGCGTGCTTCCTTGGGCTTGGGGCTGTTTTTGCCGAGATGATGACCGGAAACATGGTCCTGTTCGCTTTCTCTGTGATGGGTAACGATTCGCTTGCCAGAGGTGATTGGGCGAACCCCTGGACGTACA
>CAUJDH010000049.1 GCA_963169225.1 Actinomycetota bacterium
GCAGCACAATCTGCTGACGATGCAGCTGAAGGAGAACTCGATGCTCCGCGCTATGCGGTGTCCATTAGGTGGGTCTGGATCGGCGGCATCGTTGCCGCAATCATTGCCTTGCTAGGTGCCCCAATGACCTGGGTTCTAGCCGTTGCCGCGATCGCCGCGATCCTCGTGATCATCATGAGCTTCACCTCAGGTGCACAGGACGTGGCGGCACCCGCACCCAAGACCAAGGCGACTTCTAAAAGCGCAGCACCAACCGAAGCTGACGCATCTAGCTAGCGATGTTCGATAGCGCTAAGAACCGAGCGCCTGTTGCAAGGCCTTGGTTTGGGCTGGGGTCCAGTCGGAAGGCATGAGCACCTGAACCCACGCGGGACCGACTGCTTGGAAATAGTTGTGGCCAACGCCGGGCGGCATCGATACTGCAAACGGCATATCCAACAGCATCTGCTCGAATGTGATCAGTGGCAGCCACGTCATCTGCGCTGGAACCCCAGGACCACGCGGCTCATCTAGCCAAGCCGGGCGTTCAGTCAAAACGGATCCAGGCCACCACACCACCGGGTCGGTTGAGTTCTGCAAGTAGAGCGCGCGCTGGGGTCCCCATTCGGTGTCGGTCGCAGCCTCAGCAATAGCTGCTTGATCAGCCGCAAATCGGACAACCGTTCCGCCGCCGACGACCGGTTGCCACGGTGTTCCGCCAGATGCCTCACGATTGAGCTCATCCCACAACTGCGAAGTCGACGGTGGTCCTGCCCATAAGGCACCGTCGGTTTTGTCGACAATCGCCTCTATGCCCCCACCGGCGAATGGCGCTTGCGATCCGAAAGCACCTAGCGATTCGCCATACACATAAAGTTTGGGGCGTTTGCCTGCGGGAAGTTCTTGGATCGCCTGATGGATCGTGTCGAACAGGATCGTGCCAGTCTCAAGCGAAGTGTTCTGGCTCAAGGCGTACGACAAAAATGACGGCAGAACCGTGTATTGCATAGCGACGGATGCCACATCGCCGCCTGTCACGTATTCCGCTGCCGCGGCGGCATTTGGGTCAACAGTTCCGTTGTCCGACGGCGTGTAGACGATCACATGCGAGCGTTCTAACCCACCGGCACGCTTGAGGTCAGCAAGGGCCAGATCAGCCTGGGCTTGCAGGCCATCGGCGGACTCCACACCCGCGAAGATCCGAATCGGTTCTTGAGCTCTTTTGTTGGTGACCTGTGTGATCGCAGCTGGCTGCGGGCCTTGATCAACAAACAGTCGACCCTGCTGACCTAGGCTGTCCCACGAAATAAGCGACTGCGGGCTACCGCTTCTGGTCGGCGACTGCGGCTGAGTGTTGCCTGCAACTGTCGAGTTATTGACGTTGTTGAAAACGATCATGCTCGCCTGGAATAGGACGATAGCGACGACCGCGAAAGTCACAGCTGTCGCGACTCCACCGATCCATCCGCTGGCCGCCGCATGCTTGATCTCGTCCCAGCCGAACAGGCGTCCGATCCCCTGCCCGATCTTACGTGCCAGGGCGCGGACCCCACGACCAATATAGAGACACACCACAAACAGAATGAACGTCAAGATCACGACCAGCGGCCAAGTCGGACTTCCCAGCACGCCAACACTTTGTGCTTGCTCAGCCTGCCACTGCATGCGACTCGGAGTAAAAGCCGCTGCGACCACAAACAGGATGACCGTGGCAATGATGAGCGAGCCCGAAAGATGACGCGGCTTGGGTTTAGCATCCGTCCGGACCTTACGCAGGGCCCAAGCGACGATCCCCTCAATCGAGGCGCCGATCGCATACATGGTGACAACAACAAGCACACTCGCTGCAGCTTGGCTCAAGGTTGTGCGAGGCAACAACGTTGGCGTCAACGAGGCGATATAACCGGCGGCGCCCAGTACCGTTCCCACAATCGACCATGAATGTGTGAACGCTTTGCGCTCAAGGCGTTTGGGATTTTTTGCCACCCCTCGATTCCGCCTAATCGGTGAGGAACTTAGCGCGAAGTTGATCTTGAGTGTCGGCATCGAGCTTGAGGCCGTCGCTAAAGTAGCCATCCATACTGCCGAACTTGTCATCTGCAGCCTTGAATGCATTTTCGAGGTAAACCTTCTCGACACCTAGAACGGAGTCAAGGAACGGTTTGCGCAACCCTTTGCTTTCAAGCATGTCTGTGATCGGCTTCAAAGCAGGAAGCAAGTCTGTGTTGGTTTGCAGGTAATCCTCGAAGATCTCCTCGCGATTCACACCCATGAGGCTGTAGAACGAAGCCGCAGCCCATCCGGTCCGGTCCTTTCCGGTCGTGCAGTGGAACAAGGCACCACCCTCGTTAGCCAACAAGTCCTGATAGAACGCGCGGTACGAGGCGAGGCCTGACGGACTTGTGACGATGTCAACATATGTCTCCTCCATCATTTGACGACCTTCGTTCTCGGTCAATGCCGCTAGCTTGCTCTGGTCAGTCATGAACTCCTTCATCTGACTGGCCATCGAACTCGGGGTGTCAGCGAGCACATCGAGGTGGGTCTCGGTTACACCTTTGATTGGCGGCTCAGGACTCTGCTGAACCTCGGCTGCTGTGCGCAGGTCGAATATTTGGGTAATCCCCAGTTCCTGAATTTTCGCCTTGTCGGCATCGGTGGCAAACGCCAGTTCGGTTGAGCGGAAGACCTTGCCTGACGCGACAATCTTGCCGTGTTTGGTTGGTCGCCCACCCAAATCGCGTGCATTAGGGATCTTGTCAAAAGAGATTCTGTTGTCGGTCATCTAGCCATCGTAGTGAAACCCGGACGTCTTGGCGATACATTGGGTGGCTATGAACATAGCAATGCGCGAATCCAATCTGTCAGACCAGATTTTGGGATTTGGCAAGCGATTCAACCTGTCGTTTCTGGAACAACATCACAACAGTCGCCTCGTGCTAACTGCCTACGTCTTCGTCAATTCAGCAATCACCATTGCAATCTTGTCAGTCATTGCACTGGTGACCGACCTACCGTTTGTGTTTCCTTCGTTGGGGCCGACAGCATTCATCTTGTTCTTCTCGTCAATGAGCGCAGCCGCCTGTCCACGAAATGTGATCTCTGGACATCTGATCGGAGTCTTGGCCGGTTTCGGGGCACTAGCGGTGTTTGGCCTGCTGTCAGTGGATCCGGATCTCGATGACACATCGTGGCAACGCCTGGGTGCAGTTGCACTGTGCTTGAGTGTGACACTCGCAGTCATGGTTCTGTTCAACGTTCCGCATGCACCAGCCGGTGCAACGACACTGATAGTCGGCTTGGGACTCATGCGAACACCCGGTCAGCTCACGATCTTGATGCTCGCGGTCGTGTTGATGGTGGTTCAGGCGATGGTGATCAATCGGCTCGCAGGTCTGGCATACCCGTGGTGGGGACCAGCTAGTGAACCTTCAATGACAACTGCAAAGTGAGGGACTGATGATCGAGCGCGAACTATCCAACGAGGTTGCCCTCGTTCAAGATGACGGTTCACTCAACTTCAACGCGGTCGGCTGGGCCAGACGCCCACTTGTTGACACCGTTGGCATCGGCTCTACATCCAGCGGAGGGATAGCAAGCCGACTCAAATGGAAGCAACATCGTTGGGGACGCAACAAACGCTGGGAATACTGGAACATTATGACGCCCACACACATTCTGGCTGTGGTGGTTTCATCTTTGGATTACGCCGCCGTCAACGAGGTGTGGATCTTCGATCGTAATACCGAGCAAGTGTGGACTGAGTCCGTGACCACGTTGCCATCTCGCGGAGTGCAACTGCCAGCCAGACTGGGAGCTGGGCCGATTCGGGTCACAACCAAGGGACTTGACATTGAGATCACCCATGAACCGTCGGGCGCCAACGCCAGCACAGACTCTGCCGGAGCGAACTACGCTGGTACTATCACAATCCGTGCCAAGATCAACAACGCTTCATTCGAGATCCAAGTTGACCGCGCTGTTAACCACGATTGTCTTGCCGTGGTCGTCCCATGGAACGAGCATACGTACCAGTACACCGTCAAAGATGTCGCACTTCCTGCGCGCGGAACACTGATTGTGGACGGTATAAAACATGAGCTCCCAGAAGGCGAGTCGTGGGCAATACTCGATCACGGTCGAGGCCGTTGGCCTTATGACGTCCGCTGGAATTGGGGTGCCGGATCAGGAGTATCAGCTGGGCGCACCATCGGAATTCAGGTTGGTGGACAGTGGACACGCGGGACAGGCTCGACCGAGAACGGAGTTCTTGTCGACGGTCACCTACACAAGATTTCGGAAGAACTGACATGGTCACATGGACTACCCGACGATTGGCGCTCACCTTGGACAATCGTCGGCGGTGGATTTGAAGCAACCTTCACACCGTTCTACGACAAAGTAACCCGCACTAATCTTGGATTGCTAGCTGGCAGCACAGACCAATGCTTCGGTACCTGGTCAGGAGATCTTGTGACCGCTAGCAGTGAGCGAATCAGCTTTGAAGGAATCGAGGGTTTCGCCGAAGAAGTCCACAACCGCTGGTAGTCCACGTTGGGGTGACCGGAAGCTCACAGAGAATGGGTGCCACATTCAACCATAAAGCCACACCCAGAAATGGGGTCTACCTGAAGTTAGGTTAGCCTCAATTAAGCCCTAATGAACCGCGTGTTTGAATCTCAACGAATTAGCAAGAAGAACACCGCACCCCTAACCAAGGAGTTTGCATACATGATTAAGCGCCATAAACGACTGATTGCCCTCGCAGCTTCGCCAGTTCTGGCGCTTGGCCTAGTGGCATGCGGGTCGGACAGCAATACGAGCAGCGACGACGCCAACACCCTCGTGCTTTACTCCGGTCGCGATGGTGAACTGGTCGATCCACTAGTCAAGAAATTCGAAGAGAAGACAGGCATCTCGGTGCAAGTCCGCCAAGGAGACACCCCTGAACTCGCGGCTCAGATCATTGAAGAGGGAGAAAATACGCCCGCACAAGTGTTCTTGGCGCAGGATGCAGGTGCTGTTGGAGCCGTTGCGCAAGCCGGACTATTCTCGACTCTACCCAGCAACATTACCGACCGGGTAGATAGCAAATACACCTCACAAGATGGATCATGGGTCGGCGTAACCGGCCGTGCCCGGGTCACCGCCTACGACACGCAAAAAGTCAAAGAAGCCAATGTGCCAGGTGACGTATACAAGCTGACTGAACCGGAGTGGAAAGGCAAGGTCGGGATCGTTCCATCCAACGCTTCGTTCCAGGCTTTTGTGACGGCGATGCGCGTAACCGACGGCGCGGACAAGACACAACAGTGGCTCGACGGACTCAAGGCTAATGACGCCAAGATCTACAACAAAAACGGTGAACTGCTCGAGGCAGTCAACGCGGGAGCCGTCGAACTCGGTTTGATCAACCACTACTACTGGGCCCGCTCGGAACAAGACCCCAAGACTCTCCGTGCTCAAATCAAGTTCGGCGACCCAGGAACCATTTCGGCTTTCGTCAATGTAACCGGTGCCGGAATCCTGAAGAACGCCGCCAACAGTAGTGCAGCCAATCAGTTCGTCGAGTACCTGGTGTCGGATGAAGGCCAAGAATACTTCGTGAAAGAAACTCACGAGTACCCACTGGTTCCAGGTCTGCCACAACCGGCCGGGGTTCCCCCGCTCAATGAGCTTAATCCCCCTGATATCAACCTGTCGGATCTAGCTAGCCTGGAAGAAAGTCAGAAGCAAATTACCCAGGCCGGTTTGTTGTAGGAGGCTTGCTTGCCATCACCTGGCACGCTCCAAGATGGGAGGTCGCAGCGGCGGCCTCCCATCTTGCTGCTGCTTGCTGCGGCCGCCGTGGCCCTTGCCACCGTTTTGCCATTGTTCTACGTGCTCCGGCGTGCGTTCGATTCAGGACTCAATGAGGCGCAAGATGCCATAGTTCGGCCACGCACACTCGAGTTATTGGGCAACACTCTTTCGCTCGTTGTGACGGTGACGATCCTGACACTGATCATTGGCATCGCCTCAGCTTTCGTGATTTCTCGTGTCCGGCTTCCAGGTGGTCGACTGTGGTGGGTGTTGGCTTGTCTTCCGCTAGCGGTGCCGTCATATGTGGCTGCGTTTGCGCTGCTGTCGATAGTCCCCACGGCCAATGGCTTTTGGCCCACTGTCTTAGTCTTGACGCTTACTACCGCCCCGTATGTGACGGTGCCAACTCTCGCAGCTCTTAGTGTTGGGGACCATTCACTGGCAGCGGTCGCTCGCACTCTTGGACATGGCCCAGTGCGAGTGTTCTTCCGCGTAACTTTGCCGCAAATCTTGCCTGCGTCACTCGCCGGCGCCATGCTT
The DNA here is from genome assembly GCA_963169225.1 of Actinomycetota bacterium. Classification (GTDB taxonomy): domain Bacteria; phylum Actinomycetota; class Actinomycetes; order S36-B12; family UBA10799; genus KLAP162. The sequence goes on from CAUJDH010000049.1 coordinate 6,322, forward strand.
GTCGCGCTCTACGCCATGGCCGACTTTGGGGCACCGGCTATGTTGCGGCAACAAACGCTGACGGTCGGCATTTACGCCCAGTACACCGGCTCAGTCAACCGCTCAATTGCGGCGTCTATGGCTTTGATCTTGGTGGTTCTGGCTCTATTTGTCGTTCTCATTGAGCGCTATTTCCGTCGTACTCGCGGTTCTCATACCGCAACGGTTGCCGTTCGTGAGCCTCCGAAGCTGACGTTGAGTCCACTTCATACGACCATGGTCGTCGCAGGATTGGCGGCCGTTTTCGCTGTGTCGGTATTGGCACCAGTGGCTGCGGTCGTGCTTCGCCTATTGGAGGGTTCTCGGTATCAATCGGAACCCGGTGAGTTGGCGCAAGCAGCAGTCACCACCACTGGTTTAGGGATCCTAGCCGCCGTGATCGCCACTTCTCTGGCCCTACCCATCAGCTACTTGGCGGCTCGCTACCGATCCAAGCTCGTCGCAGTACTCGAATCAGTGTCATTTGTCGGACACGCACTGCCCGGCATAGTGTTCGCACTGGCATTTGTGTTCTTGTCGCTCGCTCTGTTCCCTGGTGCTTATCAGGGAATCTTCATGCTGGTGGCTTGCTACGTTGTGTTGTTCTTGCCCAAAGCCATAGGCTCAGCACGCTCGGCATTCGTGCAAGTATCGCCCCGGCTCGAGGAGACATCGAGGACATTGGGCAAGGGAGTGTGGCAAACGTGGAGTCGCGTCAGCCTCCGCGGGGCGGCACCGGGGATCGCGGCTGGCGGATTGCTCGTTATGGTGACAGTGATGAAGGAACTCCCAGCAACTTTGATGTTGCGACCAATCGGGGTGGATACTTTGGCAACCGAACTGTGGGGGAAGACCAGCATGGGCGCGTTTGGGGCGGCAGCACCTGCGGCAATCCTGCTGATTCTGGTTGGCGTGATCCCAGCTTGGTACTTGGCTCGAACCGCAGCGAAGATGGGATCCGAGTCCGCGGACAACGAGATCGAATCTGTGGAGGTTTTGGCTGAAAGTGTAGGGGCCAAACAATGACTTTGAGAATCGAGCGAGTGACTGCAGGTTACTTCCCCGGCCGACCCGTTGTGCGGGATGTGAGTCTAGAAGTTGATCAATGTGAGATCCTGACGGTCCTTGGTTCGTCGGGAAGTGGCAAAACAACTTTGCTACGCGTGATCGCCGGTCTACATAAACCTGACTCTGGTGGCATCCACTTAGACAATCGCGATGTGACCGCGATCAAGCCCGAGAAGCGGCGGATCGCATTGGTGCCACAAGAGGGTGCCCTGTTCCCGCACATCGATGTCGCAAGCAACATTGGTTACGGCCTTCAGGGCCGTGGATACGGAGCTTTGACTAGCAAAGGTGAGCGTGAGGCGCGGGTGACAGAGTTGCTGGAGCTGATCGATATGGCAGGCTACGGAACCCGGCTGCCTCATCAGCTTTCTGGCGGTCAGCAACAACGAGTAGCACTGGCACGAGCGTTGGCGCCCAACCCCGCCGCAGTGCTGCTTGATGAGCCGTTCAGTTCTCTCGACGCCGGCTTGCGCCTTGACGTTCGGTCTGAGGTTGTGGACCTTTTGCGCGAGGCGGAAGTTCCGGCAATCTTGATCACACACGATCAAGACGAGGCGATGAGCGTGAGCGACACTATCGCGATACTGAACGACGGCGCTATCGAACAGGTCGGAACACCGCGCGAGGTTTACCAGCAGCCAAAGAATCAAGTGGTAGCCAAGGCGACCGGTGACTGCGTCATCGTGTCAGGCGAGAGCCTCGGGTTAGGTTCCGAGTATCGCGAAGTTATGGTTCGCCCTGAGCAGTTCGAATTGATACCTGAAGTGCAAGGTGATGGTGGTCCAGCTGGCAGCATCCCTGGAATCGTAGGTTCTGTGACCTACCGAGGCAAAGAACAGTTGGTCAACATTGCCTTGGATTCCGGGGTGAGTATTACGGCAAACGTCGCTACCCAGATTGATTGGTCAATAGACGACCGTGTGCTGGTTCGCATCAACGGCGCACCACACGCCATCTAGCGCCACACGCCGTCCATCTCCACACGCCACCGATATGTGACCCTAGTGTGATGGAGGAGCGACATACGAGCACGCAGGGAGTGCTGCTATCACTCGCTGCGTCATTGCTCTTCGCTACGATCTTCTACCTGTCTGCGCTCGTGGACGTCTCAGCAAATGTTGTGGTTGCGTACCGGGTCATAGCCACCGTTGTTCTATTTGCTCTACCGCTTGCGGGCCGCGAGTTTCGAGGACAGCTCGCCGAATATTGGAATTCGTTGACATCGCATCGCTGGAAGCCGCTTTTGCTTCCCGTTCTGAGTGCTCTTGTGGGATTACAACTGTGGGTTTTTGCTTGGGCACCGATCAACGGGCATGCGCTTGAAGCATCACTCGGTTTTTTGCTACTACCAATTGCGATGGTTTTTGGTGGTTGGCTCGTTCTCAAAGATCGACTGACTACCGGACAGTGGATCGCAGTTTTCTTAGCAATGGCTGCAGTAGTCTTCAAATTCCTAGCGGCACCCCAAGCATCTTGGGTCACTCTGGTCATTGCCGTCGGATACCCCGTCTACTTCATAATCAGAAGACTCACCGGCTTAGACAATCCGATTGCTTTTGGCATCGAGATGGCGGTTTTAGCCCCAGTCGCTGTATTCGTTGTTGCGACCGCGGCAATCCCCGTTGACCAGGGACATCAGACGGTCGCGCTGATCGCCATCGGTGTGGCTGGAACTGTCGCTATGGTCTGTTACCTGGCCGCGTCACGCCTACTACCCTTGCCGCTGTTCGGATTACTGGGTTATGTCGAACCAGTCCTGCTCGTGGCAGTTGCGCTTCTACTGGGCGAACGACCGAGTGCGGTCGACATGCTGGTGTATGGGCTGCTGGCAATCGCACTCTTTGCGATCACAACCGACAGCTTTCGTAAGACTCAAGCGGGTTCACAGGCTACGAACTAACCAGTTCAGTCGGTGGCCGTTGCCACATGCGTTTGGCTAAAACCACTGCGACAACGGCAACTGCGATCAAGACTATGACAGAAGTAATGTCTTGAATGCGCAATTGACCGACTGTCTCGCCCACGATCCAAGCGTCGTTGAATTCTGCCAAGGTTGCCGGCCTTCCGGTAACGAAAGCAGCTACCACGGCTCCTATATTTGCTGCATAGTCCCAGATGGTGTGCAGCACTACGACCACCGCGAAGTAGCCGATCACCGCTCGAGAAATCCACTTTCCACCTGATCGAGCAATCCAAATTGCTCCGCCAATCAGCGACATCCACAGACCATGGCTGAACGGCACCAGCAGATCACGAAGAACCAGGTTCTCTGCATTCACCCTGAATCGCCCTGGGTTTGGTTCCGTTCAAATCCGTTGTTCTGGTTAGTTTCGTCTGACCCGTGGGTGACACTGGATACATAGATACAAACAAGAGACAACTTGACGATCATCAGCAGCACGTGATCGATGCGTTGATCAACGCCTGGGTAACAGCGCCGCAATTGAGGTTCGGACAGCTAGTGAACGAAGCTGTGTCGTTCTCACCCATTCATCTGTTGGGTTCGGAGAACGAGAAGTGGGCGACAGCGTTTGATGAAGTTCATCGACTGCACAATGAAGTAACCCACAAGCGGCAAGAGTCATGAGTGAGGTGCTGTTTCTCGATGACCCTAATTCGTAGCCTCATCAAGTTCGCCATCAGGTTGCCGAGCTAGCTGACACAGCGACAGGCCCCTGTAACTTCAGCGACGACATAGACTGCGATCAGCAATTGGCTACCTCTGTTGATCGCTTCCTCGGCACGTATTCAATGCAGGTGTATCACGCATCACGCCTACTTCCTTACGAGACGGATTACATCAGACGCCACTTCCTTGTCGCCGGTATTGGGCAGCGTGTCGATGCTCAAGTCGTTGCGAACCGCGTCACTAATGCCGTCCGCGACTCTG
>CAUJDH010000050.1 GCA_963169225.1 Actinomycetota bacterium
GGCGTTATGCGCCGCTGGTTGAGGTGGACGATCCGTGGGGTTACGGCGGTTCACTCGAATGGGCAACAAGCTGCCCGCCACCGCGCCACAACTTCAAGTCACTTCCGCCGATTCGCTCCGAGCGTCCGGCCTTCGACCTACACCATCCGGAGTTTGCGCCTAAGACCTTGCCCGTCGGGGCCAAGGTGGTTGAGGGGAGTGATTCTCAATGAAGTTTGAGGGCAAACTTTTCGTGATGGCGATGGTGTTCTACCTCGTAGTTGCCGTCATCTACGGTTTTTGGTCGAGAGATGAGTCCGGAATCGTCCTGTTGCTCTTCACAGGAGCCATGGCACTGATCGTGGCGTTCTTTACCTTGCACGTTTCTCGCAAGGTGTATCCCCGCCCAGAGGACAATGAGGATGCTCTTCCTGAGGATGCCAACCCGGATTACGGCTTTTTCCCGCCACACTCATGGATGCCGCTTCCGTTGGCAGGATCAATGGCTATCATCGTCCTAGGACTTGTCTTTGCCGTGTGGCTTGTCGTACTCGGCGTAGTTTTGCTTCTGTTCAGCCTCGTCGGCTGGGTATTTGAGTATTACCGCGGCGACCACGCGCACTAAAGCCAAATCCCTGACCTGAACCTAGCTACCTATTTGAGGTAGCACGAGCCCTTGTCGTATATGGACGACAAGGACCGAGGGGGCCTGAGTGCTTGCGCAGATCGTCATCGTTACGGTGGCGGCACTGATTGCGCCCACTTTGGTGCGTTTCCTAGGTCGACGGGCTTTCCTTCTGCTGGCGATCGTTCCACTGATCCCGTTCATTTGGGCGCTGTCGCTCAGCGACGAGATCCTTGAGGGCGAGATCCTTCAGCAGAATATTCCTTGGATCGAATCACTGGACTTCTCGATCGCATTCGAGTTGGACGGCTTGGCATGGATCATGGTGCTGATTGTCAGCGGCATTGGTGCGCTCGTCGTCTTCTACTGCAATTACTACTTCACCGATGCCTCCCGCGGACTAAGATCGTTTGCCGCCTATCTGCTTGCCTTTGTGGCATCCATGCTGGGCCTGGTTCTTGCCAATGACTTATTGCTGCTGTTCCTGTTTTGGGAATTGACCACCGTTTTCTCGTACCTGTTGATCGGGCATAACGCGGAGAGTAAATCCAGCCGCCGGGCGGCTATGAAAGCGCTCATGGTGACGACTGCAGGCGGTCTGGCTATGTTCGTCGGATTTTTGATTCTTGGTGTCCAAGTCGGCTCCATGGAGATCTCGGTGATCCTTGACGCGGAACCACGCGGATCACTGATCACCGTCGCGATCGCACTGGTCTTGATCGGCGCATTGTCTAAATCAGCACTGTTCCCGTTCCACTTCTGGTTGCCCTCAGCCATGGCAGCCCCAACTCCAGTTAGCGCCTATCTTCACGCAGCGGCCATGGTCAAGGCAGGCATCTACCTGATTGCCAGATTTGCCCCGGCCTTTGCTGATGTCGAAATCTGGCGACCGACCATAATCATCGCCGGCTGCATCACGACCCTGATTGGCGGATGGCAAGCGCTCAAGCAGACTGACCTCAAGCTCATGCTCGCTTATGGAACTATCAGTCAGCTTGGCCTTATGGCGATCTTCTTTGGTGTGGGAACCGTTGAGGCGGCCGTAGCTGGTTTGGCGCTCCTCATCGCGCACGCGGTCTTCAAGTCCTCGCTGTTTATGTCAGTGGGTGTTATTGACCGAGCTACTGGAACGCGTGATATCCGTCGACTGCACGGGCTGTGGAATGCGATGCCGTTGCTGTCGATTGGCATGGTGCTGTCAGCCCTCTCGATGGCTGCCGTGATCCCCACGTTCGGTTTTGTGGCCAAAGAAGCCGCCTTCGGGTCGCTAGCTGCTGAGTGGGGCAACAGCGCTCTATGGCCAATTTTGACGTTCGTGGCGGTGTTCGTTTCAGCCGTCCTTACTGCGGCTTACGCATTACGCTTCGTTTACGGCGCTCTGAGCGGTTCTGACGGCGCTGCGTCGCCAGTTCGTGTTCGGCCTAGGCCCTTGCTCTCGCAGGCTCCTACGGCGTTCCTGGGCCTTTTTGGCGTGGTGTTGGGCTTCTGGTCAATCAAGCCATTCATCTTCCTGGATCCTTATGCTGACGAGTTCCTCGACCAGCAGGGCAATGCCGCCGCGCAATTCCACAATGAAGTGATCCTGTGGCACGGTTTCAACCTCATATTCACGCTTTCACTGGTGGCTTTGGTCCTAGGTGCTGTCATGTTCTGGCAACGCAAACGGTTTGCCAAACTCCAGGCCATGCTGCATCAGCCCATTAGCGCTGACGGCATCTACCACGGAATCATGCGAGGGATCGATCGCTTTGCTGTTGAAGTTACCGGTGCGACTCAGCGTGGTTCCTTGCCGCTGTACCTCTCGACGATTCTGATCGTTGTGATCGTGATTCCAGGTACTTTGCTGATCTTGAGTCCCAACTGGTTCGGTAATTTCGTCTGGTTTGAGTCGCCCCTCCAGCCATTCGTGGGCGTCATCATGATCATTGCCGCTATCGCCGCTGCTCGTTCCAGGCGCCGACTTCGTGCCGTGGCCCTGTTGGGTGTGACTGGCTATGGTGTGGCGATTCTCTTCGCATTCAATGGAGCTCCAGATCTCGCTTTGACCCAAGTCTTGGTCGAGACGGTTTCGCTCGTGTTCTTTGTGTTCGCGATGCGCAGGCTTCCCACTCACTTCTCGAACCGTCCACTGCGCCGAAGCCGCTTCCTCAGACTGTTGGTTGGTGTCGTTTTTGGTGCCACGATGGCGGGCGTCACTTACGTAGCTATCTCGGCACGTACCGCAAATCCGATTTCTGATGACTTCGCTAAATGGGCGTACGAAGTCGGTGGCGGTAAGAACATCGTCAACGTGATTCTTGTCGACATTCGCGCCTGGGACACGATGGGCGAGATTTCGTTCCTCGTAGCCGCAGCGACCGGAGTCGCAAGCCTCGTCTTCATCAAGCGACGCAATGCCCGGATCGTTCGTCCGACCGATCTAGAGGGTCCCAAGCAAGTGTGGGGGCTTGATGACACGATGACTCTGTCAGTGCGTCAGAGCGTGGTTGAGGGCAATGAGGCCAGTGATCGTGAGGGCTTTACCTGGCTAAGAGGCGGAGCCACTTTGGCACCCGAGCGACGCTCCATTATTTTCGAGGTCGTGACCCGGTTGATCTTCCACACCATGATCATTTTCTCGATCTACCTGCTGTTTGCCGGCCACAACCGGCCAGGCGGTGGATTCGCGGCTGGGCTCGTAGTCGGAGTCGCCTTGCTGGTGAGGTATCTGGCAGGCGGGCGCTACGAGCTGGCCGAGGCACTTCCTATCGATGCCGGTCGAATCTTGGGTATCGGCCTCATGATCGCTGTGGGCTCTGGAATTGCGGCCATGTTCTATACCGGCACGATGTTCCAAAGCGAGATCATTCACTTCACCTGGCCGGTCTTTGGTGAGGTCAAATTGGTTACGTCCCTGTTCTTCGACATTGGGGTGTATCTCGTGGTCGTGGGGCTCATGCTCGACGTTCTTCGTTCGCTCGGTGCTGAGCTTGACATCCAAATGGAAGACGAAGGCGAAGACTCAGGCGACTCCGTTCCTGTCGGATCGGGGGTGAGCAGTGAGTCCTAATCTGACCCTCATCATCACGATGGGTGTGCTGTTCGCGGCCGGAGTCTATTTGATTCTCGAGCGGTCACTGACCCGCATTTTGGTTGGCATTTTGCTCATGTCGAATGCGACAGCAATTCTCTTTATCTTGATTTCGGGACCCAACAGAGGTGTACCAATCATTGGGATGTCCCCTGAAGACCAGATGAGTGATCCGCTGCCACAAGCGATGTTCCTGACCGCGATCGTTATTGGTTTGGGACTAACAGGGTTCGTTCTCGCGTTGGCGCATCGGACCTGGCAGCTAAATCGCAACGACGAGGTTCAAGACGATATCGAGGATCGCAGAATTATTCGCTTGGCTCAACGGGACAAAGAATCGTCCACGTATGAGCCAGATGAGGGCCCTGATGACTCCCACGAAGCCAGTGACGAGGTTTCGGATACCGACTCCAGGCAGGCAGCCGAAGCTGAGGAGATTTACCTCCAGTTGCATGGTCGTCGCATCAACGACCCCAAGGATCCTGACGAGGAGGTGGACTCCGAATGAACCCCTCGATAGTCGCGCTTCCTGTTGCGATTCCGCTCTTTGCCGCCGCACTGACCTTAGTCGCGGGTCGTAGGCCACGTGCTCAGTTGTGGATCAGCGTTTTCGCACTCACCTTGGTATTGGCTGTCGCCACGGTTCTACTCATCCAGGTTGAAGAGCACGGGACGATCGCATTTTCAGTGGGTGGTTGGCCGCCACCCATTGGTATCGAATTAGTCGCTGACCGATTATCGGTGCTGATGGTTATCGTGTCCGCGGCTGTGACGCTCGCGGTTTTGGTCTATTCGCAAGGCCAGGGCATCTCGGATGCCAACGAAGAGACTCCGCTGTCGATTTATCACCCAACTTATTTGGTGTTGGTTGCCGGAGTCGCCAATGCTTTCTTGGCAGGCGACCTGTTCAATCTGTTCGTTGGCTTCGAGATTCTGCTTGGTGCGAGCTATGTGCTGATCACACTGGGCGGTACTCGAAGCCGCATCCGGGCAGGTACGACCTATGTTGTGGTGGGCGTGATTTCATCGACGCTCTTCCTGATCGCTATCGCACTGATCTATGCGGCAACTGGCACTGTGAATATGGCGCAACTGTCGATCCGATTAGCGGACGTCGCAGTGCCGGTGGCTCTCGGATTGCAAGCAATGCTCCTTGTAGCATTCGCTGTCAAAGCGGCTATCTTCCCGCTGTCAGCTTGGCTACCAGATAGTTATCCGACCGCTCCAGCACCAATCACCGCCGTATTCGCTGGCTTGCTCACCAAGGTCGGCGTCTACGCGATCCTGCGTACCCAAACTTTGCTGTTCCCTGAGGGCAGACTCGATGCACTCCTAATGTGGGCCGGTTTGCTCACCATGATCGTTGGAATCCTCGGTGCGGTTGCCCAGTCAGACATCAAACGTATGCTCTCGTTCACCTTGGTCAGCCATATCGGATTCATCGTTTTCGGTATCGGCTTGGCCACCACTGATGCTGTCTCAGCGGCCATGTTCTACGTGGTTCACCACATCATCGTGCAGACGACCTTGTTCCTTATCGCAGGTTTGATAGAGCGAACAGCTGGCACTACCTCGATCCCAAGGCTGGGAGGTTTGGCCAGATTGGCCCCGTTCTTGGCTGCGATCTTCTTGGTCTCGGCGTTCAACCTGTCCGGAATACCGCCATTATCGGGCTTCCTTGGCAAATTGGGATTGATGGAAGCTGCTGTCGACAAGGGCGGCTGGCTTAGCTATGTACTGGTCGCCGGTGGAATCGTGACGACACTTCTCACTTTGTTCGCGATCGGCAAGGTATGGAACGGGGCATTCTGGCAAGCACCTCCGGATCGCCTATTACGGTCATTCGGCGTCAACGAAGATGGGGTCACTGTTGACGAGGAGCGGTCATCTAAGACGATCATCCCCATGGGCATGCTGATTCCAACCACTGCTCTCGTTGTCCTCGCACTTGCACTCACTGTGTTTGCTGGCCCGATCTTTGACTACACCCAGCGGGCGAGCCAAGAGCTGATCCAGCGCACGCCGTACATTGAAGCGGTGTTCAACAAGGAGGTGCCACGATGAAGCGGCACTTTCGCAAGACTCGTATTTACGCCTATTCGCTGATGGTTAGCTGGCTGACAGTCGTGTGGGTGCTCTTATGGGGTGACCTTAGTTGGGCCAATGTGATTATTGGAGCACTGCTCGGCGTGCTTGTTACGGCAGTCTTTCCGTTACCGGGAATGGACTTCAATGGACGATTTAGGCCCTGGCATTTTGTCAATCTAGTAGCCCATCTGGCCGTTGATCTTGTGGTCACGAGTTTCCAGGTGATTTTACAAGCGATTTCGCCAGGTCCTCGGATCGAGAGCGTCGTGATCCGAGTTCCATTGCATACCCATAACGAGCTCCTAATGACCGCGATCGCCGTGTACATCACCTTGACTCCGGGAAGTGTGATCGTCGAGGCCCAGCATTCAACGGGAGATCTCTACGTACACATGTTGGGAATTACCACTCCAGAGGAGATCGAAGAAGCTAAACGGCGTGTATTCGATCTGGAATACCGAATTGTGGCTTCGTTTGGATCTAAGCGAGAGTACGCGTTGTGCAAGCAATACGTGAATGAACTCAAGGAGCAGAGGGCAAACGCAAAGGAACTAGGCGCATGAGTTGGATGACTTGGATGTGGACGATCGCCGCATTCCTGATCGCTGGGGGAGCATTGATGGCTCTTGCACGCGTGATTATTGGCCCAACGATGCTCAATCGCATGCTGGCACTCGACGTTATCGTCACGATCATGGTTAGTGCGCTAGCAATTTCGGCCGCAGTAAGCGGCAATACGACGCTCCTAGTAGTCATGGCCTCACTCACCTTGCTCGGGTTCGTTGGCGCTGTGACAGTGTCCAGATTTAGTGCGAGGGACGAACAATGAACTGGGAATTGATCGGCAATATTGCCACTTCCGTATTTGTGCTTGGTGGGGCAACGCTGTGCTTCTTCGGCGGTTTGGGCCTACTGAGGTTTCCAGACATGCTGTCGCGACTTCACGCTGCGACTAAGCCCCAAATCCTGGGCATGATCTTCGTCTTCATTGGCGTCGCGATTCACCTGCACAATCTTGCCGTGATTGGAATGTTGGTCCTCATGATCCTCTTCCAGATCACGACGGCTCCGGTAGGTGCACATATGTTGGCCCGTGCCGCCTATCGAACTGATCAGATTAAGGGCGATCGTGTCGTACTAGACGAACTTGCCGAACTCTACAACGACCAGGACTAGTCAAGTATTGGATCAACAAAAAGGCCCCTCGCTCGCGATGAGCTGAGGGGCCTTTTTATTGATTGCTTTAGTCGGCCTGTTGGCCCTTTTCATCTTCGGCCTTCTGGTCGAACTCTGCGTCAAGATGAGGAACCGTTACTCCAGCAGCCCTATCGGCTTCGGCGGCACTTGGATCGTGCATGACGCCACCTTCAGCTTCGAGTTGACGCATTTGGTGCATGACCGGAGCGCCCTTCTCAGCTGACTCAAGGATGTGATGCTCGGCCGCCTCGAGCTCAGCTGCGGAGGGCAACGGAACTGCATCGCGGTAGAGCCAGTGCGAGACAGCTGCTTGCATCTTCTTGAGGTGGTAGTGAGGAGTCTTGACCCCGTTTGCATCCGTCTTCTCCGGATAGGGGATCGGCTCGATTGTCTCCTTGGACAAGATCACTGCCTTAGCTTCTTCGCTAAGTGGTGCATGGACCTCTTCGAATTCTCCATGTGGCAGACGCATCATCGTTCCGGTCTCCACACCGTGGAGCAACAGGTCACGATCCTTGCGCTGGAGTGACAGGCAGATCCTTCGTGTAATCCAGAAGACGAATGGTGGAATCACGAAGATACCGATTCGAACAACCCAGGTAATCGCGTTGATCGACATGTCTAGCTGCGAGGCAATGATGTCGTTACCGCCAGCTATCAACATGAGGAAGTAGAACGTCAACGAGCCGGTTGCCAGTGCGGTACGTGTTGGTGCATTGCGTGGGCGGTCGAGCAGGTTGTGGTCCTTGGTCTGATCCCCAGGAGTAGCCCAACGCTCAAGCCACGGGTACGCGCCAAGCAAGGTGAATACGATTCCCATCAGAACTGCAGCGGGAATAAATACGTTCCAACTGATCGTATGACCCCATGCCACTGTCTCCCAGTTAGGCATGATTCGAAGCGCACCCTCAAGCCATCCCATATACCAGTCAGGCTGGGATCCGGCAGTGATCTGGTCAGGCATGTACGGGCCGTATCCCCAAATTGGGTTGATGGTGATAACACCAGCAATTGCCACAATCACACCAAATACAACGAAGAAGAATCCTCCTGCTTTGGCGGCGTAGATCGGCATCACTGGGTAACCGACCACGTTGTCGTTGGTCTTGCCCTTGCCTGGGTACTGAGTGTGCTTCTGGTACCAAACGATCAGCAAGTGGGCTGTTATCAAAGCCAAAATTACGCCCGGGATAAGCAAGATATGAATGCCATAGAGTCTCGAGATGAACTCATCGCCAGGGAACTCACCATCGAACAGGAAGAAACTTAGATAAGTTCCGATCACGGGAATCGAGAGCATGATTCCTTCGGCGATTCGCAGACCAGTACCTGATAGGAGGTCATCTGGGAGCGAGTAGCCGGAGAAACCAGCCAAGAAGCCCATCATCAGCAGTCCAAGACCGATCATCCAGTTGATTTCGCGTGGCTTGCGGAACGCGCCAGTAACGAAGACACGAACAAGGTGGACCGACATGGCTGCGACGAACAGCAGGGCTGCCCAGTGGTGAATCTGGCGTAGTAGCAGACCACCACGAACGTCGAACGAAATGTCTAGCGTTGAGGCATAGGCCTCGGACATGTGCACACCCTTGAGTGGCACGTACGAGCCGTCGTACAGAACCTCTGTCATAGATGGCTTGAAGAACAAGGTGAGGTAGATACCTGAGAGCAAGACAGTGATGAACGCATAGAGCGCCATCTCACCGAACATGAACGACCAGTGCTCAGGAAAAACCTTACGAATATTGCGACGGGACCAGCTGGCGATTGTCAGACGGTCATCCAGGCCGCTTGCGAAGTTGCCTATTGCATTACTCATGCGCGCTCCCAGAAGCTCGGGCCGACAGGTTCAGCGAAGCCATTGCGGGCGATGATGTACCCATCCTTGTCAACGGTGATCGGTAGCTGCGGCAAGTCACGTGCGGCAGGGCCGAAGACAACGCGACCGGAGTCAGCTAGATCGAAGGTTGACTGGTGGCATGGGCACAGCAAATGGTGTGTTCGCTGTTCGTACAGTGCGATTGGGCAGCCTACGTGTGGGCAGATCTTCGAGAAGCAGAGAACACCCTCGTAGTCCCAGGAAGCTTCACCCTCAGGATTCTGTTGAGACACGATGTCGTCCGGATTGAGACGAACTAGCAAGACAACTGATTTGGCACGCTCATTGAGATTGCCATCGTGTTCTTGAACCTCAGGAAGGCCATCTGGCATGGCTGAGACGATTCCGCCAATAGGAATGTCTGATGGCCTAATGGGTGCTGAGGTCACGTCCATGACGACGCGCATACCAGGACGCCACATCGTGTTGAAGAGCTTGTCGCCGGGCAGCGGGCCCAAATCGCGGAGCAACATGACAAGCGGGATTGGGAACAGTGCCATGGCTCCGATGAGCGAGCGACGAAGAATTGGCTGAGTAGCGAAGGTCGACTCTTGGGCACCTTGCTGGAACTGAGCGATCGCATCTTCGCGAGCATCGTCAGGGGAGCGTAGTGGGTGACGATCCTGAACCATCTCGCGGTGGCTCATCAACTGCTTAGCCCACTGGATAACGCCCGCACCGATGAAGAAGGAACCAAGGCCGAACGAAAGGCCAAGGATCGTGTTCATCTTCGACCAAGTACCGAGGAACGGAATCGAAACCGTTTCGTCAATCGGGATCTGTACATAGGCGACGACGAAGATGACGGCGCACAGCATCGACAGGCCGAACAGAAGCGAAATCAAGCGTTGTTGGTACTTAGCTTGCTTAGGGCTGACGTCTGAGCGTCGCACTTCGCTATGTGGGATAGGAACCGGCGCGTATTCGCTGCTGTGTTCCTGATTCTCAATTTGACTCATCGAACCTTAGCTCCGATCCATACGGCTGCTCCGATAAGAAGCCCAATAACGAGCAAGAAAACAGTGAGACCTTCCGAAACCGGGCCAAGGCTGCCGCCGTCCCAGCCACCGAAACTTGGCTCATTGTCGAGGTGATTGACGAACTTGATGATCGCTTGCTTATCAGAGTCGCTCATGGTTTGGTCGCTGAACACTGGCATGTTTTCTGGGCCAGTGATCATTGCTTGCCAAATTTGAAGCGGGGAAGCGTTGCGAATATTCGGTGCGTACTTACCGTTCGAAAGCGCTCCACCTTCACCAGCGAAGTTGTGGCATTGCGAGCAGTTGGTACGGAACAACTCGCCGCCAAGCGCTAGATCAGCATTCTCGTACTCAAGCTGAGAGGCGGTGGGATTCGAGGGTCCAGCGCCAAGTGATCCAACGTACTTGGAGATCGCCATGATCTCTTCGTCGCTAAATACAGGAGTGCGCTCTTGCGCCTGAGCCTGTTCTGCCGTTAGCGGCATGCGACCAGTGGACAATTGGAAGTCGGCTGAAGCTTCACCAGCTCCTACGAGAGATGGGGCTTCATCGGTACCTACACCCCCAATACCGTGACAACTTGAGCAACTTTGAACGAAGAGCTTCTCGCCAAGTGCGATTTGTTCCGCTGAATTTGGTGCGTCGACTGCTTGCACCTTTGTTGCGGAACCGACTGCGGCGTAAAGCGCCCCGATCAAAGACAGGACCAAAACGACCAAGACCAGTGCTGCCACTGGTTTGCGTCGTTGTGTAGCTAAAGATTTCACTTCTTTTGCTCCCGGTCTAGGGCTGATACAGGATATTTCTTTGTGGGCGGTCGTTACGGCGATCCTAGGGGAATTTCCTTGTGAATGACCGTTTCAACAGGCTTTCTATGGGGTTTTGTAACTGGTTGGGCGTTGAAGGCTACTGCAGGATGTAGATGGTGGTGAAAAGGGCGATCCACACCACATCGACGAAGTGCCAGTAATAGGAAACAACGATGGCAGTTGTAGCCTGCTCATGCGTAAAGCGCTTGGATACGTAGAGGCGGCCGAGAACAAACAAGAAGGCGATGAGACCGCCGGTAACGTGCAATCCGTGGAATCCCGTGGTGAGGAAGAATACGGAGCCATATGACGAGGAGGAGAGCGTCAGACCCTCTTCGACAAGCGCCATGTACTCCTTGACTTGGCCGCCGATGAAAATGGCGCCCATGATGAAGGTGATGATGAACCACATCTCGAGTTTTTTACGGTCACCTCGCTCAGCTGCGAAGACACCAAGCTGGCATGTCACAGAGCTCAACACCAGAATGACGCAGATGAGTGCTGCGAACGGAACATCGAGGATTTGAGCATGCTCATGGAATCCTTCGACATCGATGGAACGCATCGTGAAATACATGGCAAATAGGGCTGCGAAGAACATTAATTCGCTTGCCAACCACACGATTGTTCCGACCGCAACGGTGTTCGGACGGTTCACTGGGAGACGAGGGCGCGTCTCCTGCGCTGTAACAGAGGCCACGCGCGGGATTCTTCCAGGTCTGAGGCTCGGATGTGTGCTTGACCCCCACTTTAAGGGGGGTGTGTCGTGAAAAACCGCCGAACGTGGGGTGATCGCTAGACCCTTGGGGCTAATTAGTGTCCAGCGATTACATTCTGTGAGGATCCTCCGTTAGGATTTAGTCGCACGCTTAAGTTTGCCCAATTCGCTCTTATGAGGAGTCCCACGGTGTCTGAATCCCAGCACGCTGGTTCTGCAGGTTCCAAGACATTCAAAATCTTGGTCTACAGCTCAAACAGCCATGTGCGAGAGCAAGTACTCGCAGCCCTAGGTCGACGCCCAGCGCCGGAGTTGCCGCAGGTTGAGTACCTTGAGGTAGCAACTGAGCCAGCGGTGATCCGAGCAATGGATTCGGGTGAAGTTGACCTTGCGATTCTCGATGGTGAGGCACAACCAGCCGGAGGAATGGGCATTGCCCGGCAGATGAAAGATGAGATCTACCAGTGCCCACCAATCGTTGTGCTCGTTGGTCGCCCGCAAGATGCTTGGCTGGCTACGTGGTCGCGGGCAGAGGAAGTTGTGCCGCATCCACTAGATCCCATGGTGCTTGCCGAGTCCACTGCCCGTCTGCTTCGTTCAAGGGTTGTGACTAGCGCCTAATGTCCGATAGCACTCCCGAAGTTTCTTCAGATCTAAGCTCCGAATCTGCTACTGATCAGGTAGTTCATTGGCCAGAAGTACTTTCTGCCTTACTTGCCGGTGAAGATCTTGATCGCATGGAATCGGCATCGATCATGCACCAGATCTTTTCTGGCCAGGCGACCGAAGCACAGATCGCGGCCTTCTTGATCGCCCTCAAATCCAAAGGTGAGACCCCAGAGGAAGTTCTGGGTCTTGTCGATCAAATGCAGGCTCATGCTGTCCCGGTTAACGTTCCTGGGCCAGTTCTGGACGTGGTGGGAACTGGTGGTGACCGTTCTGATTCGGTCAACATCTCGACCATGACGGCGATTGTGGCTGCTGCTGCTGGCGCGACGGTGGTCAAGCATGGCAATCGTGCGGCGAGTTCCCAGTCCGGTTCGGCCGATGTGCTTGAGTCCCTTGGTGTTGTGATCGATTTGCCCAGTGAGGCTGTGGAGCAATGCGTTGAGCGGGTGGGGATCGGCTTCTGCTTTGCGCCGGTGTTTCATCCAGCCATGCGGTTTGCTGGTCCTACACGCAAGCAAATCGGTGTCCCAACGGTGTTCAACATTCTTGGACCGTTGGCGAATCCAGCAAAGCCCAGCGCACTGTTAGTGGGCTGCGCGGACCCGCGCATGGCTCCGATCATGGCCAGGGTTTTTGCTGACCAAGGAATCGGCGCCGTTGTGGTGCGCGGCTCGGATGGGCTTGATGAAGCAACAATCTTTGATTCGACCCAGATTTGGGATGCCAGTGTGCCAGGAGACGTTGAGCGCACTGTGCTTGAACTCGACGATCTAGGGATCGCGCAGGGTCATCCAGGAAGCCTTCGTGGCGCGGATGCT
>CAUJDH010000051.1 GCA_963169225.1 Actinomycetota bacterium
CGTGTTCAACAGTGCACCGATGAGATACCCAAGGCCCAGTGGCGCCACGACGGCTCCGAGCGTGATCGGGAGTTGATAAGTGATCCCCTGCGGGTCGCTGAAGAACGTTGTGGTGAAGGCCGCTGTCAGCGCACCGGCGCCGAGCATCAAGGTGATGAAGACCTCCTGCTTGCGGCTCCACATGGCGATGATTGCCGAGAGAATCAGCGGAACCAGTCCACCCATGAAGATGCCTTGCGCATCATCTGCGAACGCTAGTGAACCCGCCAGGAAGCCGAGCGCTCCTAGCAAGACCCCAACGAAGAGGTAGATGGCTCGAGACAGGGCAACCCCGCCTGGAAGATACGCGACTGCGATTCCGGTACCGATGGACACAGCACCGAACTTCAGGCTGGTCTCGCCGAAGAAGCCAAAGCCCAAAAACAAAATGAGCAAAACGAGGAAGAATCCTCCAGCAAGCGCCCAAACTCTAGCCATGGATTTTGTTACCTTTCTCGGTGCTAATGGAAGAAAAATTCGGATGAAAAGTTCTTGTAAACAGTCACGAACTCTAAGCAATAAAGCACCCCTGAATGCCGATGAGCAAGTTACTTGACCGCTCCAGGCCGAAAATCAACTCTTCACGGGATGGGGGTTTCCGGAGAAATCCGATTACGTTGGATTCAAGCTCTAAAAACTGCTAGACCGGGTGGTTCACGTAACGCTCTAGAGGAATCAGAAACAGAAAGACGATACAAATAAATGGTGGAAACGATCCTGCCCCTGAACGCAATCATCATTGATGACGATTCCCTCGTGGCATCGCTACTCCAAGCGACGCTAACTAGCAACGGATTCAATGTCGTCACCGCAGCATCTGCTGCTGCAGCGCGCGAAGCTCTAACTCAGTTTGAAGCCGACGTCGCCATCATTGATCTTGATCTTGGTTCTGGACCGTCCGGGATCGATGTCGCGCATCTTCTCGACACCGCGTACCCACAGGTCGCTCGCCTAGTACTGACCGACTATCCAGACCTCGCTATGGCAGGTCACAAACAATCTTCGCTGCCTCCGAATACCATCATGTTTCCCAAGAAGTCGATCGCGAATGCCGACCAACTGCTAACAGCTATTGCCGATGCTGCTGTCGGCAATTTGCCAGCAGCTCCTTCAGCGGTTCTACTTCCTGGCCCGTTAGCGAACCTCTCGGCAAGCCAAATCGCGATCCTCCGGATGCTCGCGCAAGGCTTGACCGTGGCAGAAATCGCCGAGCGACGTGACCGGTCACAAAGCGCAATCGAAAAGGCGATCACAGCTATCTACAAGCGGCTAGAACTCACCGATGACAAAACTTTGAATCCGCGCACCATGGCAATTCGTACCTATATCGAGAATCTCGGGATCCCTGGTCAAGTTGGCGGCCCTAGCAATCAGAGCGGCAGCTCGCACAATCTGATGGACGAGTGAGAATCAAAATCCACAAGGCACAACGCGTTCTACAGCGAGCCACAGGAGACGGTATTTACTCCTGGCCACTGACTGTGGCCGTCGTAGTAGTTGTCACTCTTACGACGGTAGCCACACAGGTTCCGGCAACTTACTTGAACGTAGCGCAAATCGCGTTTATCGCTATTGCGAGCGTAGCGATTATGTTCGGGTTCGTTTCTCTCAGTTGGCTGACTTTGCTGCGTTGGCTAACTGGAACTCAGCGAATCGTGGCCACGCTAGCTGTGTACGCAGTAAGCGGCCTGGTCCAAGCGCTAGCCATATTTTGGTTGGTTCCGCATCTAGGCGGTATGCAGATTTCATTGCTTGAATTGACCTATAGGTCGATCGCATATCTATTGCTGATGACGATCTTGCTGTCCTTGGGAACTTATGTGGTGACTACCAGCAGACTTCACAAAAAGCGATTTCAACTTCTACTTGCCCGCCGAGCCGCGGTCAGCTCATTGCTTGCTGAGATTCAACGCAAGATCCGGGAAGATCAACAATCTGCGCTCGATTCGATTGCAATCAAACTTTCATCGGAACTTGACGAGATTGCTCAAGAATCACCGGCACGAGCGATCATCTCTACTGAGCATTTGGTGGGGGATGTCGTACGTCCACTAAGTCATCAAATTGCGCAGGAAGTGCCGCAAGTGCGTCTTCCCGAGCTCGATACCCAAGACTTTGAAATCTCGTGGCGAACACTTTGGCGGCGGCTCCCTGCCGAACAATACCTGCGTCCGATATCGACTTCGCTCGTCATCTCGATCTATGTTCTGCTGCTTCAAATATCATTCTTCGAGGCTACGAAACTTGATATTTACCTCTTGGTATTCCCCGTACTCGTCATCGGCTTATGGGTTGCACGACTAGTGTTGAGACCGCTCGCCTCGATTAGGTCTAGAGCGTGGCGAGCCATACTCAGCACCATCGTCATTGCAGTGCTCGTATTGCCTGCGGCTGTCGTGCTCACGCACGCATCTGGATATGGTCTGGAACGTTGGGATCTTCTTGCTACTTTCGTCATCGAAGCTGTCATCATTACATGGCTCATGACTTTAGCCTTTGGTCTTGCAGACACTCTCCGGGTCCGTGAGCGCGAGCTAGACAAACTCGATGACACCATCACCTACGTTCAAGCACGCGGTAATGGCGAACTATGGCAGGCGAACGGGCAACTTGCGCGAGCACTGCACGGGCCAGTCCAATCGGAACTTCACGCAGCACTGTTCACGATCAGGCGGGCAAATGCCAATAAGGACAACCAAGATTCCGAAAGTAGCCAACAGATAACCACCGAGACCATTGCCCAACTTGTCCAGTCGCTGCCACGCCTACTCGTCGGAGGGCACTCACGTCACAGCTTGCTCCAAGAAGTCGAAGAAACAGCCTCTGTATGGCAAGGGATATGCGATATCCAGTTCTACGCTGATCCGACAACCGTCACCGAACTAGCCAGCGACTTGGTGGCTAACGACCTTGTGATTAGCATCGTGCAAGATGCCATATCGAATTCGATTAGGCACGGTGGGGCAACCTCAGTCGAGGTAGCACTCGACCAGAACGCAAACAACCTCGTCACACTCCGGATCACGGACAATGGCAGCAAAGGCATCGGTTCGGGCACCGCGGGTTTAGGTACCCACATGTTGCAAGACTGCACGGTTAGTTGGTCTTTGAAACCAAGCAACGAATCTTCGTCTCAGCCCTCCGGAAGTATTCTCAAAGCCACCTTGCCGACCCAAACCACCTCAGGCCAAACTGTCGAAGACCAATTGACCTAACCTGTCTCGATTAGCCCCCATCCGCCATAGGCACACAGGGCGGAGTAGTCTCTGTCAGATGGCTGCGTCGGAACTCCCGGGAGAACTCCCAGGGCTCGATCCGGACAATTTGACGCACTATCTTGCGACCAAAGTTCCCGACCTTGACGATGGCCCGCTTTATGCCGAGTTGATCAGCGAAGGCCGTAGCAATATCACCTACTTCTTGGCCAACGACTCCCAGCAATTCGTGCTCCAACGGCCACCGCTTGGTCATGTACTTGCCACCGCCCACGACATGAGCCGCGAGTTCAACGTCACCAGGGCGCTATACGGTTCGAGTGTGCCGGTGCCCAAGCCGCTACATCTGTGCCAGGACGAAGACATCATAGGTGCTCCGTTCTTGCTCATGGATTATGTCGAAGGCGAGATGATCTCTAACTTGGACGATGCCATGATCGTTGGTGCCTCGCAGATCCCGCAATTGTCGTACCGGTTCATCAGTACGCTCGCGAACTTGCACTCGATCGATCCGCGCGGGATCGGTCTCGCCGAATTTGGCCAACCCGACGGTTATCTTGAGCGCCAGCTCGAACGTTGGGGAGTGCAGCTTGAGGCGTCGAGCTCCGACCCGACACCTGGCATAGATGCGCTAGGTAAACGCCTAGCCGAGTGGATCCCAGAAACCCAGCGCACCACGATCGTCCACGGTGACTACCGGCTCGAGAACGTGATCGTGGCTAAGAGCGACTTTGATCAATGGGACATTGCCGCCGTCGTTGACTGGGAAATGTCAACCCTCGGCGATCCGTTGGCGGACCTCGGCCTGTTCGCCCTGTTTTGGAGCGTGATCGGCTGCGATCCGCCAATCCCCATGGCGGGGATGGATGCCGCGCCGCCGTTCCCCTCAAGCCTCGACCTCGTGGCAACCTACAGCGATCTCTCGGGACTCGACCTCGAACCCATGCCCTGGTACACAGCACTCGCCACATTCAAGATGGCGATCATCATGGAAGGGATCGTCTACCGACATTCGCAAGGACAGACGGTTGGCGACAACTTCGGGAGCCTACGCGATTGGATCCGGCCGCTCGTCAATTCGGGCATGGCCCAATTGGATTTACTCCGGTAGTTAATT